>NZ_CP116005.1:333333-666666 GCF_027941835.1 Sphingosinicella microcystinivorans
GCCGCATTCCCCCGGTTCAAGGTCGGCCAAATCCGTTCTAATTGGTCTCCCCACGAAGCGAAGGCACTCCGCCTCTGCAAAAGTGGGGCCAAAGAAATGCAGTCCACCAGAAATGACCCAACCAAGATCGCCTACAGCATCAAGGAAGCTGCACAGGCATCCAGTCTAGGGCGAACATCGATCTATAATCACATTGCTTCCGGTCGCCTGCGTGCTGTCCGGATAGGCGGTCGCACAATCATCCCGGCCGAATCCCTTCACGCCCTGATCGCCGGGGAGGCGTGAGCCGTGACCCAGAAAAGCGAAACCCCGCACGGTGGCGGGGCGTCGCGGAATAGCTGTGGCGGCTGGTTCCGTGACACTTCTAACCCTCCAGCGTTGCAGGCGCAATTCCTGATCGCAGCGCATCATGTTCGGCCGGAACTGGCTGCAATGATCGCAGCGTTCGCTTTCGGTGGAGGCTCGGCATGAGCGAACTTGCATCATACATGGCCGACACCGCCACGAAGCTGCTGGGACAGCCGAACCGGACGCTATCGACTGCCGAGAATTGGCGATACGGCCGGAGAGGTTCCCTGTCTGTGGACGTGAAGCGCGGCCGCTGGTTCGATCATGAATCCGGCACAGGGGGCGGCGTCCTGTCTCTGATCCGCGCCATGACCGGCACGGACAATCGGGGTGCGTTCGACTATCTCGGCATTGCGCCTGATCCGAATGACGGCGCCGGCCGACTCGTGAAGCGCATTGTTTCCAATGATGCCCGCGACGCGGCGGTGCAGGCCAGCCGGGAAAAGCGGATCGCGTTGGCGCTGCGACTATGGGCCAATGCCACCGATCCGGCCGGAACGCTGGTGGCGACATACCTTGCCAGCCGCCGCCTTGCGCTTCTCGATGACGAGCCGAACCGCGTCATCCGGTTCCACCCTGCATGTCCGTTTGGCGGGGGTACGGTGCACCCGTGCATGATCGCCCTGTTCCGCGACATCGTGACCGGCGAGCCCTGCGGCATCCACCGAACGGCGCTGACCCCGGATGGCGGCAAGATCGGCAAGAAGATGCTTGGCCGTTCCGGCGGCGCGGCCATCATGCTTTCAAAAGCCGCCGAGGTCACAATGGGACTTGGTATTGCCGAGGGCATCGAGACGGCCTTGTCGGTGCTGAATACCGGCTGGGCACCGATTTGGGCCATCGGTTCATCCGGGTGCATTGCCACGTTCCCGATACTCGACGGCATCGAGGCGCTGACTGTGTTTGCGGATGCCGATGACGCCGGACTGAGGGCCGCACGCGAGGTTGCCGCACGATACGCCGCACATGGTCGCGAAGGGTTCGTGCAGATACCGCCACGCGGCGACTTCAATGATCTGGCACGGGAGGCGGCCCATGGCTGACTCTGGCGTCTATGGTGCGGCTGTGGAGCATTTCGCGCCGCGCACCAGCTTCGCGACGATCCGCGCCGACGTGCTCGCCGCAATGGAGTTCCCGCCGGTCGCATGGGCTGTTCCCCGCCTTGTGCCGGAAGGTCTGGCGATCCTTGCGGGCAAGCCTAAACTCGGCAAGTCGTTCCTGTCGCTCCAACTCAGCGAAGCCGTCGCCGGGGGCGAAGGCAAGGCGTTTGGGGTGGAGGCGTTCGACCCCGGCGACGTTCTTTATTGCGCTTTAGAAGACAGTCCCCGCCGCCTGCATTCCCGGCTCCACATGATGCACCCGTGGGGCGGCGATGTTTCCGGCCGCATTCATTTCGCGACGGAGTGGCCGCGCATCGGCGACGGCTGCATAGAGCAAATGGAGGAATGGTGCGACGCACACCCGAAAGCCAGGCTCATCATTCTGGATACGTGGCGGGCTATCAAGCCCGTGACGGCCGGAAATGGCTCGGCCTATGACGAGGATGCCACCAGCGCCGCGCCGCTCTTGGAGTTCACGAAGCGCAGACCCGGCCTTGCCGTCATTGTCGTGCATCATGTCCGCAAGATGGATGCTGACGACATATTCGACACGATCAGCGGCACGCACGGCCTGACCGGGATTTTCGACACGCTCATGGTGCTGGCGCGGCATGGCGAGGGCGTGAAGCTGGCAGCGCAGGGACGCGACCTTGAAGGTTATGAGAAGGCCATGGAGCGGGACCGGCTCACCGGCGGCTGGATCGTCAAGGGCGATGCCGGGGAGATCGCCAAGACGACGGAACGGCAGGAAATGCTTGATGCGCTTGCGGATGCGAACGGCGAACCGCTTACGCTTGCAGCCATCGCCGGTGCGGTCGGGAAACGGAAGGACGCAACTCGGTATCTGCTGAAGCGCCTGATCGACGAAGGCCGCGTGCACCAGCCCAATTACGGGAAATATGCCCTTACTACCCCCTCAAACCACTCAAAGTCCTCAAACTGGCAGGGAGGCAGCGGTGAAGATTGAGGGGGTTGAGGGAGTTGAGGGGGTGAACATACGACAATCGACAATGAAGGTGATGACGGCATGACGAGCACGACGAGACGAATTAGCCGGAAAGCGACCGGGAAAGCCAAACAGGAAACCATCGTCGTCGCCGTGCCGGAATCGGGAACGGCCGAAGAAGCCAAGGCCACGCTCAGCGACAGCATTCCGGGTTGGAACGAACTGACGAAGCAACAGCAAACCGAACTGGCGGAAATTGCCGTGGCTCAACGCAAAGAGCGCCAGCCGGTCAAAGTGAAGCTGACCCGCAAGCCGGACGGCGGCATAATGATCGACATGGACGGGAAGTGCGAAGCGCTCGGCATTCTCAAGCTGCAAAAGGCATTCGCGGCCACCAGCATGGAGCCGGTGAACGCACGCGCCAACGAACTGCTGAGATATATGGGATCAGTTGGAACGGACAACACAGGGCGCTACAACGCGGCGCTTTCGTTCATCGAGAGCATGGCGCCGCAAAATCAGGCCGAGACACTGTTGCTGGTGCAAATGTATGTCACGCACGATGCCGCGATCCGGGCACTCAGCCAGCTTGGGTCGGCGGAATGGCTGCCGACCGCTCAGATATTCGGCAATCTCGCCGCGAAGCTGCTGCGTACGTCTCAGGGCCAAATGGAAACGCTCGCACGGCTTCGTCGCGGGGGCGAACAGGTCGTGAAGCATATTCATGTCGATAACCGGGGCGGGCAGGCCATCGTGACCGATGCCGTGGTGACGGGGGGTGAAAATGGAAAATCAGACGGACAATCCCATGCAGCCGGAACGCTTGTCGAGTGCGCCGCGCTGCCTTGCCCGGACCCGCAAGGGTTCTCCCTGCCAGTCACCGGCTTTGAAGGGAAAGAAGCGGTGCCGGATGCACGGTGGAACGAACCCCGGCGCGCCGAAGGGTAACAGGAACGCATGGAAGCACGGCGGCCGGTCGGCGGAGACCATGGCGGCGGTGCGGTATCTGCGGGGTATGGCTCAGTTTGTGCGAGAGTGAGGTCCGCGCACCTGTTGCGATTTATCAACCGCTGGCTAGGCTAGGTCTTATCGGGGGGATGGATATGCTTGGATACTTTTCCAAATTTGTAATGATCGGAGTGGCGGTAGCCGCAGGTATGGGCGCCTTTTCATTCTGGTGGGCACTTATTCCGGTGTTTCTCGCCGGTTCACTGGCTCTTTCAAATGGGCCTCATTACGAAATTGTGATGAGAGCAAACGAAAGAGGTTCGCTTACGATCTTTCCCTTGATGCTCGTAATATATTGTGCGGGGCAACTTGCGCTCGCTGGAATCGCTTATTGGATCGGAACGCTCTTTGGATAACTACTTCGACCGATAGCATCGAGCTTAAGCGTGCAGGTTATCGGGGTTCCATTAGGGGAACCGCCCCATCAAGAGAAGAATTGTTCAATAAAATCAACTGAATTTGGCGGAGCGGGAGGGATTCGAACCCTCGATACGGTTTTGCCGTATACTCACTTTCCAGGCGAGCGCCTTCGACCACTCGGCCACCGCTCCGCATCGCTGGCGGAGCGCCTTACCGCCCATCGCGGGGGTTCGTCCAGCCCCTCATTGCAAATGCCGTCTCCCGCAGCCGCGTGAAAGGGGCTATCTTTCGGTTTTCAGCCGCGAAACGCGCGGAGAGCTGTGGGAGAGCCGTGATGAAGCGTAGCCTGGGCATCGTGACCGTCGTGGCGATGGCGGGCTGCGCGGCGGGCTCGTCGGAGCAGGAAACGACGGGATCGGCGGCATCCGCGCCCGCGGCACCTGCCCTCGTCGATACGGTGTGGGCGGCGGAAGCGGTTGCGGGAGAGGCGCCTGCGCCCGGCGCGCGGTTCCAGCTGGTGCTGGGCGCGGACGGGCGTGCGAGCGGCCGTTCGGGGTGCAACGGCTTTTCGGCGCGCTACGAGCTGAGCGGCACGGCGCTCACGGTGCATCCCCCGATGATCGGCACGATGATGGCGTGCCCCGAAGCGGTGATGGCGCAGGAAGGGACCTTCCGCGACGTGCTGGAGGCCGCCGCCACGGCAACGGTGGGCAGCGACGGCAGGCTGACCGTCACCGGCAAGGACGGGCGCACGCTGCGTTTCGCATCGGCCGGGAAGGCCGGGAGTGAAAACAGCGATGCCGGGAGCCCCGCCATGCCGATGCCCGTTCCCTCGCACATCGTGATGCGCTGCGGCGCGGAGCAGCTGCGCGTGCGGCTGGCGGAGGGCAAGGCGCAGGTGGTGCTGGAGGACGGCAGCGAAGTCGAACTCCCGCGGCTCGCGGGCGACGCGGGCGCGGCCGAGACCTACACCAACGGCCGCATGACTGAGGATCAGCGTGCAATAGGCACCCCCTTCGTGGGGTGATCGGCGTGCAAAAAGGACCCCTTCATCCCGGGGATTTAGTCGGCCGACTGGTTTTGATCAGTTGGCGAGAACGGGATGTTGATCGTGGAGACAGTGGTTCGGATTCGGCGTGAGCATGCAGCGGGTAAGGCGATCAAGGCGATCGCTCGTGACCTTCGTTTGTCGCGGAAGGTCGTCCGCAAAGCGATCCGGTCGCCGGAGGCGGCGTTCAACTATCAGCGCAAAGTCCAGCCGCTGCCGCGGATCGGTCCTTATCAGGATCGTCTCGATGCGCTGCTTGAGGAGAACGAAGGTCGCGGCCGCCGCGATCGGCTACGGATGACGCGTATCCATGACCTGCTGGTGCGCGAGGGGTTCGATGGATCCTATGATGCGGTGCGCCGCTATGCGGCGCGCTGGCGTGCTGCGCGGCGGAAGGATGCTGGCGAAGGCGCACCGGCGTTCATCCCGATGACCTTCCAGCCGGGTGAGGCCTACCAGTTCGACTGGAGCCACGAGGATGTGGAGATCGCCGGCAAGCCGATGCGGGTGAAGGTGGCGCATATGCGTCTCTGCGACTCGCGCGCACCCTATGTCCGAGCCTATCCGCGCGAGGGCCAGGAGATGCTGTTCGATGCCCATGCCCGGGCGTTCGCGTTCTTCGGCGGTGTGCCGCGACGCGGTATCTACGATAATATGAAGACGGCGGTGACGGCCGTGTTCACCGGCAAGGAGCGTGTGTTCAACCGCCGCTTCCTGATCATGACCGATCATTACATGGTCGAGCCGACCGCCTGCTCGCCGGCGGCGGGATGGGAGAAGGGCCAGGTCGAGCAGCAGGTCCAGACGATCCGAGGCCGCTTCTTCCAGCCGCGACTCCGGTTCGCCAGCCTGGCCGAGCTCAACGGGTGGCTGGAGGCCGAGTGCCGGCGCTGGGCCGAGCATCATGCCCATCCCGAACGCGGGGATATTACCGTCGCCGAGGCGCTGGATATGGAGCGACCGGCCCTGCAGCCGATCCTGGCACCGTTCGACGGCTTCCATGAGAGCGAGCATGCCGTCACCGGCACCTGCCTCATCAGCTTCGATCGCAACCGCTACTCGGTCATGTCGACGGCCGCACGCCGGACCGTTCAGGTGCGCTCCTATGCCGATCGCATCGTCATACGCTGCGGCGATGCGATCGTCGGGGAGCATGAGCGCCACTTCGGTCGGAACCGCACGATATACGATCCCTGGCATTATCTGCCGGTCCTCGCGCACAAGCCCGGCGCGCTGCGTAACGGCGCACCGTTCCAGGACTGGGATCTGCCGCCCGCCCTGCACCGATTACGGCGAAGGCTCGGCACCGGGGACGAGGCCGATCGCAGGTTCGTGCGGGTCCTCTCGGCGGTGCTCACCGATGGCCTGGAGCCGGTAGAGGCTGCCGTGCGCGAAGCGTTGGCGAACGGAACGGCCAGCGACGAGCTGATCCTCAACATCCTCTCCCGGCGCCGCGAGCCGGCGACACCCCACAGCATCGTCACTTCGGAAGACCGGATGCTGCAGCATCCTCCGCTCGCCGACTGTGCCCGCTATGATCTGCTGCGAGGCTATGATGCAGCGGCATGATATGATCGACACGATGCGCGGCCTCGGACTCAAGGGCATGGCGGCGGCGTTCGACGAGGCGGTCACCACCGGCCTCCAGCGCAAGCGCACCACCATGGAGATACTGACCGACCTGCTCCGTGCTGAGGCGACCCACCGGGATGCAGCCTCCATCCGCTATCGGATGACGGCTGCGAGGCTGCCCGTGGTGAAGGACCTGGAGCGGTTCAGCTTCGAGGGCACACCGATCAATGAGGAGATGATCCGCTCCCTTCACGATGGCTCCTTCCTCCCGCCTCGCCGCAATATCGTGCTGGTCGGCGGCACGGGGACAGGCAAGACCCACCTCGCCATCGCGATCACCGCCAATGTCGTGCGAAGGGGCGCTCGCGCCCGCTACTTCAACACCGTCGATCTGGTGACACGCCTCGAAGAGGAGACCCGGATCGGCAAAGGCGGGACCCTGGCGGCGCAGCTGTCGCGGCTCGACCTGATCGTGCTCGACGAGCTCGGTTATCTGCCGTTCGCCCGCTCGGGAGGGCAGTTGCTGTTCCACCTCATCAGCAAGCTTTATGAGCGGACCAGCGTCATCATCACCACGAACCTCGCCTTCGGCGAATGGCCGACCGTGTTCGGCGATCCCAAGATGACCACGGCGCTGCTCGACCGCGTCACCCACCACTGCGATATCGTCGAGACGGGCAACGACAGCTGGCGCTTCAAAAACCGCAGCTGACAGCCACCTTCGGCGCCTTCAAAAATCTATCTTGCGCTGCGCGCGCCTCCGGTCGGGCTACGCCCGCCCTCCGCCGCACGCAGCGCAAGGCCATCTTCAACAAACCAGCATCATATTATCCGAAAAGGGGGTCCCTCTTCGACGCCGATCGGGGTCCCTTTTGAACGCCGTTTGACACGCATGACGCTGGAGCGCACGACGGCGCCGCAGCACGGCTTCCGCTTCGCGCGCGGTCGCATGGCGATGATGCCCTGCATCCTCGCGCAGAACTGAGGCCGCGTCTGCGCCGCCGTCGGCCTCAGAACTGGAACGACACCGTCACGCCGTAGGTGCGCGGCGGCTGATACGTGTTGAGCTGCTGCGCGTAGGGCGCGAACGCGACGATGTGGTTCTTCACCAGCTTGTCGGTGAGGTTCATGCCCCACACGGCGACTTCCCAGCGGTCGTCCGCCGAGCGCACGGCGAGCCGTCCGTCGAGCATCCCGTAGGATTTCTGGATCTCGAGCGGCGTGTTCGACGCTTCGAAGAAGATCTTCGAGCGGTAGGACCAGCCGACGCGCCCGAACAGGTTGACGCTGTCCGTCACCGGCACCTCGTATTGCCCGGCGAGCCCGATCTGGTGCTTGGGCGCGCGCGGCAGGCGATTGCCGGTGTAGTCGGCGGTGGCGCCGTCCGCGAAGCTCGAGAACTCGGCGTCGAGCCAGCTGTAGCTCGCGTCGATGCGGAAGCCTTCGAAGAGCTGTGCGACGAACTCGGCCTCGACGCCGTCGATCTTCGCCGTCGCGGCATTGCCGATCACGACGCAGCACAGCGGCACGAGCTGCGAGACCTGGAGATCGGTGTAGTCGGTGTGGAACGCGGCGACGTTCAGCTGCACGCGGTTGTCGAGGAAGCGCGACTTGAAGCCGGCCTCGTAGTTCCACGCGAATTCGGGGTCGTAGGGCGTGGCGGCGCTTCCGCCGGTTCCCGCCGTGCCCTGGAAGCCGCCGCTCTTGAAGCCGCGCGCGGCGCTCGCATAGATCATCACGTTGTCGCTGACGTGATAGTCGACCGCGAAGCGCGGCGTGAACGCCCGCCAGCTTTCGCGCGCCCGCACGTCGTAGGGCACGCTGAGCGGCGGCGGCAGGCCCGGCCCCTCGACAAGGATGCCTTGCAGATGCGCGCGCTTCGATTCCCACGTCATGCGCGCGCCGACCGTCAGCGTCAGGCGATCGGTGACGGCGAGGCTCGCCTGCCCGAACAGCGCGAAACTGTCCGAGTCCACGTCCTGCGGAAACGACCCCACGCCCTGCGACGCCGGGACGGGAAACGACTGTTCGAGGATCTCGTTGCGCTCGACGTTCTCGGTCAGGAAATAGAGGCCGACGACGCCGCTCAGGCGATTCTCGAGGGTCTTGAACGCAAGCCGCAATTCCTGGCTGAACTGCTCCGACGTCTCGATGTTCTCGTTGATCGATTCGATCTGCGCGGGCGGATTAATGGGGTTGCTGAAGAAGGCGTCGCGGTGGCTGTAGTCCGCCTTGCGCCACGCGGTGATCGAGGTGATCTCGCCCATCGGGCTGTCGAGCGTGACGGTGGCGGAAACGCCGCCCACCTCGCGCCTCAGGAACCCGTCGTCGACGGCGTTCACCACGCGCGGATCGGGGTCGACGCCGGCGCAGTGGATGCCGCCGTCAAGCGCCGCGTTGCAGACGTTATCGCGCGGCTGCCCCAGCGTATCCTGCTTCGTGTAATCGCCGCTCAGCAGAATATCGACACCGTCGCCCGGCGCGAGCCGGACCGAGAGGCGGCCGCCCCAGAGGTTCTCGTCGTCGACGCGGTTTCCGGTCGTCGCGTTCCGCGTGTAGCCGTCGCGGTCGATCGTCGTGAACGCGCCCGAGACCGCCGCGACGTCCGACAGCGCGTAATTGAATCGCCCGAGCAGTTCCAGCCGGTCGTAATTGCCGTACGTCACCGATCCGCCGACGAAGGTCTCCGTGAAATCCGGCTTGCGGCTGACGAGGCTGATCGCGCCGCCGACGACGTTCTTGCCGAACAGCGTGCCCTGCGGGCCGCGCAGCACCTCGACGCGTTCGAGATCGTAGAGATTGAGGTTCGATCCGCCGCCGCGCCCGATGTAGACGCCGTCCACGAACATCACCACCGAGGCGTCGCCGCCGGCGTTCGAATTGATGCCTTCCGTGCCGATGCCGCGGATCGCGAAATTGGGCTCGCCGGGGTTCACCTCGCTCGACGTGAGGCCGGGCGTGTATTGCGCGAGGTCGCGCACAGATTCGATCCGCGCATCGCGAAGCTGCGCCGCCGAAAAGGCGCTGACCGCGATCGGCACGTCCTGCAGGTTCTGCGCGACCCGCTGCGCGGTGACGACGATTTCCTCAAGACCCTGCGTGGATGTCGCGGCCTGTTCCTGCGCCATGGCAGCGCCTCCGCCCGCGCTGAGCGCCAGACACGAAACAGCCTGCATGAATCGACGAATCGCCATGATAACTCCTCCCTGATTTTCGACCGTTCTTTGAAGCCGTATTGCGCTAAAATCGCACGAATGTAATTAGATGTCTAAGGATTTTTCAAAACCGTCCACGGGGAGACGATCAATGGCGCTCAGCAGCCGGCCGCTTTGCCGCGTTTCGATCACACTGGAAGCCGGGGCGCCCATCGCGGTCGGCGCCTCGCCGTGGCGCAACCGCCGCGTCAGCCATATCGCGGGCGGCAGCATCGGGGGCGAGCGGCTGCGCGGCACGGTCGAGCCGGGCGGCGGCGACTGGTCGGAGCTCGGCACGAACCCCGAAGGCGACGGGCTCACGCTGCTCGACGTGCGCTCGCTGTGGAAGACGCACGACGGCGCGCGCATCTACGTCGCCTATCAGGGGCGGCTGGTGATCCCGTCCGCGGTGCTGCCCGCGTTCCGCGATCCCGAAGCGCTGAAGGCGCTCGATCCCGCGCACTATTACTTCCGCATCACGCCGCTCTTCGAAACTGCCGACCCGCGCTACTTCTGGCTGAACGGCATCGTCGCGGCGGGCATCGGCACACGCACGCCGGACGGCGTCGACTACGACATCCACGAACTGCTCTGAGCCGTGTCCGCAGCCGCCGAGCCGAACGCCGCAGCGCATGAGGACCCGTCCGAGGCCTATGCCTGGTTCGTCGTCGTCGTACTGCTGCTCGCCTACACCTGCTCGTTCATCGACCGGATGATCCTGACGCTGCTCGTCGGCCCGATCCGCGCCGATCTCGGGATTTCGGACACGGAGATGAGCCTGCTCGTCGGCTTCGCCTTCGCGGTGCTCTACACGGTGGCGGGCATCCCGCTCGGCTACATCGCGGACCGCGGCAACCGGCGGCGGCTGATCACGGCGGGAATCACGGGCTGGAGCGCGATGACCGCGGCCTGCGGGCTCGCCCCCAATTATCTCTCGCTGTTCCTCGCCCGCGTCGGGGTCGGCATCGGCGAGGCGACGCTGTCGCCCGCCGCCTATTCGCTGCTCTCGGATTATTTCCGGAAAGACAAGCTCGGCCGCGCCGTCGCCGTCTATTCGATCGGCGTGCCGCTCGGCTCGGGCATCGCGCTGATGCTCGGCGGGCTGATCGTCGAGATGGCGACGAAGATACCGCCTGTCGATCTTCCTGGCATCGCGAGCGCGTCGCCGTGGCGGCTGGTGTTCTTCATGGCCGCGCTGCCGGGGCTCGCCGTGGCGCTGCTCATGCTCCTCGTGCGCGAGCCTCCCCGCAAGGGCGCGCGCGTCGAGGCACGCCGGGGCTTCGGCGGGGTCTTCGCCTTCGTCTGGCGGCACCGCGCCGCGTTCGGCCCGCATTTCCTCGGCCTGTCGCTGCTCACGCTGGTCATCTACGGCTACATGGCGTGGGTGCCGACCTTCTTCGCGCGCAGCCACGGCATGGAACCGGCGGCCGCCGGTTTCTGGTTCGGCATCATCCTCGCGGCAGGCGGCGCCGTGGGGCTGCTCGCGGGCGGCGCGCTCGCCGACAGGCTGTTCAAGGGCGGCCGCAAGGACGGCCATCTCGTCACCATCCTCGTCGCCACGGTCGGCGCCGCACCGTTCCTGATCCTCGCGCCGATGATGCCCGGCCCGGCGCTCGCCTTCCTGTGCCTTGCACCCGCCATGCTGATCGCCTCGATGCACGGCGGCGTCGCGGGCGCGGCGCTCCAGATCATCACACCGAACCGCTTCCGCGCGCAGGTGACGGCGCTCTATTTCTTCGTCGCGAACCTCATCGGCTTCGGCCTCGGCCCCACCGCCGTCGCCGCGATCACCGATTACGGTTTCGGCCGGGACGACGCGCTCGCATGGTCGATGGTCATCGTCGCGGCGGCGGCGCTTCCCGCTTCCGCGCTCGTCATCACATGGGGCCGCGCGCCGTTCCGCCGCAGCGTCGCGGCGATGGAGGCGGAGGACGCGTCAGCCTGACGGCGGCTCGTCGGAAACGCGCACCAGCAATTTCCCGTCGTGCGCGCCGCTGAACAGCAGCTTCAGGATCTCGGGCGCGTTCTTGAGACCGTCGCGGACATCCACCCGGTACTTGAGCAGGCCCTTCCCGATCCAGTGGCCGATCGCCGCGAACGCCTCCGGATAGCGGCGCCAGTAATCGCTGACGATGAAGCCCTCGATCCGGGCGCGCTTCATCAGCACGTTGCGGAACATGGCGGGGCCGCCGCCCTGCTCGATCTCGTTGTAGGTCGAGATGAGGCCGCACACGGCGATGCGTGCACCCTGATTGATAAGGGTGAGCGCCGCATCCAGAATCCGCCCGCCGACATTGTCGAAATAGACATCCACGCCGTCCGGGCACGCCGCCGAGATCGCGCCGACGAGATCGGCCTCGCGGTAATTGATCGCGGCGTCGAACCCGAGATCGTCCGTGATCCACGCGCATTTCTCCGCGGACCCGGCGATGCCCACGACGCGGCACCCCATGATCTTCGCCATCTGTCCGACGAGCGACCCCACGGCGCCCGCCGCCGCCGAGACGAGCACGGTTTCGCCGGGGCGCGGCCGCGCGACTTCGAACAGTCCGAAATAGGCCGTCGCGCCGATGTTGCCGAGCGGCCCCATGAACGCGGTGAGCGGAAGGTTGCCGGGGACGACGCGGCGCACCGCCTTGCCGGAGATGGCGATGTAATCCTGCCAGCCGCCCTGCCCCGTCACGATGTCGCCGACCGCAAGGCCCTTCGCGCGCGAAGCCTCGACGACGCCGAGCGTGCCGCCCCGCATCACGTCGCCGATCGCGACCGGCTCCATGTACTGGTCGACGTCCGACATCCAGATGCGGTGCGTCGGGTCGATGGACAGGTAGATGTTGCGGACCAGCACCTCGCCCTCGCCCGGCTCCGGAAGCGCCGCGTCCTCGAACGTCAGCAGGTCCCGCTCGACCTCCGTCTGCGGTCGGTTCGCGAGAATCCATCGGCGGTTGCGGCCCGGAATGCGCGCGGCTGGCTGGCCCATGTCGTCTCCCCGTCGTCTCTTTGGCACGACACCCTTAGCATACTAATATTCTCGGGAAACCTCCTGCGTGCCCGATCGTTGCAGGCCGGACGGACGACGACTGGAGGATCGACAGCATGAAACGCCTCGCATGGCTCGCAATCCCGCTGCTCGCCGCCGCGTGCGGCGAGCAGCGTCCCGCACAGGCGCCCGAGTCCGATGAAATCGCGGCTGCGCCGCTGCCGGCCGACACGGCGGCGACCGGCATCCCCGATGCGCTCGGCGGCCGCTGGGGCCTCGTCCCCGCCGATTGCACATCGACGCGGGGCGACGCCAAGGGCCTGATCGTCGTCTCGCCCGGGGAGATTCGTTTCTACGAATCGCGCGCGGCGCTCACGGACACGGCGGCGCGGACGCCGCGCAGCGTCTCCGGCACGTTCAGCTTCACCGGCGAGGGCACGACATGGTCGCGCGAGATGACGCTCGACCTGTCGGACGACGGCAAGACGCTCACCCGATCGGAATTCGGCGAGGACGCCGCCGCCCCGCCGCTCCGCTACACGCGCTGCGAGGTGGAAACGCCGCCTACGCCGTGAAGCTGTCCGCGTAGCGTTTGCGCAGTTCCGATTTCATGATCTTGCCCATCGCGTTGCGCGGCAGCTCGGGAAGCACGTGGATCGCCTTCGGCTGCTTGAAGCGCGCGAAGCTCGCCGCGGCGGCGGCCTCCTGCGCCGCGACATCGAAGTCCGCGCGGTCGACCGTGACGGCAGCGACCACCGCCTCGCCGAAATCCGGGTGCGGCACGCCGAACACGGCCACGTCCACCACGCCTTCCACCTCCGCGAGCGGGATTTCCACCTCGGCGGGGTAGACGTTGAACCCGCCCGAGATGATGAGGTCCTTCGAGCGCCCGACGATGCTGACGCGCCCTTCGGCGTCCTTGAAGCCGGTGTCTCCGGTGCGGAAGAATCCGTCCGCATGGAAGCTCTCCGCCGTCGCCTCGGGGCGGCGCCAGTAACCCGCGCAGAGGTTCGGCCCCCTGATCTCGATCTCGCCGACCTCGCCCGGCGGCAGCGGCCGCCGCTCCGCGTCCACGATATTGAGCGACACGCCCGGCAGCGGGAAGCCGACCGTGCCCGCGATCCGCCCCGCCTGCTCGTAGCGGTTCGACGTGATCATCACCGCCTCGGTCATGCCGTAGCGTTCGAGGATGCGGTGCCCGGTGCGCGCCGCGAAGGCGTCGAACACCGAGGGCAGCAGCGGCGCCGAGCCGCTGACGAACAGGCGGATGGACGCGCAGGCCGCGCGGTCGAACGACGCGTCGGCGAGCAGGCGCGCATAATAGGTCGGCACGCCCATGAACACGCTCACCCGCCCCAGCCGCGCGATCACCTCCGCCGCGTTGAATTTCGGCAGCATCACCAGCGTGCAGGCGTTGTAGAGCGCGAGGTGCAGCGCCACGAACAGGCCGTGCGCGTGGAACAGCGGCAGCGCGTGCAGGATCGAATCGTCCGGCGAGAAGCGCCAAGCCTCATGCAGCGCCGCGACGTTGCTCGAAAGATTGCCGTGGCTCAGCATCGCGCCCTTGGGCCGCCCCGTCGTGCCCGAGGTGAACAGGATCGCCGCGAGATCATCTGCCGCAACCGGCTCGATCGTCAGATCCGGTTCCAGCGACAGTGCAAGATCGGGCAGCGACCCCGTGCCGTCCGGCTCCAGCGTCGCGCGCTTCACCGGCGCGGCCGCTTCGTCCGGCACCGGCGTCGCCGCGGCGTGGACGAGGAGCGCCGGCTCCGCGTCCTCGATCAGCAGCGCGACCTCCGCCGCCGTATAGGCCGCGTTCATCGGCACGAAGATCGCGCCCGAGGCAAGCACCGCGAGATAGGTGTAGACGAACGCGGGCGAGTTCTCGGTCTTCACCATCACCCGGTCGCCGCGCCTGACGCCGAGCGCCGCGAGCGCCGCGCGGTATCGCCCCACCGTCGCGGGCAGGCCCGCATGGTCGATGACCGGCGCGTCGTTCCACACGATCGCGGGCTTCGCGCCGAATCCGGCGTGCCGTGCGTAGAAGATCGCGACCAGATTTCCCGGCATGCGTTCCCGTCCCCGACTGTTCCCGGCTCCGCGCCTTAAACCCGATCCGGCCCCCGCGCTGCAATCGCTATTGACGGGGAACCGTCGCGGACGGGAGGATGCGCCCTCCATGATCAACCTGCGCCACATCGAGATCTTCCACGCCGTCTACAGCAACGGCTCCGTCAGCGCGGCGGCGCGCGCGCTCAATGTCTCGCAGCCGTCGGTGACGAAGGTGCTGCGCCACGCCGAGACGCTGCTCGGCTTCCCGCTGTTCGAGCGTGCCAAGGGCGGGCTGGTGCCCACGGAAGACGCGCACACGCTGTTCGCCGAGGTCGCCGAGATCCAGACGCGCGTCTATTCGCTGCGGCAGGCGAGCCAGAACCTGCGGCACGGCCGCGGCGGCACGCTTCGTATCTCCGCCCTGCCCTCGCTCGGCCTCGGCGCGCTGCCGGAAGCCGTCGCCCGCTTCCTCGGCGATCACCGGAGCGTCAGCTTCGATCTCCAGACCGTCCACCACGACGACATGGTCCGCAAGCTCTACGAGCGCGAGACGGACATCGTCGTCAGTTACGAGGTGCCGCCCGCCGCGCCCGTCTCGCACCGCTGGCTCGGCGAGGGCGAGCTCGTCGTCCTCTACCGCGAGGCGGACATGCCGGACGCGCCGCCGCGCATCCCGCTCGACATGCTGCGGGACCGGCCGTTCATCAGCCCGATCCAGAGCGGCCCCATCGGCCGTCTCCTCTCCGCCGAGCTTCAGCGCGTGGACGTCGAGCTCACCGAGATCGTCTCGGCGCGCACCTTCTACATCGCCGCCGCGCTGGTGCAGTCGGGCGTCGGCATGACGATCGTCGACAACTTCACCGCGGAGGCCGCCAAGGCGCCAGGCCTCGCCTTCCGCCCGATCCAGCCCCCGCTGGCGTTCGACATTCATGCGGTGCACCTCCAGAACCGCCCGCCGTCCGGCCTCGCGACGGCGTTCCTCAAGGTTCTGAGCGAGGTCATCGAGGCCCTATAGACCTGCGTTATAGGGGTCGCGGCGCTTGATATGAGCCGGAGGCGCCCGCCGCGTCTATCGCATCCGGGCAACACGCTGCACGGCAAAGGGCGCACGATGATCCCTAGTCCCTATTTCCTCTATCTCGGCCATTCGAACGACGAGATCGGGATCAAGACCTCGCGCGGCCTCGCGGTTTTCCGCCGCGAGGACTGCGTCGGCGAGTTCCGCCACGACGATTGCGGCCTCACCCTCGGCCTTCCGCGCATGAGCTTCGCGGAGGCCATCGCGGCGGGCGCGAGGACGCTCGTGCTCGGCATCGCCAACGCGGGCGGCAGGCTCGGCGAGGACCTCGTGCGCGATGCGCTCGCCGCGCTCGACGCCGGCCTCAACATCGCGTCGGGCCTCCACCAGCGCCTGCGCGACGAGCCGCGCCTCGTCGCCGCCGCGAAGGCGAAGGGGCTCACGCTGTTCGACGTGCGCGATCCGGCGCCGGACCTTCCGGTCGGCGACGGCAAGCGCCGCGCGGGCAAGCGGCTGCTCACCGTCGGCACCGACTGTTCGGTGGGCAAGATGTACACGACGCTGCTTCTCGCCCGCGCGCTTCAGGCGCGCGGCGTTCCCGCCGATTTCCGCGCGACCGGCCAGACCGGCATCCTCATCGCCGGAGACGGCGTGCCGCTCGACGCCGTGGTGGCGGACTTCATCTCCGGCGCCATCGAGCACCTCTCGCCCGCGCGCCACGACGACGGCTGGGACCTCATCGAGGGCCAGGGCTCGCTGTTCCACCCCTCGTTCGCGGGCGTCTCCACCGGGCTCCTGCACGGCGCGCAGCCCGACGCGCTCGTGCTCTGCCACGATCCGGACCGCCCGCACATGCGCGGCCTGCCGCACTATCAATTGCCGGGCCTCACCGAATGCCTAGAGGCGAACCTCCGCACCGCGCGCCTCACCAACCCCGATGTCCGCGCCGTCGGCATCGCGCTCAACACCGCGAAGCTGACGCCGGAGGCGGCCACGCGGCTCTGCGCCGAAACCGCGGACGCTTTCGGCTTGCCTTGCGTCGATCCCGTCCGCATGGGCGTGGAACCGATCATCGACTGGATGCGCACATGCGAACCCTCAGCGCCTGCAGCGACAGCTTCCCGCTAGTCGCACCCTTCCGCATCTCGCGCGGCGTCAAGACCGCCGCCGACGTGGTGACGGTGCAGATCGCCGCGGACGGCCACGTCGGCCGCGGCGAGGGCGTCCCCTATCCCCGCTACGGCGAGACGATCGAAAGCGCGCTTGCCGCCATCGAAGGCGTGCGCGGCGCGCTCGAAGCGGGCGCCGGACGCGCGGAGATCATGGCGCTGATGCCGCCGTCCGCCGCCCGCAACGCCGTCGACTGCGCGCTCTGGGACCTCGAGGCGAAGCAGGCGGGGACCAGCGTCACCGCCCTGCTCGGTCGCCCCCCGGTCGGCCCGACGCCGACCGCGCTCACCGTCAGCCTCGACACGCCCGAAGCCATGGCCGCCGCGGCGCGGAAGCTTGCGGGCGTGCCGCTCGTCAAGGTGAAGGTCGACCGCAACGACCCCGCCGCGCAGATCGCCGCCGTGCGCGCCGCCGCGCCGAAGCCGAAGCTGATCGTCGACCCGAACGAGAGCTGGACGATCGCCGAGGTCAAGGGCCTCCAGTCCCTGCTCGTCGACCTGCGCGTCGACCTGCTGGAGCAGCCCCTTCCCGCCGCCGAGGACGCCGCGCTCGAAGGCTTCCGCTCCGCCGTGCCGATCGCGGCGGACGAATCCGCGCACGTCGCCGCCGATCTCGACGCGCTGATGTCGAAATATCAGGTCGTCAACATCAAGCTGGACAAGACCGGCGGGCTCACCACCGCGCTCGAACTCGCGGACGCCGCGCGCGCGCGCGGCATGGGGCTGATGACGGGCTGCATGGTCTGCTCGTCGCTCGGCATCGCGCCTGCGCTCATCATCGCGGCGGACGCGGCGTTCACCGATCTCGACGGCCCCGTCTGGCTCGCGAGCGACCGCGCGGGCGGCGTCACCTGCACGAACGGAATCCTCGCGCCGCCGTCGCTATGGGGCACGGCATAGCCCGTGGTTATGGGCCGGGAAAGCCAAACAATCGCCCGTCCGCTTTCCTTTCCCGTGCTGCACCTGCACATTAAGGGTCTTGGGCGAGGGGGCGCGGGGATGAGTGTTCGGAACCTGAAGCGAATTCCGCGCGCCGCGCTGGCGGCCGCAGCCCTTGCGGCGACAGCATACCCCGCCGCCGGGGCCGATCTCGTCCTCAGGGGCGGCACCATCTACACCGGCACGGACGCGCCGTTCGTCGGCGACGTCGCGATCACCGGCGACCGCATCTCCCACGTCGGCAGGAAAGCGCCGGGGGGCGCGGGCCGCGTCATCGACGCCAAGGGCCTGATCGTCGCGCCCGGCTTCATCGACCCGCACACGCACGTGGATGCCATACTCGGCGGCAGCGACGCCGCCGAGCGGCTCGTCCTGCCGTTCCTGATGCAGGGCGTGACCACGGCGTTCATCGGCAACGACGGCTACGGCGATCCCGATACGGCGAAGGTTCTGGGCAGCGCCGCGAGCCGCCCTGTGGGTATCAACTACGCCACGTTCGTCGGTTTCGGCGCCGTTCGCACAAAGGTCATCGGGCAGGACGACCGCGCACCGACCCCGGCAGAGCTTTCCGAAATGAAGGCGCTCGTCGCCTCGGCGATGTGCGGCGGCGCGCTCGGCCTTTCGACGGGCCTGTTCTACGCCCCGCAGAGCTTCGCGAAGCGGGACGAGGTGGTCGCGCTGGCGAGCGAAGCGGCGGCGCGCGGCGGCCTCTACGACAGCCACATCCGCGACGAATCGAGCTACACGATCGGCCTTGCCGCCGCGATCGACGAGGCCATCGCGGTGGGTCGCGAGGCGGGAACGCCCGTCCATATCGCGCACATCAAGGCGCTCGGCGTCGACGTGCACGGGGAGGCCCCCGCCATCATCGCGAAGATCGAGGCCGCGCGCGCCGCCGGGCAGGTCGTTCATGCCGACCAGTATCCGTGGTCGGCCTCCGGCACCGGGCTCTCGGCGTCGTTGCTGCCGCGCTGGGCGGAGGACGGCGGGCGCGCGGCGATGCTGAAGCGCTTCGACGAACCCGAAACGCTGGGCCGCATCCGCGACGAGATGCGCGAGAACCTGCGGCGGCGCGGCGGCGCGGCCTCGCTGCTCGTCACCTCCGGGCCGGACGATCTCGTCGGCAGGACGCTTGAGGAGATCGCGAAGGAAAGCGGTGCCGAACCCGTCGACGCCGCCGTCGCCGTCCTGCGCCGCGCGCCGGTGGGCGTCGCCTCGTTCAACCAGAGCGAGGCCGACATCGCCGCCTTCATGAAGCGGCCTTGGGTGATGACGAGCTCGGACGCCTCCACCGGCCATCCGCGCCTCTACGGCTCGTTCGCGCGCAAGTACGATACATATGTGAAGACGGAGAAGGTCATCCCGCTCGGGGATTTCATCGAACGCAGCACCGCGCTTCCCGCCGATGCCTTCTCGCTGGAAGGCCGCGGACACCTGAAGCCCGGCGCGTTCGCGGACGTGATCGCCTTCGATCCCGCGACATTCGCGCCGCGCGCCGATTACACGCAGCCGACGCTGTTCGCGAAGGGCATCCGCGCCGTCGTCGTCAACGGCAAGGTCGCGGTCGAGGACGGCACCCCCACCGGCGTCGCGGCGGGCCGCGCCCTGCCGCGCGTGCCGAAAGCCGGGACCTGCCCGTGACGCCGATCCGCGCGTGGTTCCGCATCGCGCTCTGGAAGCGGGTGCTCGGCGGTCTCGCGCTCGGCCTCGCCTTCGGCCTGCTCTGGCCCTCGGCGACGGATTCGGTCGCGATCCTCGGCGACCTCTTCATCCGCCTGATCCGGATGCTCGTCGTGCCGATCGTGTTCGTCACGATCGCGGCGGGCGTCTCGTCGCTCGGCGATCCGAAGCGGCTCGGCTCGGTCGGCGGCCGCACCATCGGCCTGTTCGCAGTCACGACCGCCATCGCGGTTTCGGTCGGCATCGTCGTCGCGCTCCTCGTGGAGCCGGGGATCGGCGCCAATCTCGGCGGCGCCGAGCCGCGCCCGCTCGGCGAGCCGAAGTCCACCTACGACCAGCTCGTCGGCATCGTCCCCACCAACCTGTTCGAGGCGCTGGCGGCGGGCGACATGCTCGCGATCATCTTCTTCTCGCTGCTGCTCGGCATCGGCACGATCCTCGCGGGCGACGCCGGAAAGCCGCTCGCGGGGCTGCTGCAATCCGCGTCGGGCGTGCTGTTCCAGATGATCCGCGTCGTCATGGAGGCGACGCCGTTCGGCGTGTTCGCGCTCACCGCCGGGGCCATCGCCGCGAACGGCCTTGCGGTCTTCACCAACATCGGCCTGCTCGCGCTCTGCGTCGTGCTCGGCTCGGTGATCCAGATCGCGCTCGTGCACAGCGCCCTCGTGCGGGGTATCGCCGGAATGCCGCTCAAGTTCTTCTTCCGCGGCATCGTCGACGCGCTCGCCGTCGCCTTCTCGACCTCATCGTCGTCGGCGACGCTGCCGGTGGCGCTGCGCGTCGCGCGCGACAATCTCGGCATCGCGCCCGCCATCGCCTCGACCGTGCTGCCGATCGGCGCCAGCATCGGCAAGGACGGCACGGCCATGTACGTCGGCCTGCTCAGCGTGTTCAGCCTTCAGGCGCTCGGCATCACGCCCGATGCGGGGATGCTCGTCATCATCTTCCTCACCGCCGCGCTCGCCGCGTTCGGCACCGCGCCGATCCCGTCCGCCTCGCTGTTCATGCTCGCCGCCGTGCTGAACGCGGTCGGCGTCACCACCGAGCAGGCCGCGCTCATCGTCGGCTTCATCCTGCCGTTCGACCGGCTGCTCGACATGACGCGCACGGTGCCGAGCGCCTGCGCCAACCTCGCCGTCACCACCACCGTCGCGCACTGGGAGAGCGATCTCGACAGGAGCTTCCGCGCGAAGGACGCCGTGTAGGCCTCAGGCGCCCAGCCAGCGGAACGCGAGCGGCGCCTCGCGGAAGGCGAAGCGGTCGAGGTGGCTCGCCACCACGTCCTTCATCCGTTCGAGGACGGCGGGGTCGTCCGCGTCCAGCACGACCGCCAGCGCTTCCGGCTCCGCGGTCAGGATGACCATCGCTTCCGGGAACCGCACCCGCCCCTGCCGCGCGTCGAACGTCACGTCGAACTTGTGGCTCCAGTGCTTGCAGAGCTGCTGCATGTAGCGGCTGCCGTTCGCCGTCGGCACGGCGGCGGTTGCGGTCGCCATGCGTCAGAGCCTTTCGATCTTGTGCGCGGCCTCGTCGATGATGCGCGCGGCTTCCAGCATCGCCTCGCGGTCGGCGCTCCGGTCCCACATGCGGGCCTTGAGCACGGCACCGAGGTTCATCATCGCGCGCCACACCGGGGCGGCGTCGGCGCGGGTGTTGGCCTCGCCCGCGGCGTCGAGCCGTTCGAGCAGGCCGTTCAGCTCCTCGCGGCGCTCGTCGAGGTGCGCCTTGCCCTTCGGCGTGATCGCATAAAGTTTTCGGCTCGCATCCGGCCGCTCCTCGGCCAGTTCCATGTCGGCGAGCAGCGTCAGCGTCGGATAGACGACGCCGGGGCTCGGCGCGTAGGCGCCGCCGGTGCGCGCCTCGATCGCCTCGATCATCGCGTAGCCGTGCAGCGGCTGCTCCTCGATCAGCGACAGCAGCAGCAGTTGCAGCTCGCCCGCGCCGAGTCGGCGGCGGCGATGGCCGCGCCCGCGCTCGCCGCGCCAGTCGTCGCCCTCCATCGCGGCGCCGAGGCCCGCGAGCGCCTCCGCAAACCCGCCCCAGCCGCGGCGGCCGCGCCACCTGTGATGATGGCCATGCCCGTGTTGTCCGTGTTCTCTCATATCTTCGATACCTTTCGACTCATTAGATAGACTCTAAGATATATCTTAATGCATCGAAAGCAAGCCGCTTTTGCGCGCTGCCCGAGACGACTAAAGTCGGCGCTTCATGTCCGATCTCTTCGCCAAGGATTCCCCGCAACCCGACGCGCGGCCCGCCGCCGACGCACCGCTCGCCGAGCGGCTGCGCCCGCGCACGCTCGCCGAGGTCGTCGGGCAGGAGCACCTCACCGGCCCCGAGGGCGCGATCGGCCGCATGGTCGCGGCGGGCAAGCTTTCCAGCATCATCTTCTGGGGGCCGCCCGGCACCGGCAAGACCACGATCGCCCGCCTGCTCGCCGACGCCGTGGGCCTCCGCTTCGTGCAGATCTCGGCGGTGTTCTCCGGCGTCGCCGATTTGAAGAAGGCCTTCGCCGAGGCGCGCGAGTACGCGCGGATCGGCCAGAAGACGCTGCTCTTCGTGGACGAGATCCACCGTTTCAACCGCGCCCAGCAGGACGGCTTCCTGCCCTATGTGGAGGACGGCACGGTGACGCTGGTCGGCGCCACCACCGAGAACCCCAGCTTCGAGCTCAACGCCGCGCTGCTCTCGCGCTGTCAGGTGCTGTTCGTCCACCGGCTGGACGAGGCGGCGCTCGATGAGCTTCTGAAGCGCGCGGAGGCCGACTTCGGCCGCCCCCTGCCCCTCACGCCCGAGGCCCGCGAGGCGCTCGTCCATTCGACCGACGGCGACGGCCGCTTCCTGCTCAATCAGGTCGAGACCTTGATGTCGGTGCACCTCGACGAACCGCTCGATCCCGCGGGCCTGCGCGACCTTCTGCACCGCCGCGTCGCCGTCTACGACAAGGACCGCGAGGGCCACTACAACCTCATCTCCGCGCTCCACAAATCCATGCGCGGCTCCGATCCGCAGGCGGCGCTCTACTACCTCGCGCGGATGCTGACGGCGGGCGAGGAACCGCTCTACGTCCTCCGCCGCATCACCCGCTTCGCCAGCGAGGACATCGGCCTCGCCGATCCGCAGGCGCTCGTCCAGTGCCTTGCCGCGAAGGACGCCTACGATTTCCTCGGCTCCCCCGAAGGCGAGCTCGCCATCGTGCAGGCCTGCCTCTACTGCGCGACCGCGCCCAAGTCGAACGCGGCCTACAAGGCGCAGAAGGCGGCGTGGCGGAGCGCGCGCGAGACCGGCTCGCTGATGCCCCCCGCGAACATCCTGAACGCGCCGACGAAGCTGATGAAGGAGATCGGCTACGGCAAGGACTACGCCTACGACCACGACGTCGAGGGCGGCTTTTCGGGCGACAACTACTGGCCCGAAGAGATGCAGCCGGAGACCTATTACCGCCCCACCGAGCGGGGCTTCGAGAAGCGCGTCAGCGAGCGGCTGGCATGGTGGGAGGAACGCAGGCGTGAACGCCGGAAATAGCCTTGTCGCAGCGCTGATGCTGCTGGGCAGCGCCGCGGCCGTCGCGGCGGATGCCGACCCCTACGCCCGCGCGCTCGCCGCCGGATACAAGGCGCAGTTCACGTGCAGCGGCGTGTTCAGCGCCGGGCGCACGCCCGAGGCCATCGCCCGCCACGAGCTTGCCGGAACGCAGGAGAATGTCGCGCCGCTGCTCGGCGACCTCGAAGCGCGCGTCGACGAGGCGTCGAAAACCGTTTCCGTGAGCTTCGATCCCGCCCTGCCGCCGCGCGTCGCGGTATGGCGCCCGTGGCTCGGCTGCACCGGCCTGCCCATCGGGGCAAGCGCCGTGAACCTGCCGACCCTGTCCGTATCGCCGCCGCAGTTCGTCCGCGCGCCCGACTGGCCCTACGGCGACGTCGGCGCGGAGGCGAAGCCGAAGGGCGACGCGAAGGTGCTCGCCGCCGCGCTCGACGATGCCTTCGCGAAACCGGGCACCACCGGCGTCGTCATCGTGCAGCGCGGCCGCATCGTCGCCGAGCGCTACGCCGAAGGCTTCGGGCGCCACGTCCCGCAGCGCACGTGGTCCGCCGCCAAGAGCATCACCGGCACGCTGATCGGCGTCGCCGCGCACAAGGGCCTGATCGACCCCGCGAAACCCGCACCGGTCCCCGAATGGCAAACGCCCGGCGACCCGCGCGCCGCGATCACCACGGACGACCTGCTGCGCATGGCCTCCGGCCTCCACAGCGATTTCGCGGGCAACCGCACCGACGCCGTCTATTTCGGCGGCACCCATGTCGGCGAGAACGTGCCGGGGCAGGCGCTGGAGGCGAAGCCCGGCACGCGCTTCCGCTACGCCAACAACGACACGCTGCTCGCCGCCTACAGCCTCCGCGCCGCGATAGGGGACGACGCGAAATACACCGCCTTCCCGTTCACCGAGCTGTTCTGGAAGATCGGCATGACGCACACGTTCGCGGAAACCGACTGGCGCGGCAATTTCGTCCTCTCCTCGCAGGTCTGGTCGACGGCGCGGGACTTCGCGCGGCTCGGCCTTCTTTATCTGAACGACGGCGTCTGGAACGGCGAGCGGCTCCTCCCCGAGGGCTGGGTCCGCTACATCAGCACGCCTTCGGGGCCGCAGCCGCAGGAGGACGGCATCGGCTACGGCGCGACCTTCTGGCTGCTGAACGCCGGCGACGGCATCCCGAAGGACACGTTCGGCGCGTTCGGCAACCGGGGCCAGTTCATCGTGATCGTGCCGAGCCGGAACATCGTGATCGTGCGGCGCGGCGAGGATCACGCGGGCACGCGCTTCGACATCGCCGCGTTCACTGCCGCCGTGCTGAAGGCGCTGAAATGAGCCTCGACTGGGACAGCGTCGCCGCCTTCGCGCTGACGCTGCCCGGCGCGGAACTCTCCACGAGCTACGGCCAGCCCGCCGTGAAGGTGAACGGCCGTGCCTTCGTGAACACCGGGCGCGAGGCAGGTTCCTTCTGCCTGCAGATCGACATGGACACGGTCGAGATGCTGAAGACGACCGACCCGGCCACCTATTGGCAGACGCCGCACTACGAGGGCTGGCCCGCCGTTCTGGTGCGCTTCGACACGGACGATCCCGACCGCATGCGCGCCATGATCGAGCGCGCCCACGCGTGGCAGGCGGGCAGGCCCAGACCGCGCGGCAGGAAGAGGACTTGAACCGTTTCGCGCGCTTCGCCGCGATCGACTGGTCCGGCGCGAAGGGCCGCCGCCACAAGGGCATCGCGGTCGCGGTCGCCGAGGCCGGGGATGCGCCGCCCCGGCTGGTGAGGCCGGGCCATGTCTGGTCGCGGACCGAGGTTCTGGACTGGATCGCGGCGCTGGCGGGCGACCCGCCGACGCTCGTCGGCATGGACTTCAGCTTCGCGCCGCCGTTCGTGGCGCGCGGCGCCTACCTGCCGGGCGACGCCACGCCCGATGCGGCGCGGGCCTTCTGGGCGTTCGTGGACGCCGCCTGCGACGACGAGGACCTCGGCGCCGCCTCCTTCCTCGAACGCCGCTTCCGGCGGCATTTCTATTTCGGCAAGGCGGACGGCACGAAGGCGGACTTCATGCACCTGCGCGTCTGCGAAGCCGCGTTCAACGCGGGCGGCGGCGGCAAGCCCTCCACGGTGTTCGACGCCATCGGCGCCGCGCAGGTGGCGAAGGCCAGCTTCGCGGGGATGCGCCTGCTCCATCATCTCGCGGGGCGCGTGCCGGTGTGGCCGTTCGATTTCGTGGATGCCGCGCGTCCCTCGACCTTGGCCTGTCCCGAGCGCCTGCCTCGGCAGGCAGTCGAAGGGTGCGTGATGACGGACGGAGGCGAAAGCACTTTCATCCCGAGCGAAGTCGAGGGGCGCACCACCGTGCTCGTCGAGATCTATTGCCGCGCCTTCATCCGCCTGTCCGGCGGACGCGGCCTCAAGCTGCGCAGCCTTGCCGATCTCGATACGGCGCTTGCCGGGCTGGGCTCCCCGCCGCTCGGCAGCCGCGATCCGCTGAGCGACCACGAAACCGACGTGCTGGTGGCTGCGGCAGGACTGCGCGCCATCGCGGGCGAGGCCGCGTACTGGCGCCCGGACGCCCTCGATGCGGCCATCGCCCGCACCGAGGGCTGGACGTTCGGGGTACTTTAGGCCTGCCGACGCCGCGCCATGCCGAGCGCGACGATGCCGACGCCGAGGAGGCCGAGCATTCCCGGTTCCGGGATCCGGGTCGTCTCGTCTTCCGTCGTGAGACGGAACAGGTCGAAGGTCCACGCCTGGCTCGTGGGATGCAGCGGCTCGTTGCGCAGGCGGATGCCGAGGCTGGTCCAGCCGTCGGTGATCGCCTGGTTGAACCACGTCGTGATGTCGGCGCTGATCACGTCGCCGACCGACAGGCCGGCGGTGGCGAAGCTCGTCACATAGGCGACCGTCGGCGCCTCGAAGTCCGAGAGGTCCTCGGTGTTGTTGCCTTCGTAGATCTCGATGTCGATGGTGCCGTCGAACGGCGTGTCGTTTTCGCCGACGAAAAGGCCGCCCGCCTTGAACACGTTGAACGTCACGAAGGCCGTCGGCGACGCGGCGAGGCCGGTGAGATCATATTCCGAAAGGCCGCGCACCTCCTCCGTCGAATAGCGCCCGACCTCCGCCTTGCCGGCCGGATTGCCGAAGGTGCCGCCGGTGTTGGAATGGAAGTGCGTGCCGGCGCTGAAATCGCCGCCGGCGCTGGCGACTGCGAAGGTGAATCCATCCGTGATCAGCGCTGCATGGACCGGAACTGAAATGAAACACGATGAAACGATAGAAGAAACAGCAATTGCGACCCGATTCATATTTACCTCCCGTAATAACTTCACGAAATCCCCAACGGCGCTTTTTATGCAATCTTTGTACCATATTATTTTTGTAGCATATTTTCGGAATTTGCCGTTTCGTCTTCGTTATATTAAGAAATTTCTGTAATTTATTCCGACACGATACTTGTAACGTCTTCGAAATGTCCGGGACGCCGGGAGGTTTACAACAAGGGTGGACGGACGCTGCCCTATGGCCCAGAAGCGCGGGCCATGATTCAACATTTCGTGATCGTCGGAATCGGGGGAGCCGTCGGCGCGATGCTGCGGCACGGCGTCGGCATGGTCTCGCTGCGCCTGCTGGGGCCGAACTTTCCGTGGGGCACGCTGATCGTCAACGTCGCCGGCGGGCTGCTGATGGGCGTTCTGGTCGGCGTGCTCGCGGCGCGCGGCGGCAGCGAGCCGCTGCGCCTGCTGCTGGGTGTCGGTGTTCTCGGCGGCTTCACGACCTTCTCCGCCTTCTCGCTCGACGTGGTGACGCTGGCCGGACGCGGGGCGATGCCTGCCGCGATCGGCTACGTGTTCGCCTCGGTGCTGGCCTCCGTCGCCGCGCTCTATCTCGGCAAGGCCCTCGTATGAGTGAGGACACCGTCCGCCAGTTCACCGTCGAAGAGGACGACGACGGCATCCGGCTCGACCGCTGGTTCAAGCGGCACCTGCCCGACACCAGCTTCACCACCGTCGCCAAGTGGGCGCGCACCGGCCAGCTCCGGCTCGACGGCAAGCGCGCGCAGCCGGGCGACCGCATCGAGAGCGGCCAGACCATCCGCGTGCCCCCGGCCGAGGCGGCGGCGCCGACGATCATGTCCGTGAAGAAGGCGGCGCGCCCGCCGCTGACCGACGACCAGGTCGAGTTCGCGCAGAGCCTCGTCATCTACCGCGACGAGCACGCCATCGTCATCAACAAGCCCGCGGGCCTCGCGACGCAGGGCGGCACCAAGATGACCGCGCATGTCGACGGCCTTCTCGACGCGCTGATGTTCGACCGCACCGACCGGCCGAAGCTCGTGCACCGGCTCGACAAGGACACGAGCGGCGTGCTGCTCATCGCGCGCTCGGCGCGCGCGGCGGCGCACTTCTCGAAGGCGTTCTCGGGCCGCACAGCGAAGAAGCTCTACTGGGCGATCGTGATGGGCGTGCCCGACATCCGCGACGGCATGATCGACCTGCCCATCGCCAAGCAGCCGGGCACCGGCGGCGAGAAGATGCACGTCGACGAGGCCGCCGGCCAGCGCGCGGTGAGCCGCTACCGCCTGATCGAGCGCGCGGGCAGCCGCGCGGCGTGGCTGGAGATGCAGCCGCTCACCGGCCGCACGCACCAGCTTCGCGTCCACGCCGCCGCGATCGGCCATCCCATCGTCGGCGACGCCAAGTACGGCGGCAAGGAGGCGTTCCTCTCGGGCAGCGTCTCGCGCAAGCTGCACCTCCACGCGCGGCGGCTGGTCATCGAGCTTCCGGGCGGCAGGACGCTCGACGTCAAGGCCGATCCCGCGCCGCATTTCGCCGAAAGCCTCGCCACCATCGGCTTCGACGCCTCGGCGGGCGACCTGCCGCTCGAGGAGGAACTCGTCGATCCCGGCGCCGAGGACCGCCGCGCCCGGCACAAGGCGCGCGACGCCCGCCGCGAGCGCCGCGATTCGCACCGCAGCCGCCGGGGCAGCGGGCGCACCGCGCCGAAGGGCCGGAAATGACGACCCGTCTCGCCATCTTCGATTGCGACGGCACGCTCGTCGACAGCCAGGCCAACATCATCGAATGCATGGCCGAGACCTTCGCGAAGCACCGGCTGGACGCGCCGGACCGGCACGCCGTGCGGCGCGTCGTCGGCCTGTCGCTCGCCGAGGCGATGGCGGCGCTGCTGCCGGGGGCGGAGGCGGACTTCCACGACCGGCTCGCCGAGGACTACAAGCTCGCCTTCCAGGGCCGCCGCACGAACGGCGGGCTTGCCGCCGAGCCGCTCTATCCGGGCGTCCGCGAGGGGCTGCTGCAACTGGAGCGCGGCGGCTGGCTGCTCGGCGTCGCCACCGGCAAGTCGGACCGGGGCCTCGCGCTCACCCTGCTCCATCACGAGATCCACGGCCGCTTCGTCACGCTCCAGACGGCGGACCGGCACCCGTCCAAGCCGCACCCGTCGATGATCCAGACCGCGATGGCGGAAACGGGGACCCGGCCGGAGGACACGGTGATGATCGGCGACACCGTGTTCGACATGGAGATGGCGGTCGCCGCGCGCGCCCACGCGGTCGGCGTCGGCTGGGGCTACCACGATCCGCACGAGCTCGCCGCGGCGGGCGCCCGCCATGTCGCCGCCGATTTCGGCGCGCTCGTCGCCGAGCTGGAGAAACAGGCATGACCGATCCCGCACAGAACCGCTGGATGCTGCTCAACGTGCTGCGGGTCGGCGGCATCATCACCATGGCCGTCGGCTTGCTGATCTGGAAGAAGAACATCGGCGGCTATCAGGACGAGCTCGTCGGCAAGGTCATCTTCCTCGCAGGCTTGTTCGAAACGCTGGTGATCCCGGCGCTGCTGCGCCGCGCGTGGCGCAGCAAGGACGTGGGCGGCAAGTGAGGCGGTTCTACACGGCGGTCGCCGCCGTTCGCGAAGGCACCGGCTGGCGGATCGCGCTCGACGGCCGCCCGGTGAGGACGCCGAAGCGCGCGCTGCTGACGCTGCCGACCGCGGCGCTCGCGGCCGCGGTCGCGGCGGAGTGGGACGCGCAGGGCGACACCGTCGCGCCCGCGACGATGCCGATGACCGGCCTCGCCAACGCCGCGATCGACATCGTGCTGCCGGACCCGCAGGCGTTCGCGGCGGGTCTCGCCGCCTACGCCGAATCCGACCTCGTCTGCTACCGCGCCGAAGCGCCCGCCGACCTCGCGGCGCGTCAGGCGGCGGCGTGGGACCCGTTCGTCGCGTTCGCGCGCACGCGCTACGACGCGGCGCTACGCGTGACGGACGGCATCGCCCATGTCACGCAGGAGGCCGCCGCCGTGGAGCGCCTCGCCGCCGCGATTCGCGGCCTCGACGCCTACCGGCTGGCGGCGATGCAGCCGCTCGTCACCATCGCGGGGTCGCTCGTCGTCGCGCTGGCGCTCGCCGAGGGCGCGGTCGACGCGGAAACGGCGTTCGCCGCCGGGCACCTCGACGAGCTCTATCAGGCCGGGAAATGGGGCGACGACGCCGAGGCGCGCGCCGCGCGCGCCGCGCGCCGCGCGGCGTTCGACGCCGCCGTCCGCTTCCTCTCGCTGTTGTCATGAGCGCCGGGACGCTCTAAGCGCTCGGGCGATACGAGGGTCATAAAAGGGGAACAGTCGCCCATGCAGAAGGTGCTTGCCGAACTCGAACGGCGCCGCGAGGCCGCGAAACTGGGCGGCGGGCAGGCGCGCATCGACGCGCAGCACGCCAAGGGGCGCCTGACGGCCCGCGAACGGCTCGACATCCTGCTCGATCCCGGCAGCTTCGAGGAGCTCGACATGTACGTCGAGCACAACTGCGTCGATTTCGGCATGGCCGACCAGACCATCCCCGGCGACGGCGTCGTCACCGGCTCCGGCACCATCAACGGCCGCCTCGTCTACGTGTTCAGCCAGGACTTCACCGTGTTCGGCGGCTCGCTTTCGGAGCGGCACGCGCAGAAGATCTGCAAGGTGATGGACATGGCGATGAAGGTGGGCGCGCCCGTCATCGGCCTCAACGATTCGGGCGGCGCGCGCATCCAGGAGGGCGTCGCCTCGCTCGGCGGCTATGCCGAGGTGTTCCAGAGGAACGTGCTCGCCTCCGGCGTCGTGCCGCAGATCAGCCTCATCATGGGTCCGTGCGCGGGCGGCGCGGTCTACAGCCCGGCGATGACCGACTTCATCTTCATGGTGAAGGACTCGTCCTACATGTTCGTGACCGGCCCGGACGTGGTGAAGACCGTGACCAACGAGGTGGTGACGCAGGACGAGCTCGGCGGCGCGATCACGCACACGACGAAGTCGGGCGTCGCCGACGTGGCGATGGAGGACGACGTCGACGCGCTGCTCCGCACCCGCGCCTTCTTCGACTTCCTGCCGCTCAGCAACCGCCAGCCCGCGCCGTTCCGCCCCACCGAGGACGACCCCGAGCGCATCGAGCCCAGCCTCGACACGCTGATCCCGGACAGCGCCAACAAGCCCTATGACATGCACGAGCTAATCCGGAAGGTGGCGGACGAGGGCGAGTTCTTCGAGCTTCAGCCGAACCACGCGGGCAACATCATCATCGGCTTCGCGCGCATCGAGGGCTACACGGTCGGCATCGTCGCCAACCAGCCGACGGTGCTGGCGGGCGTGCTCGACATCAACTCGGCGAAGAAGGCCGGGCGCTTCGTGCGCTTCTGCGACGCCTTCAACATCCCGATCATCACCTTCGTCGACGTGCCCGGCTTCCTCCCCGGCACCGCGCAGGAGCACAACGGCATCATCAAGCACGGCGCCAAGCTGCTGTTCGCCTATGCCGAGGCGACCGTGCCGAAGATCACCGTCATCACCCGCAAGGCCTACGGCGGCGCCTACGACGTCATGGCGTCGAAACACCTGCGCGGCGACCTCAACTACGCGTGGCCGACCGCCGAGATCGCGGTGATGGGCGCGAAGGGTGCGGTGGAGATCATCTTCAGGAAGGACATCGGCGACCCCGAGAAGATCGCCGGGCGCACGCGCGAGTACGAGGCGCGCTTCGCCAACCCGTTCGTCGCCGCCTCCAAGGGCTTCATCGACGAGGTGATCATGCCGCACTCGACGCGGCGGCGCATCGCCATCGGGCTCAGGAAGCTCCGCACCAAGAGCCTCGAGAACCCGTGGAAGAAGCACGACAACATCCCGCTCTAGGAGGGAGTCCCGCCCATGAACGTCCACACGCCCGTCACCCGTGAGGTCCGCACCGACTGGACGCGCGACGAGGTCGCCGCGCTGTTCGACCTGCCGTTCGCCGACCTGATGTATCGGGCGCAGACCGTGCACCGGGCGGGCTTCGACGCCAATGAAGTGCAGCTCTCGACGCTGCTCTCGATCAAGACCGGCGGCTGCCCCGAGGATTGCGGCTATTGCAGCCAGTCCGTGCACGCCGAAACCGGCCTCAAGGCCGAGAAGCTGATGGACGTGGACAGCGTGCTCGCCGAGGCGCGCGCCGCGAAGGACGCGGGCTCCGGCCGCTTCTGCATGGGCGCGGCGTGGCGCTCGCCGAAGGACCGCGACATGCCGAAGATTGTCGAGATGGTGAAGGGCGTCCGCGCGATGGGCATGGAAACCTGCATGACGCTCGGGATGCTGACGCCCGAGCAGTCGCGCCAGCTCGCCGAGGCGGGCCTCGACTACTACAACCACAACATCGACACCTCGCCCGAAAACTACGCCAACGTCATCAGCACGCGCACCTTCGAGGACCGCCTCGAAACGCTGGAGAACGTGCGCGCCGCGGGCATCAACGTGTGCTCCGGCGGCATCGTCGGCATGGGCGAGACGCGCAGCGACCGCATCGGCTTCCTCCATGCGCTCGCCACGCTTCCGCACCACCCCGAAAGCGTGCCGATCAACGCGCTGGTGCCGGTGAAGGGCACACCGCTCGGCAACATGCTGGCGGAGACGCCGCTCGCGAAGATCGACGAGATCGAGTTCGTGCGCACCGTCGCCATCGCGCGCATCCTGATGCCCGAAAGCATGGTGCGTCTCTCGGCGGGCCGCGAAAGCATGTCAGACAGCGCGCAGGCGCTGTGCTTCATGGCGGGCGCGAACAGCATCTTCACCGGCGACCGGCTGCTCACCACGCCGAACGCGGGCGACAGCAAGGACGCCGCGCTGTTCGCGCGCCTCGGCGTCCGGCCGATGACGCCCGCGCCCGCATGTGCCGCGCCCGCATGTGCAACGGAAGCCGTGTAGCGTAAGCGCATCGTGCACCGGGCCGGGTGGTCGCCATCACCGTGCAGTTCAGCGCAGGACGCTGGCGCGCGCATTCATACCGATTTAAATTTTCTGTGAAAAAAGTCTTGTACTTGAAGCGCTCTTACGTCCTTTCAACATAGGCAGCCAAAGTCCTGCCCGGAAGGCTGTGACATGAAGGTCTTCGGAATACCGTTCAGCGAAGTCCTGCAATCGGCACGCAAGGCAAAGGCGCAGACTGGCCGCTCCCTTATAGGGCAGTTCACAGACATGCTGCGGTTACGCGCGGGGCCGGGACGCCTCCACGCCGACAATTATTTCAAGTTCCGGCTGTATAGGCCCGATATACCCTTCGAGAAAAAGCTTCGCTTCGTGGACGCGCGCGCACGATCGAGACTCTACATCTTCGACGACCAGCGTTTTTATGCGGTGGGAAGCGATAAACTACTGTTCTATACTATGATGCGGGCATGGAAACTGCCCATACCGCCCGTGCTGGCGATCATCCATCCGTGGCGGGTATTCCCGGGAGCCGACCATTTGCGTTCTCCCGCCGATATACGGACGTTTCTGGAAAACCGCCGCGACAAACCGTTTTTCATCAAGCCGGTGGACGATATTCGAGGGCGCGGCGCAGCGCTGGTCCGCGCCGTGGACATGGATGCGGGGCTCGTTTGCCTCGGCAACGGCGAAACGGTGCCTATCGACACCTTCATCGCCAACCATAGCGGCACGCGCAAATGCGGCTTCATCATTCAGGAGGTGGCGCATCCTCACCCCGACCTTGCGGCCGTTATCGGCGACCGCCTGGCGACGGTACGCGTGATGACCTTCACGCACGAGGGCACGTTCAAGGTGAAACGCACGGTCCTGCGTATCCCCGTGGGCAAGGCCATGACGGATAATTTCGCGGGCGGCGATACGGGCAATGCCTATGCCGCCATTGATTCCGGGACAGGACGCCTGATCAGAGCCTCGCAGGGCACGGGCCTGGAACAGCGTGATCTGGTCGAGCACCCGGACACCGGCGTCCCGTTCGCGCAGCTCATGCTGCCGGACTGGCCGCAGGCGCTTGCCGACATACGCCGGGCCGCGTCCTATCTGCCGGGCCTGAAGCTCGCCGGTTGGGATCTCGCGTTTACAAGGGACGGGCCGATGTTGATCGAGGTGAACGCCGCGCCCGGCATTGTCCTGCCGCAGATCTACCTCGAACCGCTGCGGGATGCGGATATGGACATGCTGCAGGCGAGCGCCGCATGAGACGACAAATCGCGAAGATAACGGAAGCCTTGAGCTATGCCCGCATGGGTGCGGCGGATGGCGGCCCGCCCGTCTTTACGCAATTTGCCGAAATGGTCCGCCTGCGTTCTGGTCCGTTCCGAATAAAACCGAGGGAATATTACGAACAGCGCCTTTACCGGCCGGAAATCTCCGCCGAAGCGAAGTCGGCGTTTGTCGGCTCGGAAGAGGAGGCCAAGGATTTCGTCTATCGAATCGGCAATCACAATTGGAATGGGATCGCTGAGGACAAGCTGATGACGTACCAGTTTCTCGACGGCTTCGGCTTGCGCTATCCGAAGGTGGTGGGTATCGGCCACGCTTACCGTACCTGTCCCGGCGCCCCCACGCTGGCCAGCGCCGAGGCGCTGGCCGACTGGCTGCGCGAGGCTTGCCCCTTTCCCGTCTTTGCAAAGCCTTCGGACGCGTCGCTTGGCGCAGGGTGCGAGCTTATCGAAAGTATCGATCGCGCGGCGGATACGCTGCACAGGGCGGACGGCAGCAAAATTCCGATCGGTGAGTATGTCAGGAAAAAATGGCCGCGCACCGCCGGCCCTCTCATTTTCCAAGAGGTGCTCCGTCCCCACGTCGAAATCGCCCGCGTGATAGGCGAGCGAGCCGCAACGCTCAGAATCATGGTCCTTTTGCTGCCGGAAGGCCCGCATGTGCATCGTATCGCCTTCCGTATCCCGGTCGGCCGCAACATGACGGACAATTACCGCAGCGGCAAAAGCGGCAACATGCTTGGACGGGTCGATGCGGAAACGGGCGATGTCGTCGGCGTGTACTCCGGCATCGGCGCGAACCGCCGCGCCGTCGACCGTCACCCCGACACCGAAACGCCCTTTGCCGGCTGGCGGCTGCCGTTCTGGCCGGAGACGCTGGACGCCGTGCGCTCTGCCGCAACAGGCTTGCGCGGCATCCCCATACAGGGTTGGGATGTCGCCATTACCCCCGACGGGCCGTCGTTCGTGGAAGTGAACCACCGCGGCGACTTCGACCTGCTGCAACAGGCGGAAGGTCGCGGCGTCGCCGATGAGACGTTTCTCTCTCTCCTCAACACTTGACGCCGCCGCGCATCGCCGCTTGAAGGTCCCCGTCATTGGTTTCGTCATAAGGTTTCGGGGGGGCGCCGCCTTTCATGTTCAAGAAAATCCTGATCGCGAACCGCGGCGAGATCGCCTGCCGGGTCATCAAGACGGCGCGGCGCATGGGCATCAAGACGGTCGCGGTCTATTCGGATGCGGACGCGGGCGCGCTCCACGTGGAGATGGCGGACGAGGCCGTGCGGCTCGGCCCGCCGCCCGCCGCCGAATCCTACCTGCTCGGCGACGCCATCATCGCCGCCTGCAAGGCGACGGGCGCGGAGGCCGTGCACCCCGGCTACGGCTTCCTGTCCGAGCGCGAGTGGTTCGCGAAGAAGCTCGCGGAAGAGAACATCGCCTTCATCGGCCCGCCGCCCAGCGCCATCGCCGCGATGGGCGACAAGATCGAATCGAAGAAGCTCGCCAGGGCGGCGGGCGTCAATGTCGTCCCCGGCTTCGTCGGCGAGATCGAGGACACCGAGCACGCCGTCCGCATCGCCGACGAGATCGGCTACCCGGTGATGATGAAGGCGTCGGCCGGCGGCGGCGGCAAGGGGATGCGCCTCGCCTATAGCGAGAAGGACGTGCGCGAGGGCTTCGAGGCGACGAAGCGCGAGGGACTGAACAGCTTCGGCGACGACCGCGTGTTCATCGAGAAGTTCATCGTCGAGCCGCGCCACATCGAGATTCAGGTGCTCGGCGACCAGCACGGCAACGTCGTCTATCTCGGCGAGCGCGAATGCTCGATCCAGCGCCGTCATCAGAAGGTGATCGAGGAGGCGCCCTCGCCCTTCGTGACGCCGGAGATGCGCAAGGCCATGGGCGAGCAGGCCGTCGCGCTCGCGAAGGCCGTCGGCTACTACAGCGCGGGCACGGTGGAGCTGATCGTCAGCGGCGCCGACACCACGGGTCAGGGCTTCTACTTCCTCGAGATGAACACGCGGCTTCAGGTGGAGCACCCGGTGACGGAGTGCATCACCGGGCTCGATCTCGTCGAGCAGATGATCCGCGTCGCGGCGGGCGAACGCCTCGCCTTCACGCAAGGCGACGTGAAGCTCGAAGGCTGGGCCATCGAGAGCCGCGTCTACGCCGAGGACCCCTACCGCAACTTCCTGCCCTCCATCGGCCGCCTGACGCGCTACGCCGCGCCCGAGGAGACCAGCGGCGAGACCACCGTGCGCGTCGACACCGGCGTCGTCGAGGGCAGCGAGATCTCGATGTTCTACGATCCGATGATTGCCAAGCTGATCACCCACGCGCCGACGCGCGAGGGCGCGGCGGACCTTCAGGTCGCGGCGCTCGACCGCTACCGGATCGACGGCATCGGCCACAACATCGACTTCCTCTCCGCCGTGATGCAGCACCAGCGCTTCCGCGACGGCCGCCTCACCACCGGCTTCATCGCCGAGGAGTATCCGGACGGCTTCGAGGGCGCGCCCTTCACCGACGGGAAGCGCGACGACCTCATCATCGCCGCCGCCGTCATCAACGCCATCACCGTGCAGCGCGCACAGTTCATCGAGGGCCAGCTCAACGGCCACGGCGCCCAGTTCGGCGCCGACTGGGTGATCGAGATCGACCGCAAGCCGTTCAGCGTGCACGCCGAGGAGACGAGCAGCGGCTGGACCGTGACGCACACGTTCGAGGGCGGCGCGCACGCGCACAACGTGGCGACGGAATGGGTGCCCGGCGACCCGGTGTTCCTCGCCGACGTCGACGGCCGCAGCGTCGCCGTGAAGCTCGCGCAGAAAGCCGTCGGCTACCGCATGACGGTGAAGGGCTCCGGCCACGACGTCCGCGCGCTGACGCCGCGCGCCAGCGCGCTCGCCGGCCACATGATCGAGAAGATCCCGCCGGACCTCTCGAAGTTCCTGCTCTGCCCGATGCCGGGCCTCGTCGTCTCGGTCGCGGTGGCGGCGGGCGACAAGGTCGAGCCGGGTCAGCCGCTCGCGGTCGTCGAGGCGATGAAGATGGAGAACATCCTGCGCGCCGAGAAGGCGTCGGTGGTGAAGTCGGTGAACGCCAAAGCGGGCGACAGCCTCGCCGTCGACGCCGTCATCATGGAATTCGAATAGGGCTCAGCCCCCCACTTCAGCCCCGGCACTGCAAAGAGGACGGCGCGCGGAAGTAGCATTCGCGCGGGGCTCCGCCGCGGTTCATGCGCAGCGTCATTTCCGCCTCCGCCGCGTTCGCCTGCGCCTGAAGCCCCTTCGCGCTCGCCACGGCGCTGCCGTTCACCGCTTCGATGATGTCGCCGGGCTGCACGAGCCCGAAGCGCAGCGCGGGCGCGCGGGGGTCGGCGCCCGTCACCACCACGCCCTTGTCCGGCAGCCCGCCGCCGAGCTCGGCGGAGAGCGCGGGGGAGAGATTCTCGACCGTGATGCCCGCAAGGATCGAGCGGCCGCCGAGCAGCGTCGTGTCGCGCGCCGGCACTTCCGGCGGCGCGACGAGCTTCAGCGCCACGTTCTCCGCCTTGCCGCCGCGCAGCAGCGTCAGTTTCACGGTCTCGCCGACCGGCTTGCTGGCGACGAGGTAGCGCAGCGTATCGGGATCGGAGGCGTCCTTGCCGTCCACGGCGTAAATGATGTCCCCCACCCGCACCCCGGCGCGGTCGGCGGGCGATCCCTTGCTCACCTCGTTGATGACGACGCCCATCGGCCGGTCGAGGCCGGAGGCGCGCGCGATCTCGCCCGTCACCGGCTGGCCCGCCATGCCGAGCCACGGGCGGGCGATCTTGCCGCTCTTCGCGCCTGCAATGAACTGCCGCACCATGTTCGCGGGGATCGCGAAGCCGACGCCGTTCGAGCCGCCCGAGCGCGAGTAGATGGCGGTGTTGATACCGACGAGGCGCCCGTCCATGCCGATCAGCGCGCCGCCCGAGTTGCCGGGGTTGATGGCCGCGTCGGTCTGCACGAAGAACTGGTAGTCGCTGATGCCGACGCCGGTGCGCGCCAGCGCCGAGACGATGCCGTGCGTCACCGTCTGGCCGACGCCGAACGGGTTGCCGATGGCGATGACGACGTCGCCGACCTCGGCGCGGTCGCTGTCCCCGAGCGGCACCACCGGAAGCGCCGCGCCGCCGGTCTCCACCTTCAGGAGCGCGAGATCGAGCTGCTTGTCGGTGAACATCAGCTTGGCGGGAAACTCGCGGCGGTCGGCGAGCGCGACCTTGATCTCGTCCGCCCCTTCCACGACGTGGTTGTTGGTGACGATGAGCCCCGCCCCGTCGACGATGACGCCCGAGCCGAGCGACTGCTCGACGCGCGGCTGCGGCGTCATGCGCCCGCCGCCGAAGAACAGGTCCCAGAACGGGTCGCGCCGCGCGCGGCTGACCCGCGCGGTGTAGACGTTGACCACGGCGGGCGCGGTCGCCTTCACGAGCGGCGCGTAGGACAGCATCAGCTCGGCGTTGCTGGCCGGCACGCGGCGCGGCGTCTCCGGCGGTGCGGCGGCCGCGGCAAGCTGGGAGGCCTGCTGCGCCGAGGCCTGCGGCTCGATCTGGTCGACGGCCATGGCAAAGCTCGTCCCGGCGATTGCGCCCGCGGCCAGCAGCCAGAGTGATCTGTTCGCTTTCATCGTCCGTCCCGTGATGTTTCCGGCATTCACATAGGTACGCGAGCCGCCGCCGTTAACCCCCTGCCGCCGTGCACGGTCAGCCCTGTTTTCCCACCATCTCGCGGGTGAATTCGGTGAGCCACGCGCCCCGGCGCTGGCGGCGCAGCCGCTCGGCGTGGACGATCGTGTGGATCTGCTCGAAGCAGTCGTGCATGTCCTCGTTGACGAGCACGTAGTCGTATTCGGGCCAGTGGCTGATTTCCGCCGCAGCGCGGGCCATGCGGCCCTCGATCACGTCTTCGCTGTCGGTGCGGCGTGCGCGCAGGCGGCGTTCCAGCTCCGCCATCGTCGGGGGCAGCAGGAAGACGGACACGACATCGTCGCCCATCGACTGCGAGAGCTGCTGCGTGCCCTGCCAGTCCACGTCGAACAGCACGTCGCGGCCCATGCCGAGTGCCGCCTCGACCGCGGCGCGCGGCGTGCCGTAGCGGTTGCCGAACACGTGCGCCCATTCGAGGAACTCCCCGGCCTCGACCATCCGGTCGAACTGCGCCTCGGTGCGGAAGTGATAGTCAATGCCGTCGACCTCGCCGGGGCGCTTGGCGCGCGTCGTCGCCGAGACCGAAACCGCCATCTGCGGCTCCGCCGCCAGCAGCCGCCGCGCCATCGTGGTCTTTCCCGCGCCCGAGGGGGAGGACAGCACGAAAAGGATGCCGCGCCGCTCGATTCTTCCGGCCTTCTCCATGCGCGCCGGACATAAAGCAAGGTGAGCCGTGGTCAAGATCGCTGCTGACGCCTTCGCGCAAAGAAAAACGTAATTAGCGAATCGTTATCAACCCGTGGATTAACCTCGCGATGATGCGTGGTTTTTTCGGCATACCCGCCGTGTTCGCCCGGCGCGGGCTCCTCCTGCTTGCGGGACTGTTTTTCTGCGCGCTGGCGCTGCCGTCGGCGGCGGCGGCGCGGATCGCGCTCGACATCGGCGCCGGGGCGTGCGTTTTCGCCGATCACAAGGACCTCGGCCTTGCCGGGGCGATGGCGAGGGCCGCGCGCGGCGACTGCCCGGGCTCGTTGTCGACGGGGGAGCTGCGCGACAGCTGGCTGGTGAAATCCGGCCTCGATCTCAGGCAGACCCCCGGCGAGCCCCTGTCCGTCCACCTCAAGCAGACGCTTTTCGAAGAGGTCACGCTCTACGTCCGCTATGCGGACGGCCACGTGTGGGCGGCGCGCCACGACGACGCCTCCGCGGGCCGCCACACCGAGCTCGGCGGCATGTTCCGGCTGCGCATCCCGTGGCGGGCGGGCACGATCGAGACCATCGCGCTGCACGCGGAAAAGGTCGTCGACCCGCGCGGCGCCTTCGTCCGTCCCGCGGTCGAGAACGCGCGGACGGAAGCCGTGGAGACCGAGCGCCAGTCGATGCTCTACGGGCTGTTCGGCGGGGTGATCCTCGCCACGCTGTTCTTCAACCTCGTGCTGCTCGTCTGGCTGCGCTACGCCTTCCTCTTCTTCTACTGCGGCATGACCGCCGCGACCTTGCTGTACGGCATCGCCGCGTCCGGCATCCTGATACGGGCGCTTCCGGCGGGAATCCCGCCGATGCTCGGCAACGTGGCCGCCGAAGCCATCCTGCCCGTGATGCTGTGGTTCGCGGTCGTCTTCACGATCACGCTGCTGGAGCGCGGCACCGTGCACCTGCGGCTGGCGATCACCGGCATCACGCTCGCGACGTTGCAGGTCGGCGCCGGCGTCGTCGCGCTCGTCACGCTGTTCCGCGCGCCGGAGCTGCTCCATGTCCCGCTCGCCGCGGTCAATATCCTCGGCGCGCTCACGATGGCGCTGATCTTCCCGATGGCGGTCATCGCGTGGCGCCGGGGCAGCCGCATCATCCTCATCTACACGGTGGCATGGGCGGTTCCGCTCGCCGGGGCCTTCGCCCGCATCCTCGTCGCGCTCGGCTTCATCGAGACGAGCGCCTTCATCGAGGACAGCTATTTCTACGCGATGTGCCTCGAATGCGTGCTGAGCATGATCGGCATCGCCTACCGCATCTCCAACATCCGCGCCGAGCGCGACGAGGCGCGCGCCCGCGAGATCGAGCTGACCTACCTTGCCGAAACCGACGCGCTGACCGGCCTCCTCAACCGCCGCGCCTTCATCGAGTACGGCATCCGGCGCAGCGGCAAGGGCAAGCTGAAGGCCCGGCTGCTGCTGATCGACATCGACCACTTCAAGACCGTCAACGACGGCTTCGGGCACGAGTTCGGCGACCGCGTGCTGCGCGAGGCGGGACGGCTGATCGAGAGCATCTCGCCCGCGAACGCCGTCGTCGGCCGCCTCGGCGGCGAGGAGTTCGCGCTCATCGTGCCCTACGGCGAGCGCGACGACACGGCCGGCACGATCCTCCGCGCCTTCCGCGCGACGCCGATGACGGACGGCATCCGCATCACCGTCAGCATCGGCTCCGCGTCGGGCGTCATCGCCGACGACCGCAGCTGGCGGCATGTCTACCGGCGCGCCGACACGGCGCTCTACGAAGCCAAGAGGACCGGGCGCGACCGGCACGTCGCCGCCGCCGAGCCCGACCCTTCGGTGGCGACGGCGGCCTGACATGCCGGGCCGCTCCACCAAACCGATCCGCGCGGCCGTCGGCACCGATCCCGCCGCCAATCTCCGCGAGCCCCGGAACTGGCTGGCGGGCGTCGCGCTTCCCCGCCTCGCCTCGCGCAGCGAGATCGCCAACACGCATCGGCAGCTCCTCGATCTGCGCCCGACCGTTCCGCTGTTCGCGGCGGTCGGCGCGCTGATCTGGTCGGGCGTCACGCTGTGGCACGTGCCGCTCACCGCCTCGATCCAGGGCGCGTGGCTCGCGGCGGGCGCCGTGCTGACGTCGCTGTTCGCGGTTTTCGGGCTGCGCGAGGCCCAGCCGAAAGCCGGAGAGGTCGTCGACGCGGCGCGCGGTCTCGTCACGCTCAGCGCCGCGGCGGGCCTGCTCTGGAGCACGCTCCCGGTCATCAGCGACGTGCCGTTCGGGCTCGTCCTCTCCATCTCGATGCTCGTGCTCGGCATCGTCGCCTTGTCGCCGATGCCGCTCGCCGCGATGGCCTACATGGTGGCGTTTGCGGTCACGCTCGTCACCCGGCTCGACGGCTTCGCCTCGTCGGCCGCGGCCGTCATCGTGCTGTCGGGCGCGCTCACGCTCTACCTTGCCGGGCGCCGCGCGCTCATCGAGCGCGTCGAGGCGTCGATGCGCGATCTCGGCGAGCAGCGCGTGCGCCGCCTCTGCGCGACGTTCGAGACGTGCGGCAGCGGCTGGTTCTGGGAAACCGACGCCCGCGGCCGGATCACCTACATCTCGCCCTCGTTCGGCGCGGCGCACGGAACCACGAACGACCGGATCATCGGGCGCCCGCTCGGCGATCTCATCTCGCTCGAGGTGGAGGACCCCGACGAGGCCGCCACGTCGCTGCGCACGCTGGAGTTCCACCTGCACGGCAAGCTGCCGTTCCACGACGTGGTGATCCCCGTGCTGTTCCCGCTCGGCATCCAGTGGTGGTCGCTCGCCGGGACGCCGATCTACAGCCAGCACGGCCACTTCGAAGGCTTCACGGGGATCGGCGGCGATCTCACCGACGTGCGCCGCTCCGAGGATCGCGCCACCCGCCTTGCGCGCTTCGATCCGCTCACCGGCCTTGCGAACCGCATCACCATCCGCGAGACGCTGGAAACCGCGCTTCTCAGCCACGGCGGCGTCGTGCCGCAGCGCTGCGCGCTGCTGCTGCTCGATCTCGACCGCTTCAAGTCGGTGAACGACACGCTCGGCCACCCGGTGGGCGACAAGCTGCTCGAACAGGTCGCCGACCGGCTCGGCACGCTCGTCGGTGCGGACGGCCGTGCCGGGCGGCTCGGCGGCGACGAGTTCGCCATCGTCGTGCGCGACGCCGAGACGCTGGGCGGGCTCTCCGCCTTCGCCCAGCGCATCATCGACTATCTCTCCGCGCCCTACATGGTCGAAGGGCACCGCATCGTCATCGGCGCCAGCGTCGGCATCGCCATCGGGCCGGACAACGGCCACAGCGTCGACGCGCTGATGCGCAACGCCGACCTCGCGCTCTACGCGGCAAAGTCGGACGGGCGCGGCAAGCACCGCTTCTACGAGGGCGGGATGCACCGCAACGCCGAGGCGCGGCGGCAGATCGAGAACGACCTGCGCAGCGCGCTCACCGGAAACGGGCTTTCCCTGAGCTTCCAGCCGATCGTCGAGACCGCGAGCGAAACCCTTGTCGGCTTCGAGGCGCTGGTGCGCTGGCACCATCCGCGCCACGGCGAAATCCCGCCGTCGAGCTTCATCCCCATCGCCGAGGAGACCGGCCTCATCGACGGCATCGGCGAATGGGTGCTGCGCAGCGCCTGCATGGTGGCGGCGAAATGGCCGGAGCACATCGGCATCGCCGTCAACCTCTCGCCGATCCAGGTGACGAACCCGGAACTGCCCGCGCTGGTGATGAACGCGCTGGCGCAGGCCGGCCTTGCGCCCGGGCGGCTGGAGCTGGAGATCACCGAAAGCGTCTTCCTCGAGGAGAACCCGGCGACGCGCGCCACGCTCCAGCGCCTCGGCGCGATCGGCGTGCGGCTGACGCTCGACGATTTCGGCACCGGCTATTCGGGCTTCTCCTATCTGACGAAGGCGCCCTTCAAGAAGATCAAGATCGACCGCTCGTTCGTCTCCGGCGCGGCCGAGCGCGGCGGGCAGAAGGCCGCGATCGTGAAGGCCATCGTGGCGCTCGCCGACAGTCTCGGCATGATCACCACGGCCGAAGGCGTCGAGACGCACGACGATCTCGACATCATCCGCCGCATCGGCTGCACGCAGGTGCAGGGCTATATCTTCGGCAAGGCCGTGCCGTGGGCCGAGGCGGGCATCCTTGCGCGCTCGGAAGCGCCGATCGCGCCGAACGGCGTGAAATCGAACCGGCCCCGCCGCATCGCCATGCTGCGCCGCGCCACGATCCTGCACAACGGCCGCAGGCGGAGCGCTCGGCTGCGCAACACCTCGGAAACCGGCGCCATGTTCGAGGCGCGCTGGCTGCCGAAGCCCGACGACCGGGTGACGACCTTCGTGGAAGGCCAGCAGCCGCGTTCCGGCATCGTCAGGTGGGTGGAGGAGGACCGCTTCGGCATCCACTACGATGAGCAGGTCGCCGAAAACGCGGAACGCGCCGCCTAGCGGCCAGGCGTCAACATCGTCTCGGGGCGGACGAGGGCGCGGAATCGCGTCTCGTCGATAAGATCGAGAACTTTGGCCGCCTCCAGCAATGTCAGCCCGTGCTTGTGCGCGTGCTTGGCGATGGCGGCCGCGTTGTCGTAGCCGATCTCCGGCGCGAGCGCCGTCACCAGCATCAGCGAGCGCTCGACGAGGTCGGCGATGCGCTCGCGGTTGGGCTCGATCCCCGCCACGCAGCGGTCGGTGAAGCTCACCGCCGCATCGGCGATGAGGCGGATCGACTGCAGCACGTTGTAGGCGATCACCGGCTTGAAGACGTTCAGCTCCAGATGCCCCTGCGCGCCGCCCACGGTGACGGCGACGTGGTTTCCCATCACCTGCGCGGCGACCATGGTCAGCGCCTCGGCCTGCGTCGGGTTCACCTTGCCCGGCATGATCGAGCTGCCCGGCTCGTTCTCCGGCAGCGCGAGCTCGCCGAGCCCGGAGCGCGGCCCGGAACCGAGCAGGCGGATGTCGTTCGCGATCTTGTTGAGGCTGACCGCGAGCACGTTGAGCGCGCCGGACAGCTCCACCATCGTGTCGTGCGTGGCGAGCGCCTCGAACTTGTTGGGCGCGGTTTCGAACGGCAGGCCGGAAAGCCGCGCCAGTTCCTTGGCGATGCCCTCGGCGAAGCCTTCCGGCGCGTTGAGGCCGGTGCCGACCGCCGTGCCGCCCTGCGCCAGCCGGTAGAGCCGCGGCAGCACCGCCTCGACGCGCGCGATGCCGTCCGCCGCCTGCTGCGCGTAGCCGGAGAACTCCTGCCCCAGCGTCACCGGCGTCGCGTCCTGAAGGTGCGTGCGGCCGATCTTCACGATGTCCGCGAACGCCTCCGTCTTCGCGGCGAGCGCCGCGTGCAGGTGCCGGAGCGCCGGGATCAGCCGCGCGTTCACCTCGCGCGCCGCCGCCACGTGCATGGCGGTCGGGAACGTGTCGTTCGAGCTTTGCGAGGCGTTGACGTGGTCGTTCGGGTGCACCGGCACCTTGCCGCCGCGCGTGCCGGTGAGGATTTCGTTGGCGCGGCCCGCGATCACCTCGTTCGCGTTCATGTTGCTCTGCGTGCCGGAGCCGGTCTGCCAGACGACGAGCGGGAACTGGTCGTCGCGCTTGCCCGCCGCCACCTCGGCGGCGGCCTCGATGATCGCGGGCGCGAGATTGTTGTCGAGCACGCCAAGCTCGGCGTTCACGAAAGCGGCGGCCTGCTTGATGAGGCCGAGCGCCCGCACCAGCGGCACCGGCATCCGTTCGCCGCCGATCGGGAAATTGCCGATGGAGCGCTGCGTCTGCGCGCCCCAATAGGCGGAGGCGGGCACGTCGATGGGCCCGAAACTGTCGGTCTCGACCCGAACCCTGCTCATTTCTTCCGGAAGGCGTCGAGCGTCACCACGTTCGACCCGTCGCCGCTCTCGGACGGCGGCGTCGGCTCGGGTTCAGGCTCGGGCGCGGAAGGCGTGACGCCCTCGGGCGCCGGGAACTGCAGCGCGAACTCCACGGAAGGGTCGTGGAAGCCGGTGATCGCCGTGTAGGGAATCGAAAGCTTGGTGGGCACCTGGTTGAACGAGAGGCCGATCTCGAAGTGCTCGCGGCCGATGTTCAGGTCCCAGTAGCGGTGCTGGATGACGATCGTCATCTCGTCGGGATAGCGCTGGCGCAGGTGCGCGGGCATCTCGACCCCCGGCGCGCCGGTCTTGAAGGCGATGTAGAAATGGTGGTTGCCGGGCAGGCCGCCCTCGGTCTCCACCCGCTTCAGAACGCCGTACACGACGCCGCGCAGCGCATCCTGCACGATCTCGTCATACGGGATCAGGCTTTCCGGTGTCTCGGCGTTCATGCGGCCCTCTTCATCCAAGGGCACTTGGTGGCGTGGAGCCGACGCGCGGTCAAGCCTGTCTCTGGATGAACCGTGAAAGTGGGGGGCTTCTGTTGCCCGGCGCCCCCCGTGCCGCTGGTGTCCGCTTCTGTTGCCCGGTGCGGCCCGAACCGCGCTAAGCTTTGTAACCTATTCCCCGAAGGGCTTCAGTTACGCGGCAAGAGCGAATGCCTCGTTGTCGTTGGCATTTGTCATTTTGAACGGTTTTACGGCGCATTCAGGCCGGGCGAAGAAAACCGTCTTTCAGCACACGTCGATCCTAGTTCGGCCCCATGTCCGGACGGAACGCTGTACGCCCGCCCGGTGAAACTGGTGGAGCCGCCGGGTACCGCCCCCGGGTCCGCTGTACCTATTTCACGGCATCATTTATCGCCATAGCCGCCCGAAGGCGGCAACACCCATATAGGGCTTACCCGCGCGCTTTTGAAGAGTGCCGTGACACGAGGGTGCGATAGCGTTGCAGTAGGGCGCCGTTGATCGCGTCCCAGTCGAAGCGCTTGCTGATCTCGCGGCCCGCCGTTCCGGCCGCCGCGCGCGCTTCGGGATCGGCGATGTAGGCGGCAAGCGCATCCGCCGATTCCTGTATGTCGTCGGGCGTCGTCAGCCGCCCGTTGAGGCCGGGCGTGACGAGGCTGAGGCTTCCCGTCGCGCGCGCCGCGACCACGGGCAGGCCGCTCGCCATCGCCTCCAGCGTGACGTTTCCGAACGTCTCGGTGGACGACGGGTTGAACATCACGTCGGCCGAGGCATAGGCGCGGGCGAGCGCCTCGCCCGACTGGAAGCCGAGGAAGATGCCCTGCGGCGCCTGCGCCTCGATCCACGGCCGCGCCGGGCCGTCTCCGACGAACAGCGCCTTGTAGGGCACGCCGCGCGCATCCAGTTCCGAGAGCGTCGCCGCGAACGTATCGAGGCCTTTCTCCAGCACGAGACGCCCCACGAACAGGATCACCGCCTCCTCATCGGCGATGCCGAGTCCGCGGCGCCACGCCATGTCGCGCCGGTCCGGGCGATAGAGGTCGCCGTCGATGCCGCGGCTCCAGATGTGCACGTTGCGGCTCATGCGCTGGTCGGTGAGCACCGCCGCCATGCTTTCCGAAGGCGCATAGATTTCCACGCAGCGCCGGTAGAGGCGGCGCAGCACCGCCTCGATCACCGTCTGCATCCAGTGCATCCGGTAATAGCGGAAATAGGTTTCGAAGCGCGTGTGGACCGACGCCACCGCCGGCCTCCCCCGCGCCCGTGCCCACGCGACGGCGCGGTGGCCGATGATGTCGGGCGAGGCGATGTGGACGATGTGCGGGTCGAAGGCCTTGAGATCGGCCTTCACGCCGCCGATCCCGAGGCCGAGCCGATATTCGCCGCGCCCCGGAATCGGCACGGACGGAATCGAGACCAGATCGCCGGTCGGCTCGAACGCCGGATTTTCGATGGTCGGCGAATAGATGCGAACCGCGACGCCCTGCCGCAGCAGATAGCCGACAAGCCGGTTCAGCGCCTGATTGGCGCCGTCCTTCACATAATTGTAGTTGCCCGAGAACAGGGCGACCCTGAGATCGCTGCTAGGCAATATGCGGCTCCGCGTCGTGAAAGCGCCGGACGTTAGTCGATCTGCGGAGCAAATTCCAACAGGGGTACATGGACTTCGGCAGGCTCCGGCGGCATTGGCTCCCGCCTTTCGGGCCTCGCCGACCGCGATGCAACCCCGAAACTCACATCGGAACCCGGTCGACGCAGGAACCCCGGCCGGTGAGGGACGCGCGCAACAGCGCGGCGTTCAGCCCTGCCGTTCGCCTTCGTCCTTGTCCGTGGTATCGTCGCCGAAATCCATCCGGCCCAGCGAGCGATGGCCCGGCGCCGGCGGTGCCAGCAGCGCGGCAAAGAGCAATGCACCGACCACGCCTGCGACCCACCAGAGCATCGCTCCGACCTCCTGTCCCCCTGTCCCGCGATGGGACAAGCATGGATCGTGCCATCCTGTCCGCGTGCCGGAAATCCAACGGTTTTTCCGTCTCGCCGAACCGCTTGCCGGCATCGTTGTAAAGAACGCCGACGCACTGCCCTGAAACGAAAAAGGCCCCGCCGGTTTCCCGGCGAGGCCCCTTTCGTCATTAGGCGATGTCAGGCGTCGACAGTCGCACTCTCGTCAGCCGCAGGTTGCCCCGCCTCGAGCGCCCGCTTCTGCCGGGCCCGGAGCTGCGCGTCGCGGCTCGATGCCGCGATGCGGGCGCGGGCGAGGGCTGCGCCGGTGCCGGCCGGGATCAGGCGGCCGACGATGACGTTCTCCTTGAGACCCATCAGCGTGTCCGACTTGCCCTGCACCGACGCCTCGGTGAGCACGCGCGTCGTTTCCTGGAACGAGGCCGCCGAGATGAACGACCGCGTCTGCAGCGACGCCTTGGTGATGCCGAGCAGGATGGGCTTGCCCACCGCCGGATCGCGGCCTTCCTTCGCGGCCTTGATGTTCTCCTCGTTCAGCTCCTCGACGTCGATCTGCTCGCCGACGAGCAGCGTGGTGCCGCCCGATTCGGTGATCTCGACCTTCTGCAGCATCTGGCGGACGATCACCTCGATGTGCTTGTCGTTGATCTTCACGCCTTGCAGCCGGTAGACCTCCTGGATCTCCCAGACGAGGTATTCGGCCAGCGCTTCCACGCCCAGCACGTCGAGGATGTCGTGCGGATCGGGGTTGCCGTCGAGCAGGTAGTCGCCGCGGCGCACGAAGTCGCCTTCCTGCACCGAGATGTGCTTGCCCTTCGGGATCATGTACTCGACCGGGTCCGAACCGTCCTCCGGGTGGATGATGATGCGGCGCTTGGTCTTGTAGTCCTTGCCGAACTCGATGCGGCCGTCGACGCGCGCGATGACGGCGTTGTCCTTCGGCTTGCGCGCCTCGAACAGCTCCGCGACGCGCGGCAGACCGCCGGTGATGTCGCGGGTCTTCGCGGCCTCGCGCGGAATACGCGCGATCACGTCGCCCGCTTCCACCTTCTGGCCCTCGTTCACCGAGAGAATGGCGTCCACCGACAGCATGTAGCGCGCCGCCTCGCCCGAGCCCTCGTCGAGCAGGGTGATGCGCGGCCTGAGGTCGCCGGACTTCGGCTGGCTGCGCCAGTCGATGACCATCTTGTTGGTGATGCCGGTCGCCTCGTCGACGGTCTCGGCCATCGACACGCCCTCGATGAGGTCCTGGTACTTCACCGTACCCGACTTCTCGGTGATGATCGGCAGCGTGTACGGGTCCCACTCGGCGAGACGGTCGCCCTTCGACACGATGTGACCCGCGTTGTTGGCGAGGATCGCGCCGTAGGGGATACGGTTCACCGAACGCTCGCGGCCGTCCATGTCGACGATCGCGAGTTCGCCGTTGCGGCTCATCGCGATGTGACGGCCGCGGCTGTCGGTGATCGTGTCGAGGTTGCGGTGCTCGATCGTGCCGTCGAAGCTGGCTTCCAGCGTCGACTGCTCGGAGACCTGCGCCGCGCCGCCGATGTGGAAGGTGCGCATGGTGAGCTGCGTGCCCGGCTCACCGATCGACTGCGCGGCGATGACGCCCACGGCCTCGCCGATGTTGACCGGCGTACCGCGCGCGAGGTCGCGGCCGTAGCAGGCGCCGCAGACGCCCTGACGCGTCTCGCAGACAAGGGGGCTGCGGATCTGCACCGACTGCGGCGCCGCCGCCTCGATGACGGCGACTTCCGCCTCGGTGAGCAGCGTGCCCGCGGGCATCACCACCTCGTTCGTCTTGTGGTCGACGACGTCGGCGGCCAGCGTGCGGCCGAGGATGCGCTCGCCGAGCGAGACGATGACGGTGCCGCCTTCCACGATGGCCTTGATGGTCAGCGCGTTGTCGGTGTTGCAATCGTCCTCGATCACCACGCAGTCCTGCGACACGTCGACGAGACGGCGGGTGAGGTAGCCCGAGTTCGCCGTCTTGAGCGCGGTGTCGGCGAGGCCCTTGCGGGCGCCGTGCGTCGAGTTGAAGTACTCGAGAACGGTGAGGCCTTCCTTGAAGTTCGAGATGATCGGCGTTTCGATGATCTCTCCGCTCGGCTTCGCCATCAGCCCGCGCATACCGGCGAGCTGCTTCATCTGGGCCTGCGAACCGCGGGCGCCGGAGTGCGCCATCATGTAGATCGAGTTGATCGGCTTCTCGCGGCCGTTCTCGTCGACGGGGCGCGCGGAAATGCGCGCCATCATCGCGTCGGCGACGCGGTCGCCGCAGCGCGCCCACGCGTCGACGACCTTGTTGTACTTCTCGCCCTGCGTGATCAGGCCGTCCTGATACTGCTGCTCGAAGTCCTTCACGAGCGCGCGGGTCTCGTCGACCATCGCCTCCTTCTCGTCCGGGATCACCATGTCGTCCTTGCCGAACGAGATGCCGGCCATGCAGGCGTGGCGGAAGCCGAGGCCCATGATCGCGTCGGCGAACAGCACGGTCTCCTTCTGGCCGCACTCGCGGTAGACGGTGTCGATGACGTCCGCGATCTCCTTCTTGGTGAGGAGACGGTTGACGATCTCGAACGGCGCCTTGTGGTTCTTCGGCAGGCACTCGCCGAGCAGCATCCGGCCCGGCGTCGTCTCGTAGCGCTTCATGTAGGTCTTGCCGGCCTCGTCCGTCTGCGGGACGCGGCTGGTGATCTTCGAGTGCAGCGTCACCGCCTTGGCGTTCAGCGCCTGGTGCACTTCGGTCATGTCCGAAAGCAGCATCCCCTCGCCCGGCTCGCCCTTGCGCTCCATCGAGAGGTAGTAGAGCCCGAGGATCATGTCCTGCGACGGCACGATGATCGGCTTGCCGTTCGCGGGGCTGAGGATGTTGTTGGTGGACATCATCAGCACGCGCGCCTCGAGCTGCGCCTCGAGGCTGAGCGGCACGTGCACGGCCATCTGGTCGCCGTCGAAGTCGGCGTTGAACGCCGAGCAGACGAGCGGGTGCAGCTGGATCGCCTTGCCCTCGATCAGCACCGGCTCGAACGCCTGGATGCCGAGGCGGTGGAGCGTCGGCGCGCGGTTCAGCAGCACGGGATGCTCGCGGATCACCTCGTCGAGGATGTCCCAGACCTCCTTGCGCTCCTTCTCCACCCACTTCTTCGCCTGCTTGAGCGTCATGGAGAGGCCCTTGGCGTCGAGGCGCGAGTAGATGAACGGCTTGAACAGCTCGAGCGCCATCTTCTTCGGCAGGCCGCACTGGTGGAGCTTCAGCTCCGGACCGGTCACGATCACCGAACGGCCGGAGTAGTCGACGCGCTTGCCGAGGAGGTTCTGGCGGAAGCGGCCCTGCTTGCCCTTCAGCATGTCGCTGAGCGACTTCAGCGGACGCTTGTTGGCGCCGGTGATGACGCGGCCGCGGCGGCCGTTGTCGAACAGCGCGTCGACCGCTTCCTGAAGCATGCGCTTCTCGTTGCGGACGATGATGTCCGGCGCGCGCAGCTCGATGAGCCGCTTCAGGCGGTTGTTGCGGTTGATGACGCGGCGGTAGAGGTCGTTGAGGTCGCTGGTTGCGAAACGGCCGCCGTCGAGCGGCACGAGCGGGCGCAGTTCGGGCGGGATCACCGGAACGACGTTCAGGATCATCCATTCCGGGCGGTTGCCGGATTCGAGGAAGCTCTCGATGACCTTGAGGCGCTTGATGATCTTCTTCGGCTTGAGCTCGGACTTGGTGACCGCGAGCTCCTCGAGGAGGATCTTCTTCTCGCCTTCGAGATCGAGGCTTTCGAGCAGCTTCTGGATCGCCTCGGCGCCGATGCCGGCGGTGAAGGCGTCCTCGCCGTGCTCGTCCTGCGCCTCGTAAAGCTCATCCTCGGTGAGCAGCTGATACTTCTCGAGCGGGGTCAGGCCCGGCTCGATGACGATGAACTGCTCGAAGTAGAGGACGCGCTCGAGCTGCTTCAGCTGGATGTCGAGCAACATGCCGATGCGGCTCGGCAGCGACTTCAGGAACCAGATGTGCGCGACCGGCGCGGCCAGCTCGATGTGGCCCATGCGCTCGCGGCGCACCTTGGAGACAGTGACCTCGACGCCGCACTTCTCGCAGACGATGCCCTTGTACTTCATGCGCTTGTACTTGCCGCACAGGCACTCGTAGTCCTTGATCGGACCGAAGATGCGCGCGCAGAACAGGCCGTCGCGCTCGGGCTTGAACGTCCGGTAGTTGATCGTCTCGGGCTTCTTGATCTCGCCGAACGACCACGAGCGAATCCGCTCCGGGCTCGCCAGACCGATGCGGATCTGGTCGAAGGTCTCCGGCTTCGCCGCCGGGTTGTAGAAGTTCATCAGTTCCTGGTTCATACCGCCTCCAGATCAGCCCCCGCGCTTTCGCTGCGAGGGAGGGGCCCAAGCCTTGCTTGGGAGGAAGAGGGGCACGGGCCGCCGAAAATGGCCCCTCTTCCCGTGTTGCTTTACTCGGCCGCGATCGCCTTCGCCTCGGCTTCGTCGTCCTCGCTGTTGCGCAGCTCGACGTTGAGGCCGAGCGAGCGCATTTCCTTGACGAGCACGTTGAAGCTCTCGGGGATGCCGGCCTCGAACGTGTCGTCGCCCTTGACGATCGCCTCGTAGACCTTGGTGCGGCCGGCGACGTCGTCCGACTTCACCGTCAGCATTTCCTGCAACGTGTACGCCGCGCCGTAGGCCTGCAGCGCCCACACCTCCATCTCGCCGAAGCGCTGGCCGCCGAACTGCGCCTTGCCGCCCAGCGGCTGCTGGGTGACGAGGCTGTACGGCCCGATCGAACGCGCGTGGATCTTGTCGTCGACGAGGTGGTGCAGCTTCAGCATGTAGATGTAGCCGACAGTCACCTTGCGGTCGAACATCTCGCCGGTGCGGCCGTCGTACAGCTCCACCTGGCCCGACCGGTCGAGGCCGGCGAGGCTCAGCATGTCCGCAACGTCCGCCTCGCGCGCGCCGTCGAACACCGGCGTTGCCATCGGCACGCCCGAGGCGAGGTTGGAGGCAAGCTCCAGCAGCTCGTCCTCGGACTGGCCGTCGATCTCCGCGTTGTACTGCTGGCCGTAGATGGCCTTCAGCTTGTCGCGCAGCCCCTTGGCGTCGTCCTTGTCGAGCCCATGCGCCTTGGCGTGGATGTCCTCCAGCATGGCGCTGATCTGACGCCCGAGACCGCGCGCGGCCCAGCCGAGGTGCGTCTCGAAGATCTGCCCGACGTTCATGCGCGAAGGCACGCCGAGCGGGTTCAGCACGATGTCGACGTGCGTGCCGTCGTCGAGGAACGGCATGTCCTCGATCGGCAGGATGCGGCTGATGACGCCCTTGTTGCCGTGACGGCCGGCCATCTTGTCGCCCGGCTGCAGCTTGCGCTTCACCGCGACGAAGACCTTCACCATCTTCAGCACGCCCGGCAGCATCTCGTCGCCGCGCTGCAGCTTCTCGACCTTCTCGGCGAAGCGGCGGTCGAGGCTCTTCAGCGCCTCTTCCCACGTCGCCTTCATGGCTTCGAGATCGGCCTGCCGCTTGTCGTCCTCGACGGCGAACTTCCACCATTCGCGGCGCGGCTGCTCGCTGAGCGTCGCCTCGTCGATCACCGCGCCCTTCTTGATGCCCTTCGGCGCCGCCGCCGCGGTCTGGCCGATGAGCACGTCCTTCAGGCGCGCATAGGCCGCGCGGTCGAGAATGGCGCGCTCGTCATCGCGGTCCTTCTCGAGACGCTCGATCTCCTCGCGCTCGATCTGGAGCGCGCGCTCGTCCTTGTCGATGCCGTGGCGGTTGAACACGCGCACCTCGACGACCGTGCCGGCAACGCCCGGCGGCAGGCGCAGCGAGGTGTCGCGCACGTCGCTCGCCTTTTCGCCGAAGATGGCGCGGAGCAGCTTCTCTTCCGGCGTCATCGGGCTTTCGCCCTTGGGCGTGATCTTGCCGACGAGGATGTCGCCCGGCTCGACCTCGGCGCCGATGTAGACGATGCCCGCCTCGTCGAGGTTGCGCAGCGCCTCCTCGCCGACGTTCGGGATGTCGCGGGTGATGTCCTCCGGCCCGAGCTTGGTGTCGCGGGCCATCACCTCGAACTCCTCGATGTGGATCGAGGTGAAGACGTCGTCCTTCACGATCCGCTCGGAGATGAGGATGGAGTCCTCGTAGTTGTAGCCGTTCCACGGCATGAACGCGACGAGCACGTTCCGCCCCAAAGCCAGTTCGCCGAGCTGCGTCGAGGGGCCGTCGGCGATGATGTCGCCGCGGCGGACCACGTCGCCCACCTTCACCAGCGGACGCTGGTTGATGCAGGTGTTCTGGTTCGAACGCTGGAACTTCTGGAGCGTGTAGATGTCGACGCCCGACTTGCCGGCGTCTTCCTCTTCCGTCGCGCGGATGACGATACGGGTCGCATCGACCTGGTCGATGATGCCCGTGCGCCGCGCGGCGATCGCCGCACCGGAGTCGCGCGCCACCGTGCCTTCCATGCCGGTGCCGACGAACGGCGCCTCGGCGCGGAGCAGCGGCACCGCCTGACGCTGCATGTTCGATCCCATCAGCGCGCGGTTGGCGTCGTCGTTCTCGAGGAACGGGATCAGCGACGCGGCGACCGAGACGAGCTGCTTGGGGCTGACGTCCATCAGCGTGATGTGGTCGCGCGGCGCCATCAGGAACTCGCCGGCCTCGCGGGCCGAAACGAGGTCCTCGACGAAACGGCGCTCGGCGTCCAACTCGGCGTTCGCCTGCGCGATCGTGTGCTTCGCCTCTTCCATCGCCGACAGGTAGATGACGTCGTTCGTCACCTTGCCGTCCACGACCTTGCGGTACGGCGTCTCGATGAAGCCGTACTTGTTGACGCGGCTGAACGTCGCGAGGCTGTTGATGAGGCCGATGTTCGGGCCTTCCGGCGTCTCGATCGGGCAGATGCGGCCGTAGTGCGTCGGGTGGACGTCGCGGACCTCGAAGCCCGCGCGCTCGCGGGTGAGACCGCCCGGCCCGAGCGCCGAGACGCGGCGCTTGTGCGTCACTTCGGAGAGCGGGTTGGTCTGGTCCATGAACTGCGAGAGCTGCGAGGAGCCGAAGAACTCGCGCACCGCGGCCACGGCCGGCTTCGCGTTGATGAGGTCGTTCGGCATCGTCGTCTCGATGTCGACCGACGACATGCGCTCCTTCACAGCGCGCTCCATGCGGAGCAGGCCGACGCGGTACTGGTTCTCCAGAAGCTCGCCGACCGACCGCACGCGGCGGTTGCCGAGGTTGTCGATGTCGTCGATCTCGCCCTTGCCGTCCTTCAGCTCGACGAGCGTCTTCACCACCGCGAGGATGTCGTCCTTGCGCAGCGTCGTCACCGTGTCCTCGGCGTCGAGGTCGAGGCGCATGTTCATCTTCACGCGGCCCACGGCCGAAAGGTCGTAGCGCTCCGGATCGAAGAACAGGCCGGCGAACATGCCTTCCGCCGTCTCGCGCGTCGGCGGCTCGCCGGGGCGCATGACGCGGTAGATCTCGGCGAGCGCGTGGTCGCGCTCTTCCACCTTGTCCGCCATCAGCGTGTTGCGCATCCACGCGCCGATGTTGACGTGGTCGATGTCGAGCAGGTCGATGTCCGAAACGCCCGCCGCGTCGAGCTTGGCGAGGTTCGCTTCCGTCACCTCGTCGCCCGCCTCGATGTAGATCTCGCCGGTCTTCTCGTTGACGAGGTCGAACGCCGAGTAGCGGCCGTAGATTTCCTCGGTCGGGATCAGCAGCTCGGAAAGGCCGTCGTTCTCGGCCTTCTTGGCGGCGCGCGGCGTGATCTTCTTGCCCTGCTCGAACACGATCTCGCCCGACTTCGCGTCGACGATGTCGAACGCGGGCTTGTTGCCGCGCCACTGGTCGGCGAGGAACGGCACCTTCCAGCCGCCCTCGGCGCGCTTGTAGGTGACGCGGCCGTAGAACTGGTTGAGAATCTCCTCGCTGTTCATGCCGAGCGCATAGAGCAGCGTCGTCACCGGCAGCTTGCGCTTGCGGTCGATACGGACGTTGACGATGTCCTTGGCGTCGAACTCGAAGTCGAGCCACGAGCCGCGGTACGGAATGACGCGCGCGGCGAACAGGAACTTGCCCGAGCTGTGCGTCTTGCCGCGGTCGTGATCGAAGAACACGCCGGGCGAACGGTGCATCTGCGAGACGATGACGCGCTCGGTGCCGTTGATGATGAACGTGCCGTTCTCGGTCATGAGCGGCATGTCGCCCATGTAGACGTCCTGCTCCTTGATATCGAGGACGGAGCGGCTCTCGGTGTCGGGGTCGATCTCGAAGACGATCAGGCGCAGCGTCACGCGCATCGGCGCCGCGTAGGTCATGCCGCGCTGGCGGCACTCGTCGGTGTCGTACTTCGGCTCTTCCAGCTCGTAGTTGACGAAATCCAGCTCGGCGGTGCCGGCGAAGTCGCGGATCGGGAACACCGACCGCAGCGTCTTCTCGAGGCCCGAGACATAGCCGCGCGACGGGTCGGAGCGCAGGAACTGCTCATACGATTCGCGCTGCACCTCGATGAGGTTCGGCATCTGCACGACCTCGGCGATGTGCCCGAAGACCTTGCGGATACGCTTTTTACCGGTGAAGGATTTCGCCTGGGTGGCCATGTTGTTTGTCGCCCTTGCTCTTCAAATATCGTCAGGCGCTGACGCGAAAAAAGCCGCAGGCTCTCCCGCATCCGGGAGAACCGCAGCTTTCCGCATCAAGCCGCAGCCGATCCATTCGTGCGATGCGCTGCGCGAAGGCGCATCATTTCCCGAAAGGCTGTGGAAGGAAGCGGGATATAGGAGCCGTGAGCCGCGCTGTCAAACCCCCGCGCGCAATCCCTTTCCGTCAGCGCGCGGGTCCCCTAACAGGGACGCCACGGAAAACGGGGGGAGGATGCGGCCGCATGACCGGAAAGACGGCAGCAGACAGTCGTAAACGCCTGAAATCCATCATCGGCGGCGCCACCGGCAACCTCGTCGAATGGTACGACTGGTACGTCTACGCCGCCTTCGCCCTTTATTTCGCGCCGCACTTCTTCCCCGAAGGCGACCGCACCGCGCAGCTCATGAACAGCGCTGCCGTGTTCGCCGTCGGCTTCCTGATGCGCCCGATCGGCGCGTGGATCATGGGCATCTATGCCGACCGGCACGGGCGCAAGGCCGGCCTCACCCTCTCCGTCACGCTGATGTGCGCAGGCTCGCTGCTCATCGCCCTCACCCCCGACTACCAGGCGATCGGCGTGTTCGCGCCCGCCCTTCTCGTCCTCGCCCGCATGATGCAGGGGCTTTCGGTCGGCGGCGAGTACGGCGCGAGCGCCACCTATCTTTCCGAGATGGCGGGCCGCGACCGGCGCGGTTTCTTCTCCAGCTTCCAGTACGTGACGCTGATCTCCGGGCAACTGCTGGCCATCTGCGTGCTGCTGGTGCTCCAGAACGTGATGCCGGAGGCCGCGCTCGACGCATGGGGCTGGCGCATCCCCTTCGCGATCGGCGGCGTGCTGGCGATCGTGGTGTTCTACATCCGCCGCGGCCTCGCCGAGACCGAGAGCTTCACGAACGCCAAGAAGGAAGGCATCGCCGTTTCGGGCCTCGCCGAGCTGTTCCTGCGCCACCCGCGCGAGGCGGCGGTGGTGATGCTGCTCACGGCGGGCGGCACGCTCGCCTTCTACGCCTACTCGATCTACATGCAGAAGTTCCTCGTCAACACCTCGGGCTTCAGCCGCGAGGTCGCCTCGCAGATCAACGCGGGGACGCTGTTCGTCTTCATGCTCCTGCAACCGCTGGCGGGCGGGCTGTCGGACCGGATCGGCCGCAAGCCGCTGATGGTCGGTTTCGGCATCGCGGGCGTGCTGCTCACGTATCCGATCTTCTCGACGCTCGAGACGACGCGCGACCCGTTCGTGGCCTTCGCGCTCGTGCTCGGCGCGCTTGTCATCGTCACCGGCTACACCTCGATCAACGCCGTGGTGAAGGCGGAGCTGTTCCCGGCGCACGTCCGCGCGCTCGGCGTCGCCCTGCCCTACGCGCTCGCCAACACGATCTTCGGCGGCACCGCCGAATACGTGGCGCTATGGTTCAAGGCGCGGGGCATGGAGCAGGGCTTCTACTGGTACGTCACCGTGATGATCGGCATCTCGCTCGTCGTCTACCTCAGGATGCGCGACACGCGCACGCACAGCCGCATCCTCGAGGACTGACGGGTCAGGCGGTCGTCCAGCCGGACCGGCGCCCCGCCGCCACGATCTCCCACACCGCCATGAACAGCGCCGCGATCACCGGGCCGATGACGATGCCGTTCAGCCCGAACAGCTCGATGCCGCCGAGCGTCGAGACGAGCACGATATAGTCGGGCATCCGCGCGTCGCGGCCGACGAGGATCGGGCGCAGTAGGTTGTCGATGAGGCCGATGACGAAGAAACCGCAGAACACCAGCACGACCCCCTGCCAGATCGCGCCCGTGACGAGCAGGTAGATGGCGACCGGCACCCAGACGAGCCCCGTGCCGACCGCCGGGAGCAGCGACAGGAATCCCATCAGCACGCCCCACAGCAGCGCGCCGTGGATGCCGAGGCTCCAGAACACGACGCCGCCGACCGCGCCCTGCAGGACGGCGACGACGATGCTGCCCTTCACCGTCGCGCGGATCACGGTGACGAACTTGGCGATGAGCGCGTTGCGCTGCGCCGGGTGCAGCGGGATCGAGCCGCGCAGCTTCTCGACGAGCGCGTCCCCGTCGCGCAGGAAGAAGAAGATCAGGTACAGCATCACGCCGAGCCCGACGAGGAAGCCGAACGTCCGCTGCCCGATCACCACGGTCTGCGCCGCGAGCACCTGGAAGCTGTCGGCGATGCCGTCGGCGATCTTCTCGCGGATGGCGCTGATGTTGCCGAGCCCGACGCGGCGCAGCAGGGAGATCGCCCAGTCCGGCAGCAGCGCCTGCACCTGCCGGAAATAGCCGCCCACGTCGATCTGGCCCGCCTCGATGCGGGCGTAGATCGCGGTCGCCTCCTGCAGCAGGAAGATGCCGAGCGTGATCGCGGGCAGGATCACCATGGCGACGATCACCAGCAGCGTCACGAGCGCGGCGAGGTTCGGATGGCCCCGAAACTTCGCCAGCAACCGCCGGTTGAGCGGCTCGAACAGGATGGCGGCGATCAGCGCCCAGAGGATCGCGCCGAAGAACGGCAGCAGCACCCACGCGAACGCCAGCGAGACGACGACGATGAGGGCGAGAAAGGTTCTGTCTTCGATCTTCCGCATGGCTGCCGCCCGGTCCCTGGCCCCGTACCATACATCAAACGCGCGGCTTTGGAATCAGCCGCTTATGCCGCATGAAAAAAGGGCGGCCCCTTGCGGCGCCGCCCTTCCATTCGAAAAGCCGTGAAGCTTACTTGATCTCGACGGTCGCGCCGGCTTCCTCGAGCTGCTTCTTGATCTTCTCGGCCTCTTCCTTGTTCACGCCTTCCTTCACCGGCTTCGGGGCGCCCTCGACGAGCGCCTTGGCTTCGCCGAGGCCGAGGTTGGTGATGGCGCGGACTTCCTTGATGACGTTGATCTTCTTGCCGCCGTCGCCGGTGAGGATCACGTCGAACTCGGTCTTCTCTTCCGCGGCCGGGCCGGCGTCGCCGCCGCCGGCACCCGGAGCCGCCGCAACCGCGACGGCAGCGGCGGCCGAAACGCCCCACTTCTCTTCGAGGAGCTTCGAAAGCTCGGCCGCTTCGAGAACGGTGAGCGCGGAAAGGTCGTCAACAATCTTCTGAAGGTCTGCCATTTTAAGTCTCCATGCGGGCCACGCGGCCCAATGTTTGGTGTTGGTCGTAAGAGCCTGTCCGGACTGGCTTACGCGGCGTCCTTGGCCGCATAGGCACCCATGACACGCGCCAGCTGGCCTGCGGGCGCCTGGACGATCTGAACGAGCTTGGTCGCCGGCGCATTGATGAGGCCGACGATCTTGGCGCGCAGTTCGTCAAGCGACGGCAGCGATGCCAGTTGCTTGATGCCATCCGCATCGAGGACGGTGTCCCCCATGGCGCCGCCGACGATTTCCAACTTCTCGTTGGTCTTCGCGAAATCGATGGCTGCCTTGGCGGCGGCAACGGGATCACTCGACGTTGCCAGCGCCGTCGGGCCGACCAGCATGTCGCTGATCCCCGTGTACGGCGTCCCTTCCAGTGCGATCCGGGCGAGCTTGTTCTTCGCGACTTTATAGCCCGCGCCCGCCTCGCGCATCTTGCCGCGGAGAGCCGTCACCTGGGCGACGGTAAGGCCGTGGTTGCGCGTGATGACGACAACCCCGGTCTCCGAGAAGACGCGGTTGAGCGATGCGACGAGCGCCTTTTTTTCAGCGCGATCCATGCTTCACTCCTGGTTTGTCCGTCCGGCGATCGCTCGCCTTCGGGACGGTTGAGCCGAAATCCCGGACCATTCCGGGGGTCTCGGCCCGTCCGCGGGGTCGTCGTCTGCATGGGGGCGAAAGGAGCCCTTCGGCAGACCCGGTTCGCCATCGCACGGCTGGAACCGGAAAACTTGTCCCCGTCTCATGCAGGCTGGCGTTTTGAGTTTCCTCCCGGAAACGCCTGCAATCTCGGACGGTATCTCGGGGCGGCCCGTCTCCGGCCCGCCCCGCGATTCTGTGTCAGGCGGCCGCGCCTGCGGTCGCCGTGTCGATGCGCACGCCCGGCCCCATCGTGGAGCTGATGGCGATCTTGCGCACGTACTTGCCCTTGGCGCCCGACGGCTTCGCCTTGACGATGGCGTCGACGAAGGCTTCGAAGTTCGCCCTCAAGGCCGCGTCGTCGAAGCTCACCTTGCCGATGCCGCTGTGGATGATGCCGGCCTTCTCGACGCGGAACTCCACCTGGCCGCCCTTGGCCGCTTCCACGGCCTCGACGACGTTCGGCGTGACGGTGCCGAGCTTCGGGTTCGGCATCAGGCCCTTGGGGCCCAGCACCTTGCCGAGGCGGCCGACGATGCCCATCATGTCGGGCGTCGCGATCACGCGGTCGAAGTCGCTGCGGCCGTTCTGGATCTCTTCCATCAGGTCCTCGGCGCCGACGACCTCCGCGCCCGCCTTCTTCGCGTCCTCGGCCTTGTCGCCGCGCGCGAACACCGCGACGCGGACGTCCTTGCCCGTGCCGCTCGGCAGGCGGACGACGCCGCGGACCATCTGGTCGGCGTGGCGCGGATCGACGCCGAGATTCAGCGCGACCTCGACGGTCTCGTCGAACTTCGAGCTCGCGAGGCTCTTCACGAGCGCAATGGCTTCGTCGACACCGTAGAGCTTCTCACGGTCGACCTTGCCGGCCAGCGCCTTGGCCTTCTTCGTCAGCTTGGCCATGTTCAGCCCTCCACCACTTCGAGGCCCATCGAGCGCGCGGAGCCCTCGATGATCTTCATTGCCGCGTCGATGTCGTTGGCCGACAGGTCGACCATCTTCGTCTGCGCGATCTCGCGGACGGCGGAGCGCTTGATCGTCCCGGCGCTCGCCTTGCCCGGCGTCTTGGAGCCGGACTTGAGGTTGGCCGCCTTCTTCAGAAGGAACGTCGCGGGGGGCGTCTTGGTGACGAACGAGAAGCTGCGGTCGGCGTAGACGGTGATCACCGTCGGCACGGGCGCGCCCTTCTCCATCTCCTGCGTCTGGGCGTTGAACGCCTTGCAGAATTCCATGATGTTGACGCCGCGCTGACCGAGCGCCGGCCCGAGGGGCGGCGACGGGGTCGCGTTTGCAGCCGGCACCTGCAGCTTGATATAGCCGGTGATCTTCTTGGCCATTTCTCACTCTCTTTCAAGTTTAGCGGTCCAGACGGACGCCCGAAGGCGGCCTCCCGCAAGCAACGCCCCTTCCCATAAACGGCGCCGCAAACGGCCCCGTAACCGGCAAGGGGTAAAAAACTACTTCGTCCGCTCGACCTGCTCGAAGTCGAGCTCCACGGGCGTCGCGCGCCCGAAGATCGACACGGACACCTTCACGCGGGCGCGGTCGAAGTCGATTTCCTCGACGAGGCCGTTGAAGCTCGCGAACGGACCGTCGAGCACGCGCACCTCGTCGCCGATCTCGAAGTTCACCTTCATCTTCGCCTTCGGCGCCTCGATGTGGTGGCCCTTCGTCGACAGGATGCGCGCCGCCTCGGCCTCGCTGATCGGCGAGGGCTTGCCGCTCGCGCCGAGGAAACCCGTCACCTTCGGCGTGTTCTTCACGAGGTGGAACACGTCGTCGGTCATATGCAGCTTCGCCAGCACGTAGCCGGGGAAGTACTTGCGCTCCGCCTGCACCTTCTTGCCGCGGCGGACTTCCGTCACGGTCTCGGTCGGCACCTCGACCTGCTCGACAAGCGCTTCAAGGCCGAGCCGCTTCGCCTCGTCGAGGATCGAATCGCGGACCTTGTTCTCGAAGTTCGAGTAGGCGTGAATGATGTACCAGCGCGCGGCCATTCCCGTGTCCGACCCTTCCCCGTTTACTTCGCGATATCGAGCAGGAACTGGACGATTCGGCCCAGCACCTGGTCGACGCCCAGGAAGAACAGCGACAGGATGGTGGTCATGATGAGCACCATGATCGTCGTCACGATCGTCTCGCGGCGCGTCGGCCAGGTGACCTTCGCGGTCTCCTGACGCACCTGCCGCACGAACGTGCCCGGATTGGTCATCTTAGCCATCTAACGCGCTCATTTCCCAAACAAAAACAGCCGACCGGCCGCGCCCTTCTCTTCCGGGCGGCGCCGGTTGACTGGTGAACCTCTACTCGCTCCCGAGCCCCAAATCCGCTCGCCTATCGGAGACTGGCAGGAGTGGAGGGACTCGAACCCACGGCCCTCGGTTTTGGAGACCGATGCTCTACCAACTGAGCTACACTCCTAGAGCCCGGGAGCCGCGTCTATAATCGGGGGCCTTCCCGCGCGCAAGTCCCGTCGTTCGGGCAACAGGAGGGGTTGATCCCGCAGCGCGCCTCCGCCCACAATAGGGGAACCCGAGGCAACCGAAGGACGTTCTTCATCCCGCATCGCATGGGCATCGATTCCTCAGAAGAGACATTCGGCGCAGAGACGTTCAGGGTCGGGACGTGCAGGGCCGAGACGCTCAGGGCCGGCACGACGACGCTGCCGATGCCGCCCCTGCCCGGCACCATCGCGCGCCTTTCGGTCTTCCTCGATTTCGACGGCACGCTCGTCGAGCTTGCGCCCACGCCCGATGCCATTCACGTCGCCCCCGGCCTTTCCGCGATGCTGGAGCGTCTCGCGGCGCATCTGGAGGGGCGGCTCGCCGTCATCAGCGGGCGGGCGCTCGCGGACCTCGACCGGCATCTCGGCACGCGCCGCATCACGCTTTCCGGCTCGCACGGCGGCGAACTCCGCCTCGCGGCGGCGGATGCGGACGCCCCGCCCGGCTCGGCCTTCCCTGAGCAGGCGCATCTGGAAGCGAGCGCTTTCGCCGCCGCGCACGGCCTTCTCCTCGAAACCAAGCCGCTCGGCTTCGCCTTCCACTACCGGCAGGCGCCCGGCGCGGGCGCGGCCGTGGAGGCGTTCGCGCGGCAGCTCGGCACGCGCTACGGGCTCCAGATGAAGTCCGGCAAGATGGTCGCCGAGCTGATGCCGCCGGGGATCGACAAGGGCGGCATCGTCGCGGCGCTGATGGCGACGCCCGGCTTCCGGGGCAGCACCCCCGTCTTCATCGGGGACGACGTGACGGACGAGGACGGCTTCCGGGCCGCCGCCGCGCACGGCGGCTTCGGCGTCCTCGTCGGCGAACTCGGCGGCGCGCGCGCGGAGACCGTCGCAACGGCACGCCTCGCCGATGTGAACGACGTTCACAACTGGCTGGCCGGCCTATGAGCAGCCTCGAACTCTGGCCCGTGGGCAACTGTCAGGTCAGCGGCCTCGTCGACACCGCCGGGCGGCTCGTCTGGGGCTGCGTGCCGCGCGTCGACGGTGATCCCGCCTTCTGCGCACTGCTCAATGACGACCCCGGCGGCGACGCGGACGGCGCCTGGGCGATCTCGCTCGAAGGGCAGGTCTCGGCCCGGCAGGCGTACCGGCGCAACACGCCGATCCTCGTCACGCGGCTCGAGGACGTGCACGGCGGCGCGATCGAGATCATCGACTTCTGCCCGCGCTTCGAACGCACCGGGCGCATGTACCGCCCGGTCGCCTGGGTGCGCGTCGTGAAGCCGGTCGCGGGATCGCCGCGCCTCCGCATCCACCTCGCGCCGATGCGCAGCTACGGCCGCGAGCGGGCGCCGCGCACCAACGGCACCAACCATGTCCGCTACCTGCTCGGCGACCAGACGCTGCGCCTGACGACCGACGCGCCGGTCGGCTACGTGCTCGACAGCCGCCCGTTCCGGCTGGAGCGGGCGCTGCACTTCTTCCTCGGGCCGGACGAGCCCTTCGCGGGGAATGTCGCCGACGAGGTGCGGGCGATGCTCGACCGCACCGAGACCTACTGGATGCACTGGGTGCGCGGCCTCGCGACGCCGCTCGAATGGCAGGACCACGTGATCCGCGCCGCGATCACGCTGAAGCTCTGCCAGCACGAGGAGACGGGCGCCATCGTCGCCGCGCTCACCACCTCGATCCCCGAGGCGGCGGGCTCGGGGCGGAACTGGGACTACCGCTACTGCTGGATTCGCGACGCCTACTACACCGTGCAGGCGCTGAACCGCCTCGGCGCGCTCGACGTGCTCGAAAAATACCTCGCCTACCTCCGCAACATCGTCGATGCCGCCGACGGCCACATCCAGCCGCTCTATGGCGTCTCCGGCGAGCGGACGCTGGACGAGACGGTCGCCGAGGGCCTCGCGGGCTATCGCGGCATGGGGCCGGTGCGCGTCGGCAACGCCGCCTACACGCAGGTCCAGCACGACGTCTACGGCCAGATCGTGCTGCCCAACATCCAGGCGTTCGTGGACCGCCGCCTGCTCCGGACGGCGAACCTCGACGACTTCCACAGCCTCGAGCACGTCGGCGAGATGGCGTGGGCACGGCACGACACGCCCGATGCCGGGCTCTGGGAGTACCGCACGCGCACCGCCGTCCACACCTACAGCGCGGTGATGAGCTGGGCGGCGTGCGACCGGCTGGAGAACGCGGCCCGCATCCTCGGGCTCATCGAGCGCGAGCGGCACTGGCGCGGCCGCGCCGCGGCCATCCGCGAGGCCATCGAGACGCGCGCATGGTCGGAAGGCGCCGGGCACTTCGGCGCGTCGTTCGGCGGGCAGGAGCTCGACGCCAGCCTGCTCCAGCTCGTCGACCTGCGCTTCCTGCCCGCCGACGACCCGCGCATGGCGGCGACCTTCGCCGCCGCCGAGAAGGCGCTGCGGCGCGGCGAGCACATGCTGCGCTACGACAGCGAGGACGATTTCGGAAAGCCCGAGACCGCCTTCAACATCTGCACGTTCTGGCTGATCGAGGCGCTTTGCCTGCACGGGCGATGCGACGAGGCCCGCGCGCTTTTCGAACGGATGCTCGGCCACGCCACCGACGCGGGCCTGCTTTCGGAGGACATGGACTTCGAGACCGGCGAGCTGTGGGGGAACTATCCGCAGACCTATTCGCTGGTCGGCATCATCAACTGTGCGGGACTGCTTTCGAAACCCTGGAGTACCATCCGATGAAACGCCTCATCGTCATCTCGAACCGCGTGTCCGTGCCGAAGGACCCCGATTCGAACGGCGCCCAGGGCGGCCTCGCCGTGGCGCTCGGCGCCGCGCTTCGCGAGCACCGGGGCATCTGGTTCGGCTGGTCGGGCAACGAGACGGAGACGTTCACCGGCCATCTCGACATGCAGCGCCAGCACGGCGTGACGACCGCCACCATCGACCTCGAGCCGCAGGACATCGACGAATATTACAACGGCTACGCCAACCGCACGCTGTGGCCGCTGTTCCACCACCGCGTCGACCTCACCGAGTACGAGCGCAGCTTCGGCGAGGGCTACGAGCGGGTGAACCGCCGCTTCGCGGACAGCGTGGCGCCGCTCATCGAGCCGGACGACCTCGTGTGGGTGCACGACTACCACCTGCTGCCGCTCGGCAAGTTCCTGCAGGATCTCGGCATCCGCAACCGCATCGGGCTGTTCCTGCACATCCCCTGGCCGCCGACGCGCCTGTTCGTGTCGCTGCCGTTCCACGAGCGGCTCGTCGAGCACATGCTCCACTACGACGTGATCGGCTTCCAGTCGCAGGAGTGGCTCGAATCCTTCAACCACTATGTCGAGAAGGAGCTCGGCGGCACGATCTCCGACGACGGCACCATAGAATGGCAGGGCCGCCGCGTGGTCACGCGCGCCTTCCCCATCGGCATCGACTATGCGGAGTTCATGGCCGCGGCGAAAAGCGACGTCGCCAAGCGCGCGTTCGAGCGGCTGAAATCGAGCGCCGACGGCAAGAAGGTGATCATCGGCGTCGACCGGCTCGACTATTCGAAGGGCCTCGTCGAGCGCTTCGATTCGTACCACCGCTTCCTCACGGAGCACCCGGAGGCGGCGAAGGACGTGGTGCTGCTCCAGATCGCGCCGCCCTCGCGCGAGGACGTGTACACCTATCAGGACATCCGCAACACGCTGGAGCGCTCGGCCGGGCACATCAACGGCGCCCACGCCGACATCGACTGGGTGCCGATCCGCTATGTGAACCAGGGCTATTCGCGCACGGAGCTGGCGGGCTTCTACCGCGCCTCCCGCGTCGGGCTGGTCACGCCGCTGCGCGACGGCATGAACCTCGTCGCCAAGGAGTATGTCGCCGCGCAGGACCCGGAGGACCCCGGCGTCCTCATCCTGTCGCGCTTCGCGGGCGCGGCGCTCCAGCTCACCGACGCCCTTCTCGTCAACCCGCACAGCAGCGAGGAGGTCGGCGACGCCATCAACACGGCGCTCGCCATGCCGCGCGAGGAGCGCATCCGCCGCTGGCGGAGCATGGTGCGGAGCGTGCGCGACGAGGACGTGATCGCCTGGCGCGACGACTTCGTCGCGGCCTTGAAAGGCCCGCCCGCCAACGCCAACCCGCGCAAGGCGGCCGCGTAAAAGAAAAGGCCGGAGACGTTCGTCCCCGGCCTTTCTCGTTCGGATTCAGGGATTTCAGGCGGCTTCGCGCTTGCCCTCGATCACCTGCGGGCCCGTCTGGCCGCCGATGACGACCTTGCGGGGCTTCTTCTCCTCGGGGATCTCGCGGACGAGATCAATGTTGAGAAGGCCGTGCTCGTAGGTCGCGCCCGTCACCTTGATGACGTCGGCGAGCTGGAAGCGGCGCTCGAAGGCGCGCTTCGCGATGCCGCGGTGGAGGAACTGGCGATCGCCGTTCTCCGTCTCGGCGGTCTTGCCGGTCACGGTCAGCGTGTTTTCCTGAACGGTGATGTCGAGTTCGCTCTCCGCGAAGCCCGCCACCGCCATCTGGATGCGGTAGGCGTTCTCGCCGGTCTTCTCGATGTTGTACGGGGGGTATCCGCCGCCTTCGTCGCCGCGTGCGGCGAACTCCGCGAGCCGGCTGAGGTTCTCGAAGCCGATCGACGAGCGAAGCAGCGGGGAAAGATCAAATGTACGCATGTCCATATCCTTTCGATTCAAAGCAATATGCGGTCTTTCGGCCCACCGTGCGGCTGGGCCTTGCCGGTCGGTCGGACCCCGAAAAGGGCATCCCTTCGCCGGCGATGGTGAGGTGGTTGTTAACCCCTTTTGTTTCAAGATGCCCGTTGACCCGGGAACGACAAGGCGCGATTCACTCGCGGCAACGATGATGAACGAACACACGCCGATCACGCCCAAGCTGGTGGCCGCGCTCTATACGGAGGCGATGCTGCTTGCCGACGAGGCACGCGGCTACTTCGATTCCGAGGGCCAGATGGAGCGCGCCGCGCTCGATCCGGTGCTGCGCGTCGCCTATTCGTGCGAGTCGCTGCGCGTGACGACGCGGCTGATGCACGTCGTCTCGTGGCTGCTGGTCCGCAAGGCGGTCGCCGCGGGCGAGATGAGCGAGGCCGAGGGCGAGGCGCCCGAACGCCGCCTCGGCCGCGCCGGCGACACCGAGCTCGACTCGACCCGCCTCGGCCAGCTTCCCCCGCGCGCCCGCGAGATCATCGAGGCGAGCCGCGACCTCTACGAGCGCGTCAAGCGCCTCGACGACCAGTTCGCGACCGAAGTGCCGCTGTCCCCGGCCCGCGCGCTGCTCGGACGGCTGGAGCGGTCTTTCTAAAGAAGTTCCGGCAAGGTCGAGGGACGCACCAAATCCTTGCGCGCGGCGCAGGCGGTTGCCACTGTCGCGCCCATGAGCCTTCAGCCGTTCCATCTGGCCTTTCCCGTCGATGACCTTGCCGCCGCCCGCCGCTTCTACGGCGGCCTGATCGGCTGCCCCGAGGGGCGCTCGTCGGAGAGCTGGGTCGATTTCGACTTCTTCGGCCACCAGATCGTCGCGCACCTCGCCCCGGCGGGCCGCATCCACCGCAACCCCGTGGACGGCGATCAGGTGCCGGTGCCGCATTTCGGCGTCGTGCTCGACTGGGACGCCTTTCACGCGCTCGCCGAAAGGCTCGGCAACGCCGGCGTGCGCTTCGAGATCGCCCCGCACGTCCGCTTCGCGGGCGAAGTGGGCGAGCAGGCGACGATGTTCCTGTTCGACCCCGCCGGCAACGCGCTCGAATTCAAGGCGATGCGCCATCCCGGCAACCTCTTCGCGAAGGACTGAGCATGGCGACGAACGGCAACGAGCGCAGCCCCAACATCGCGCTCCTCATCGACGCCGATCAGGGCGGGCAGAAGTATCTCGATGCCGTGCTCACCGTGCTCGCCGAGCTCGGCACGGTGAACATCCGCCGCGCCTACGGCAACTGGTCGAAGCCCGAGCTCGGCACGTGGGAGCCGGTGTTCCACGCCTATGCGATCATGCCGATGCAGCAGTTCGACATCGCCAAGCGCAAGAACGCGACCGACATGGCGATGGCGATCGACGCGATGGACCTGCTCTATTCCGGCCGCGTCGACGGCTTCGGCCTGATGTCGTCGGACAGCGATTTCATGCCGCTCGCCATGCGTATCCGGCAGAACGGGCTTCCCGTCTACGGCTTCGGCCGCGCCAGCACGCCCGAATCCTTCCGGCAGGCGTGCACGCGCTTCATCGACGTCGACGCGCTGATGCCGGTCCCCGACAAGGCCCCGAAGGGCGAGATCGACGACCAGCTCGTGGCGCTGCTCATCGACGCCTACGACGCCGTGAAGCGCGACGAGCAGGGCTACGCGCGCCTCGCCGAGGTCGGCAAGATCGCGGGCAACCGCTCCTCCTTCGACGTGCGCAACTACGGCTTCAAGCGGCTGTCCGAGCTTGTCGAGGCCGTGCCCAACTTCGTCACGGAACGCCGCGACGGCGGCAATGTCTACATCAGGCGCGTGCGCTGAGGCGTTCGGCGTTTCTTAGGCGTTTTCTATATATAGCGGCATCATGACCGCGCACGATCCGAAGCTGCAACGGCGCATCGCCGTCATCGTGGACGCCGAAAATATGCCGGCCGAACGTGTTCGTCATGCGCTCCAGTCCGCTGCCGCAAAGGGACAGATCGTCGCCCGAACTGCGGTAGCCGACTGGCGCAAGCCAGCGCGCAAAAACTGGGACGCTACGGCAACCGACCTCGGCCTGAAGCTCGTTCACAGCTTTCCCAAGAACTCGGGAGACAGCCGGAGCGACCTAGCCATCTTTGCCGAAGCACTCGATGCCGTCCACTGGCTGGCGGCAAACGTCATTTACCTAGTCTCCGAAGACAGTGACTTCGATATTCTGATTCGTATGCTTCGGGCACGCGATGTCGAAGTGCACCGCGTCACCAAAGACAAGATCGCATAGGGCAATCGGATAGCTATCTCTGCGTCCCTCGACTTCGCTCGGGATGAACAGCCTTTATACTCTACGATCCTCATCCCGAGCGAAGTCGAGGGACACACCTACCGGCGCGAAGTCACCGCGTAGAGCGCCACCGCCGCCGCGTTCGAGACGTTGAGGCTCTCGACGCGCCGGGAGATCGGCAGCTTCGCCAGCACGTCGCAGTGCGCGCCGACGTTCTGGCGCATCCCCGGCCCTTCGGCGCCCAGCACGAGCACCGTCGGCATGTCGGCGAGCACGTCGGCAAGCACCTTGTCGGCGTCGCCGGTGAGGCCGATGCGCCAGTAGCCCGCCTTCGCCAGCTCCTCGAGCGCGCGGGACAGGTTCGTCACCCGCACCCACGGCACCACTTCGAGCGCGCCGGACGCCGCCTTCGCGAGCGCGCCCGATTCGGGCGGCGCATGGCGGTCCTGCGTCACCACCGCCGCCACGCCGAATGCCGCCGCCGAGCGCAGGATGGCGCCGACATTGTGCGGGTCCGTCACCTGATCGAGCACGAGGATCGGTCCCTCGAGCCCGATCACGTCCTCGAGGTGGATGTCCTCGAGCGGCTCGACCTCAAGCACGAGGCCCTGATGCGGCGCATCGGCCGGCACGAGGCGGGCGAGGTCCGCCGCCTGCCCGATCTCCACGGGGAGGCCTTCGGGCAGGTGGAACTTCTGCGCGATCTCGCTCGTCACCCACAGCTTGCGCGGCGTCCGCTCCGGATTGCCCAGCGCCGCCTCGACGGCGTGCTTCCCGTAGAAGCGCGGGTATCTGAACGCACCGCCGCCCTTCGCCTTGCCGGATTTGCCCCGTCTGCCCATTGCCGTCTTCCCGTTCCGCCGCGACGCTGCGCGCGTCTTTGCGGCTCCTTAGAGCATCGTGCGGAAAAGTGGGAACCGGTTTTCCGCGAAGAACGATGCGGCCACGAAGAGATGGAGCGGGCTGCGTGATTCCGGCGATCGCGCAGCCCGCTTCAGGGCGGATCGACATTCAAGATGCAGGTTGTGCGTCCCTCGACTTCGCTCGGGATGATACCCGTTTTTACAAGCTGCCAAGGCCCTTCATCCCGAGCGAAGTCGAGGGACGCACAAGGCATGTGGTATTCTTCCGTCCGCACGGCAGCGCTCACGGCGAATGTCGATCAGCCCCAGCCCGCGCGTTCCCCCTCTTCAACCCTCTGTTCGGTGTCCGCGCGTTGCTGTATGAATGTCCGGTCAACCGGAAGGGGGCTTCCATGGCGACTCTGGCACCGCGGCGCTCGGCGGCACCGGCCGACCGCTGGTTCTTCACGTCGACGGCGCTGCTGATGCTTGCGCTCGTCTTCATCGGCTTCGCGCCGAGCTACTACCTGTCGGGCGTCCTCGCGCCGCCGCCGGGGCTGAAGCCGCCGACGCCGCTCGTCCACGTGCACGGCGTCCTGTTCTCGGCATGGATGCTGCTGTTCGTGCTGCAGACGCAGCTCGTCGCGTGGCGGCGCACCGATCTGCACCGCGCGCTCGGCACGATCGGCTTCGTGATGCTGCCGGCCATGATCGTGATCGCGACGGTTTCGGCGCTCTACGGGGTCCACCGCGCGTCCGGCCCGCCGATGATCCCGCCGCTCACCTTCCTTGCCGTGCCGCTCCTCGACGTTCCGGTGTTCGCGCTGCTCATCGGCGGCGCGCTCGCCAACCGCCGCACGCCGCAGATGCACAAGCGGCTGATGTTCATTGCGATGATCGGCATGATGAGCCCGGCGATCGGGCGGATGCCCCTGCCCCCGCCGTTCGTGGGGCCGGTGGCGATCTTCGCGCTGCCGGACCTGTTCCTGCTCGCGCTCGTGCTCTTCGACCTGATGACGCTCGGCCGCGTCCACCGCGCGACCGTTTGGGGCGGTCTGCTGCTCGTCGGCTCGCAGGTCCTTCGCGTGCTGATCTGGGAAACGGAGGGCTGGCTGGCCTTCGCGCGCTGGGCTTCGGGGCTCGTCGCCTGAGGGCCCACATCACGCGTTGACATCGCCGCGGCCATTCGCCATCTAGCCCGCCTTGCCGCGCCCGGCTTTCCCGCCGGGCCGCCCGCCCTGTGGAGGGGTGGCCGAGTGGTTAAAGGCAGCAGACTGTAAATCTGCCCGCATAGCGTACGCTGGTTCGAATCCAGCCCCCTCCACCATCCCGTCAGAATTATGGGGCATTTTCAATCCTTTAGCTGGGTTTTTGTCAAACTACGATTCGAGTTTGACAATCTTTGTTGCCGTTTCACCCCCTCCGATTGCCGCAATAGCATCCCTAGCCAGTTGCGCCTGATTAGCGGCGGCGGTGTACCGGACGACCTCTTTCAAGGTTTTATGGCCCGTGATCGCCATGATTTGGTGAGGGGTACAGCCCGCCTCTGCCAAGCGCCGCGATGCAGCCTTTCTAAGGCCGTGGGGTGAGCGGCCCAGAGGCAAACCGGCGTCCTGAACGCAATCACGAAACCAGTTCGTGAAGCTCTCCGGCGTGAAAGGCTTCCCATGAGCCGACACGATAAAGGTCATATTGCCCGACTCGGTAGCGTCCAGCACCCGCCTCAACTCCGGATGAATCGGGATTTGAAGCCGCGCTTTCGTCTTATGCTGGCAAACGGAAATCGTCCCGTCCCGGACATGTTGACGGCCCATGCTCACGACATCCGACCGCCGCTGAGCGGTATACAGCAAGAGCGCCATAGCGAGTCGCGCACGGCTGCCCAGCTTATGGCACGCCTCGAACTTCGCGATTTCTTCTTCCGTCCAGCTATGAAACCCCGTGGATGCAGATCGGATTTTCCGGACGTGCAGCGTCGGGTCGTCACGCCGTATGTTTCGCTCAACGGCAAAGCGCATGAGCATCCGAAGCATTCGCAGCAAGTTGTTCGCAGCGGCCGGTGTATCCGCCTTCGCATCCAGCATAGCCCGTATGTGGTGGGGCTCCAGTGCCGCGACATTCCTGTCGCCGTATTTGGAGCCGCCCCCGTTAGGCTTACTCTCGCGGAAGTTTTCGATGATGTTCCGATAAGTCCGGCGGGTCGCGTCCGATAGAGTCCGATAATCGGCCGAACTATAGTAGCTCGCGATCAGGGAATTGAACGTGCCGGGTTTGATACGCGCGTTCGCTTCCTTCGGCGTGCCCTCCAGCGCGGCCTGATAAGCTTCCATGAACTCCGTTGAACCGGGCAGGCCGGGAAGAGCTATGCGTTTGCAGCCCGGCTTCCGAAAGTAATAGCGCTGTTTGCCGAAACGGTCGCGGAACGCCTGAATGTATTTTAGCATCAGTCGTGTCATTGCAGCACATCATCCCACTCATTGAAGCGGGATGCCTCATCATCTGTCAAACGGCGTTCAAAAGGGACCCCCGATCGGCGTCGAAGAGGGACCCCCTTTTCGGATAATATGATGCTGGTTTGTTGAAGATGGCCTTGCGCTGCGTGCGGCGGAGGGCGGGCGTAGCCCGACCGGAGGCGCGCGCAGCGCAAGATAGATTTTTGAAGGCGCCGAAGGTGGCTGTCAGCTGCGGTTTTTGAAGCGCCAGCTGTCGTTGCCCGTCTCGACGATATCGCAGTGGTGGGTGACGCGGTCGAGCAGCGCCGTGGTCATCTTGGGATCGCCGAACACGGTCGGCCATTCGCCGAAGGCGAGGTTCGTGGTGATGATGACGCTGGTCCGCTCATAAAGCTTGCTGATGAGGTGGAACAGCAACTGCCCTCCCGAGCGGGCGAACGGCAGATAACCGAGCTCGTCGAGCACGATCAGGTCGAGCCGCGACAGCTGCGCCGCCAGGGTCCCGCCTTTGCCGATCCGGGTCTCCTCTTCGAGGCGTGTCACCAGATCGACGGTGTTGAAGTAGCGGGCGCGAGCGCCCCTTCGCACGACATTGGCGGTGATCGCGATGGCGAGGTGGGTCTTGCCTGTCCCCGTGCCGCCGACCAGCACGATATTGCGGCGAGGCGGGAGGAAGGAGCCATCGTGAAGGGAGCGGATCATCTCCTCATTGATCGGTGTGCCCTCGAAGCTGAACCGCTCCAGGTCCTTCACCACGGGCAGCCTCGCAGCCGTCATCCGATAGCGGATGGAGGCTGCATCCCGGTGGGTCGCCTCAGCACGGAGCAGGTCGGTCAGTATCTCCATGGTGGTGCGCTTGCGCTGGAGGCCGGTGGTGACCGCCTCGTCGAACGCCGCCGCCATGCCCTTGAGTCCGAGGCCGCGCATCGTGTCGATCATATCATGCCGCTGCATCATAGCCTCGCAGCAGATCATAGCGGGCACAGTCGGCGAGCGGAGGATGCTGCAGCATCCGGTCTTCCGAAGTGACGATGCTGTGGGGTGTCGCCGGCTCGCGGCGCCGGGAGAGGATGTTGAGGATCAGCTCGTCGCTGGCCGTTCCGTTCGCCAACGCTTCGCGCACGGCAGCCTCTACCGGCTCCAGGCCATCGGTGAGCACCGCCGAGAGGACCCGCACGAACCTGCGATCGGCCTCGTCCCCGGTGCCGAGCCTTCGCCGTAATCGGTGCAGGGCGGGCGGCAGATCCCAGTCCTGGAACGGTGCGCCGTTACGCAGCGCGCCGGGCTTGTGCGCGAGGACCGGCAGATAATGCCAGGGATCGTATATCGTGCGGTTCCGACCGAAGTGGCGCTCATGCTCCCCGACGATCGCATCGCCGCAGCGTATGACGATGCGATCGGCATAGGAGCGCACCTGAACGGTCCGGCGTGCGGCCGTCGACATGACCGAGTAGCGGTTGCGATCGAAGCTGATGAGGCAGGTGCCGGTGACGGCATGCTCGCTCTCATGGAAGCCGTCGAACGGTGCCAGGATCGGCTGCAGGGCCGGTCGCTCCATATCCAGCGCCTCGGCGACGGTAATATCCCCGCGTTCGGGATGGGCATGATGCTCGGCCCAGCGCCGGCACTCGGCCTCCAGCCACCCGTTGAGCTCGGCCAGGCTGGCGAACCGGAGTCGCGGCTGGAAGAAGCGGCCTCGGATCGTCTGGACCTGCTGCTCGACCTGGCCCTTCTCCCATCCCGCCGCCGGCGAGCAGGCGGTCGGCTCGACCATGTAATGATCGGTCATGATCAGGAAGCGGCGGTTGAACACACGCTCCTTGCCGGTGAACACGGCCGTCACCGCCGTCTTCATATTATCGTAGATACCGCGTCGCGGCACACCGCCGAAGAACGCGAACGCCCGGGCATGGGCATCGAACAGCATCTCCTGGCCCTCGCGCGGATAGGCTCGGACATAGGGTGCGCGCGAGTCGCAGAGACGCATATGCGCCACCTTCACCCGCATCGGCTTGCCGGCGATCTCCACATCCTCGTGGCTCCAGTCGAACTGGTAGGCCTCACCCGGCTGGAAGGTCATCGGGATGAACGCCGGTGCGCCTTCGCCAGCATCCTTCCGCCGCGCAGCACGCCAGCGCGCCGCATAGCGGCGCACCGCATCATAGGATCCATCGAACCCCTCGCGCACCAGCAGGTCATGGATACGCGTCATCCGTAGCCGATCGCGGCGGCCGCGACCTTCGTTCTCCTCAAGCAGCGCATCGAGACGATCCTGATAAGGACCGATCCGCGGCAGCGGCTGGACTTTGCGCTGATAGTTGAACGCCGCCTCCGGCGACCGGATCGCTTTGCGGACGACCTTCCGCGACAAACGAAGGTCACGAGCGATCGCCTTGATCGCCTTACCCGCTGCATGCTCACGCCGAATCCGAACCACTGTCTCCACGATCAACATCCCGTTCTCGCCAACTGATCAAAACCAGTCGGCCGACTAAATCCCCGGGATGAAGGGGTCCTTTTTGCACGCCGATCACCCCACGAAGGGGGTGCCTATTGCACGCTGATCCTCATCGGTGAGGATAGCGAGGGCTTCACGCTGAGCGACGGGCAGAGGCTTCCCCCGTGGCACTGTCCCGGCGGGCAGTTCGTCCACGATGGCAGCGGTGATCGCGTCCCCGTCCTCATCGTGGCCCAATTCTTCCGCCGCCACGCGGAACGCTATGTCGAGGTCACACGGACCGTTCCGATTCTTGCTCAGGCGCCCCCGGATGATCCCATCATTGTCAGGTGGGAGAAGCTGAAGCGCCACATCTAGCGCGCCGTTCAGGACGCTGTGTCCGCGCGGCGTCGAGCCTTCGGCCTTCGTACCGTGATGGATGAGGACGACAGCCGCCCCGTGGCACGTCAGCGACCGTGTGGTGGCCACGACCCGATTCATGGACGCGGCGTCGTTTTCCTCCAGATCGCGGAAGCTCATTGCCAGCGTGTCGAGAAAGATCAGGGCCGGGCGCTTGTCGTCCACGACGCAACGAAGCGCCGCCAGATCGGGGCTATCATCGTCCAGAAGGTCCGTTACGCCGTCCACGACATAGAAGCCGGGAGCATCGCCAAGCTGCCCCCGCAACGCCTTCACGCGATTCTTCATGCCGTGGGCATCTTCGGCGGCGACGTAAAGGACGCCGCCCGGCCTCGTGCGAAGCCCGAACGCCTCAGCGCCGGTCGCAACGCGATAGCCCAGATAAGGCGCGATCGTCGATTTTCCGCCGCCCGGTGCGCCGAAGATGCAAGCAACATCGCGGGGCGCAATCAGTCGCTTGATGACGTAGCCGCGCGACGGGGCATCCATGCATTCGGCTGGGGTGAACAGTTGGAGCCGGGATGTCTTGACCGGACTGGCGGCCTTGACGTTCCAGCCGTGATCCTTCGCCATGCGGTATAGTGTCCCGATGGCCGTTGCCTTCCGGCCGTGTCGCCCGAACGACTGCCAGACTCGCCGCTGATCGCGGGCGTTGTATCGTGGGCTGACGGCGCTCCACTCATCCCAGAGTGCAAAGCCTGCTTCGTCGCCATCGAACTCATCGTGCAATGCCATTCCGACCGGCCGCCAGCAGGCTTCCCGGTCGTCGCGCGCTTCTACTGGGATCGCGGCAAGCGCGGCGTTGATCTTTGCGAGGTTCGGAGCGGGTCTCACATTGCCGAAAGGATCGTCGTCCAACAGTTCGGGCGGGACATACCAGAAATCGTTGGCAAGGCCGTTGCCGGACAACGATCCGGAATCAGACGGCGCCAGAGTGTCGGGGGAGGCCGAATCGTTTCCGGCCGCCTTGTCCGGGGCGCTGGCGGCCTTGCCCCTCTCAAAGGGCTTGCCCCGCTTATCGAGTGCGGTTGCATCGAGCCCGCCTAACGTGTCGATACCTGCGCCATCTACCATGATCGTTTCGACCGGTGCGCCACCCTCGACTCGTCCGTAGTAGTAGCTTTGCGAGAGGGTGAAGGACTCAGGCGCCAGCGCGCCACCAAGGATTCCCTGCAACCGGGCGCATAACTGTTCCCGTTCATCAGGGGATAGCGAACGCGAGGTGGGGCATAGGACACGCCAGCGCGGGTGCTCAGGTGTATGTGACGGACTGGTATAGATCAGCGCGGCGGTGCCGTTGGCCCGGAGCCGGTCAGCCGCTTGGCCGGGTGTAAGCGTTCCCTTGTCATGGTCGCCTTCCACGCCGTCTATTGCCGTCACGTTATTGTCGTTCCGGAGACAGCCCTTGTCGGTCGACTGGTTGCCGAAGCTGGCGAGCTTGAGCCAAGGCAGCTTGTCCTTTCGGCGAGCACGACGCGCCGCGATTCTCGGGGCTTGGTTCCTCAGCGTGACAACGTGCCGCCGGGCTTCGGTCGCCAGTCGGTCATGAAAGGTCGTGACAGTGATAGGCCGGTCGAGCGGACTTGCTGTACCGGTGCCGGTGTGGTATCCAGATACCGGTTTAGGTAGGCTTTGGCAGTCGTGATCTGAACCGGCATTAGAAGATACCGAAGCGCCGTCACGGGGACCATCCGGGGCGGCGTTTTCGTAGGGCGGCCCTTGGGAGAGGTTTGACACTGCCGAAGAAACGCCTTTGAAATCAACGGGCGCAGATTCGGCGGTTTGACATAATAAGGTATTGGAATCAGTGGATTGAGCGACTCCAGCCCCCTCCACCATCCCGCGCCCCGCCGAGCGCTTTCGGCCCCGCCCGGACCCTTGTAGCGGCTATAGTGGCCGCGGCGCGGCCCGCTTGATCGGCCGCATCACGATGCTCGACGTGATGCTCCTGACGCTCGGCAGCTTCAGCAGCGTATCCATCGTCAGGTTCGCCATGTCCGCCATGTCGCGGACCTCCGCCCGGATCAGTATGTCCTGGCTTCCCGTCAGCGCGGCGCATTCGATGATGCGGTCGTCGCGCGCGATCCTGTCGAAGAACATCTTGGCGTCGGTTTCGATGCGCTGGTCGAGGTCGACCATGATGTAGAGCGAGATGCGGGGTCCGAGCGCCGCCGGATCGACCACGGCGGCATAGCCGCTGATGACGCCGGCCTCTTCCAGCGCCCGCGTGCGCCGCAGGCACGTGGACGGCGACATGCCGACGCGCGCCGCGAGGTCGATGTTGCTGAGCCGCGCATTGCGCTGCAGCTCGCGCAGGATTTTCCGGTCACCCGGATCGAGTGTCATGGTCGATCTGGTCATTTCTGGCGCATATCTGGTTCAATTGATCCGAATTCGGCGCGAATCATGGCATATCCGGCGAGATCGTTCAATCGCCACGCCTTACTCTCACCAAGCGGCGCGGGAGGAAAAATGGCATCCGATCGACAACTTCGTCTACATATCACCGCGGACGCGCTGGACCGCGACCCGCACCCGGTTTTCGAGGCGATGCAGTCGGCACCGCCGGCGGTCTGGGTGGAGGACCTCGGCATGTGGCTGGTGGTCGGCTACAAGCACGTGGAAGCGATCCTTCGAAACACCGAGGACTTCGTCACCGGCACGCCGGGCTCGCTGATCTTCGACACGTTCGGCGAACACATGCTGACCGCCGAGGGCGCGCAGCACGAACGATTCAAATCCCGCTTCCGCGGCGCCTTCAGCCCCGCCCGCATCCGCGCTTCGATGGCGCAGAAGGTCGATGCCTGCTCGCAAATGCTCCTCGACGGTCTGTCGAGCGGCGGCAAGGCCGATTTCCGCAAGGCCTATGCAAGCAGGCTCCCCGTGCTTTCGATCCTTTCGCTGTTCGACATGCCGCTCGAAGAGGAGCCGAAGCTGCGCCTCTGGTACGACGGCTTCGAACGGGCGCTTTCGAATTTCGCGTGGCGCGAAGACGTTCGGGCGCGTGCCCACGGCTACGTCGGCGAGTTCCATGCCCTCGTCCGGCGCCACATCGCGCGGGTGCGTGCGGCGCCCGACGACAGCCTGCTCAGCGAGGTCGTCAACGACGAGAGCGACGACCGGCTGGATGACGCGGAGATTTGCAGGAACGCCTCCATCATCTTCTTCGGCGGCATCTCCACGGTGGAGGCGGTCATCCTCAATTGTCTCTACGCGCTGTGCACGCACCCCGATGCGCTCGCCGACGTGCGCCGGGACCTCGACCTGATTCCGCAGGCCATCGAGGAAACGCTGCGCTGGCTTTCCCCGGTGCAATCGGCGACGCGCCATGTCGTGCGGGACCTTTCCCTCGGCGAGTCAACGTTTCGCGCCGGCGACATCGTCAACTGCATGATCGGAGCCGCCAACCGCGACCCCCGCGTCTTCGAGGATCCCGGCGCTTTCCGGCCGTGCCGGACGAACGTCAGAAAGCATCTCGGCTTCGCGCTCGGTCCGCACTTCTGCCTGGGATCGAATCTCGCGCGCCTCGAAGCGGCCACGGCCATCCGGCATATCCTCGAACGATGCCCCGGCCTGCACCTGTCGGCCGATCACCCCACGGAAATTCGAGGCTTCGAGTTCCGGCAGCCGACGGCGCTGCATCTCGAATGGCGCACATAGGCGCCCGGTTCAATAGATCGGCGAATTCGGCTCTAGCCCCAGAATCGCGCGTCCGTGCAGCTCCGTCGCGCCATCGTAATCGTACACGACGTGGCTCGCCATCACCGTCACGTCGCGCATCGCGCGCTGGATCGGGTTGTCGAGCATGTGCGCACTTGAGCCGGACGCATCGCAGAGGATGCGCGTCGCGCGCTTGCACATGTCCATCGCCAGCGCGACCTGCGCGCGCAGCGCGATCCGTTCTGCCGGGGATGCGAGATGGTCGCGCTTTCCGAGTTCGAAATTCGCCCTGCCGACCTCGCGCAGCAGAGCCTCGGCCGATGTGGCGAGCACGGTCGCCTCGCCGAGCTTCATGTGCGCCGCCGGCTTTTCGATCTGCGATGTCGTGGTGCCGTGCATGACGCGCTTTCCGATCCGCGTCTTGAAATGCTCTGCGGCGGATCGGGCCGCGCCGACGGCGCCGATTGCCGCCGTGATGGCGAGAAACGGCGTCATCGGCATGTGATAGACGGGGTTCGCGTGGATCATGGCGCCCGGTGCGCGCCCGGCACGCATCTCGGCCATGTTCATCACCCGGTGCTCCGGCACGAAGAGGCCGTCGACGGCGATGTCGTTGCTGCCCGTTCCGCTCATGCCGTCGACGTGCCATGTGTCGATCACGCGCACGTCCGCCGCCGGCACGGCGCAGAACAGCGGGCGCGGCGGCGTCTCCCCCGGCACGTTGCCGACCACCATCACCCAGTCCGCGTGCATCACGCCGGTGCCCCATTTCCAGCGCCCGGTCAGGCGATAGCCGCCGTCGACCGGCTCCGCGACACCGGGCGGCGCCGTGGCGCCCGGCGCAACGATGTAGGGAAACGCGCCCGCGAAGGTTTCCTCCTGAAAGCCTCTCGGGAACTGCGCCGCCATCCAGTTGTGCTCGACGCAGAAAGCCGTCACCCACCCGGTCGATGCACACCCCTCGGCGAGCGGCAGCATGGCGTCGATGAACGTGTCGATGTCGAATTCGAGCCCGCCGAACGCGCGGGGCACGAAATGATAGAAGCACCCCGTCGCGCGAATCGCGTTCCAGACGCTGTCGACAGGCCGCCGCAACCGTTCGCATTCCTCCGCGTGTGCCGCGAGCAACGGCTTCAGCGCCGTCGTCCGCCGCACCAGCTCCTGCGGTGTCAGCGCATCGAGCTCTTCGCGGGTCAGCCAGTCGCCCCCGGCGGGAATGCGGCGGTCGGCGAGCGGTTCGTTCGCCGCAAGACGCACCTGATTGATGTTCATTTTCCAGCCTCTCCCCACAGGTTTTTTCGTTTGAATTTCGCGACAGGTGGTAAAGCTACTTGACGACATAGGTCAAGTCACTTTACGTTTAGTATTCTAAGAGCCCTGAAGGGCCATGCAGGGGAGGTGTTGTGGGTGAGGCGCTCCGGGTGGACCCGACGTCGTTCGAGTTCCGTCACAATAGCATTGCCATGTATCAGCGCCTGCTCCGCGAGCAGCCTGTGTGCGAACTCGAGAACGGCAGCGTCCTGCTCTGCCGGCACGCCGACGTATCTCGCGCGCTGACCGATCTCGACGCATTCCGGCGCCCCTATGAATGGTCGATGGCGAACAAGCCCGAAGGCCCGTTTCGCGAATTCGGCCGCAACAACATGATCGCGATGAATCCGCCCGACAACACGCGCTATCGCCGAGCGATGGCCCGCGCCTTCGCGCCGCGCCGCATCGCGCAGATGACAACGGACATCCAGACGACCTGCGACATGCTGATCGACCGCATGGCGGAAACCTCGGAGTGCGATTTCATACGCGATTTCGCTTTGCCGCTTCCGGTCGCGATCATCTGCCAGATGCTCGGCATCCCGATCGAGGACCAGCACCATTTCGCGGAATGGTCGGCGACGATTCTCGCAGGCATGGAAATCTCGTCGAGCGCCACGGAGAAGGCGGCCGCAGAGACGGCCACGACCGCGCTGTTCGACTATCTCGCGGCGATCGCGGAGACTCGCCGGAAGGACGCCGGCGACGATCTGATCTCGACGCTCGTCGAAGCGGCCGATGCGGAGAAGCTGCGGCGCGACGAGGTCGTGTGGGGTGCGATCACGCTGCTCATCGCCGGGCATGAGACGACCACACATCTCCTCGGCAACGGTATGCTCGCGCTCATCCGCAATCCCGACCAGATGCAATTGTTGCGGGCGCGGCCGGACCTCACCCAGAATGCCGTGGAGGAATTTCTCCGCTACGACCCGTCCGTCTACGTGCTGTTCCGCGAAGCCGCGACCGACGTGACCTTCGATTCCGTTCCGATTTCGAAAGGTACGCTGCTGGTGCTTTCGCTCGCGGCGGCAAATCGCGACCCGTTGGTCTTCACCGATCCCGACCGGCTGGACATCACCCGGCCCAACGCGAAAGCCCATCTCAGCTTCGGCGCGGGCTTTCATCTATGCCTCGGCCAGGCGGTCGCACGCGTGGAGGCGCGCATTGCCTTCGAAACCCTGCTGCGGCGGGTGGGCAGCATCGGGCTCATACATGAACCGACGCCGCGCGACGGCCTGATGTTCAAGGGAAATCACACGATGCCGGTCAGCTATAGGATGGCCGCCTGAGCCAAGAAAAAACGAAACATTCAAACTTGCGGGAGGGACGAATGAAATACGGACGCAGATTTGCCGTGACGTGCAGGGCGGGCGCAGCGGGAATCGCACTGACGGCAGCCGCAACACATGCGGCGGCACAGGGAACGGAAAGCCCCTCATCCGCACACGGGTTCGAAGAGATCATCGTCACGGCGACAAAGCGCGCGGAATCGCTTCAGGACGTTCCGATCTCGGTCGCCGTCATCAGCGGAAACATGATCAATGAGCTCGGCCTCAGCCGCTTCGAGGATCTGCAATCGACGATTCCCAATGTCCAGATCGACAATTCGCTGGGGGCGCCATCGATCTTCATCCGCGGCATGGGGTCCGGCGCATCCAATTTCTCGTTCGAGCAGTCCGTGGGCCTGTTCGTCGATGGCGTCTATTCCGGCAGGTCGCGATTCTTCACGGTTCCGCTGTTCGACGTCGCGCAGGTGGAAATCGTGCGCGGGCCGCAGGGTGCGCTGTTCGGGCGCAACACCAACGCGGGTGCGGTCAGCATCACCACGGCGAAGCCGACGGACGAGCGGTTCATCTCGCTGCGCGGCGGCTATGAGGTTCTCTACGACGGCTATTTCCTTGAAGGCATCGCCTCGGGCCCGCTCAGCGACACGTTCGGCGTGCGCGTGGCCGGAACGGTGAACCGCGAGGGCGGCTACCTGCGCAATCACGCGACCGGCAAGCGCGAGCCGGTGACCGACACGTGGTATCTGCGCGGCACGGCCGTGTGGAAACCCTCGGACGGTTTCAGCGCCACGCTCCGCGTCGAAGGCGGCAAGGTCGATCAGGACGGCGGCGTCTTTCAGCTTTTCAATCGTGGCACCGCCGCGCTCGCAGACCTGTGGTTCGCAACCGATCCCAACGCGGAGGACAATCTCGACCTCAACCGGTCGGTGATTCCGCTGCTGCCCGAATTCGATGACACGGACACGCTCAACGGGTCGCTCACGATCGAAATCCCGCTCGGCGACCATACGCTCACCTCGATCACTGCAGCCGGCGGCGTCAACAATCTGAAGAGCGTCGAATACACGGGCACGAGTCTTCAGATCGCCGCCTCGACACTCGGCGAGAATTTCGACCAATGGAGCCAGGAAGTCCGGCTGTCGTCGCCGACAGGCGGCGCGTTCGAATATATCCTCGGCGTGCTCTACACGCGGCACAAGCTGAAGACGCTTCAGGAATCCGAGTTCAACAATTTCGGCCCCTTCACGGGCGTTTCGACGCGCACGTACCATGAGCGCGACCGCGCGATCTCGCCGTTCCTCTCGGCGACATGGTCGCCGATCGAACAACTCACGCTGATCGGTGGGCTGCGCTACACGGACGAGGTGAAGCGCGGCCGCACCAGCCACGTGGCGAGCGGTGTCATCTTCCCGACCTACCTCCCCTACAGCTACAGCGGACGCAGGCACGAGAAGCACTTCACGCCGTCGCTCACCGTTCAGTACAAGCCGAGCCGTGAGCTGATGCTCTATGCCCTCTACGCCACGGGCACGAAGGCAGGCGGCTTCCTTTCCAACGACGCCACGCTGCAGGCGCGCATCCTTGCCGGCACGAACGACTACGAGTTCGAGGAGGAAACCGCGAAATCCTATGAAGTCGGCGTCAAGGCGACATTGTTCGGGGGCAAGGGCCTTCTCAACGTCGCCGCGTTCCAGACCGATTTCGACGATCTCCAGGTCTCGAACTTCAACGGCGATTTCTTCATCACCAACAACGCCGCCAAGGCGCGATCGAAAGGCATCGAGGCGGACTTCCGCGCGAACGTCGCCGAAGGCGTGACGCTCGGCCTGTCCGGCGCCTATCTCGACGGCAAGTTCCGCGAGTATCCGAACGGCCCCTGCATCGACGTTACGCCAAATCCCGATTGCAGCGCCTTGCAGACGCAGGATCTCGGCGGCTATCGCCTGCAGCGCGCGCCCAAGTGGACCGGCAGTGCGAACCTCGATGTCCGCCGGCCGATCGGCAGCGATCTGGCCTTCGGCGGCACGCTCAACGTCAACTACAAGAGCAAGTACTACGGCGGTCAGAACCTCTCCGAGTACGACGCCGAGAAAGCCTTTGCGAAAATCAACGCCCGGCTTGCGATCGGCGCCTCGGACGATCGCTGGCAGGTCGCCGTCGTCGGCCGCAACCTCACCAACAAGCTGACCAAGAACTGGAGCTTTCCCACACCGGCCTTCGGCGGCAACGCGCACACGACCTCGATCAGCCAGCCGCGGATGATCACGATCGAAGCGCAGACCCGGTTCTGATCTCGGGCGAAGGATGCAAGACCATGCCGTTGTTATTTCACGCTTCCGTTTTTGTGCCGGGCGGGTCTGGACGTCCGCAAGGCACCGGACCCATAAGGGGTTCCGCTTTCAGACGACTGGGACCCGCGCGTGCGACACCGCAATACCGAACGCCACATCATCGCCGGCCTGCTCAAGGGTCTGGACTGGTTCGACAACAGCCTGCAGAGCATCCTTGCCGACCGGGGCTTTCCGGCGGCGCACAGAACACACTCGATGATGGTCGTGCTCGTCGCCAGCGGCATCAACCGGCCTGCTGACATCGCGCGAGAACTCGGCGTGTCCCGTCAGAACATCCACTATATGGCACGGCCGCTCATCGAGAACGGAATCCTCTGCCAACTGCCCGACACGAAGGACGCGCGCGGGGCCGTGTATGCTTTCACCGAGGAATCGAAGCCCCGGCGCGATCTCGCCATGAGCGCCCTCGCCCGTCTCGAGGAGATCCTGATCAGCCGCATCGGTGCCGAGCACGTCGCCAATCTCCACAACGTCCTCGCTCAGGATTGGGGTCCGGAGGTGGAGTCGCTCAGCGACGAAGAGCTGCGCGGAACGCAATGATGCTGTCCCGCGGCGACGCTGCGAATACACGCATCGACGCTTCGCGGGGCGATCCCGTTCTCCTGCTGGACGCCGCGACGCGCGTCGTTCAGCGCGATATCTCGATGATGTTCACGCAGCTCGGCCGAAAGCTCGGCGTCAACCGGACCCAGATGCGCCTCCTCTATCTGCTGGCGCAGAACGAGAGCATGACCCAGCGCGAGCTTTCCCGAAAGCTCGCGATGCATGATCCGGGAATCACCCTCGCCCTCGGCGCGCTGGAGGGCGAAGGCTACATCGTGCGGTTGCGGCACCCGCACGACGCACGGCGCATCGTCGTCCGGCTTTCACCGGGGATGAAGACGCAGATGGCCGCTGTCGCATCCGACATCCGCGAGACCCAGAAAAAGGCCGAGCGGATCCGGTCCTCCCTTTCGCAGCTGCTTTCCCGGTCGCGCTGACGAACGGCACATATGGGGCTGGGCCCATCACGGTCGGGCACCCCGTCACGGGGCCGGCGGACCTTTGCAGAGAAGCGGCAGGCTCTTATATTCCTCCCCATGAGTACTGCGAAGTCCATTGCCGCGCCCGTACCGCGCCTCGCGCTCCCCCTCGGCGAGCCCGTCACCACCGCCAGCTTCGGCATCGGCGAGGTGGTGCGGCACCGCTTTTTCCCGTTTCGCGGCATCATCTTCGACGTCGACCCTGAGTTCGCGAACACCGAGGAATGGTGGGAGGCGATCCCCGAGGACATCCGGCCGGCGAAGGACCAGCCCTTCTACCACCTGCTCGCCGAGAACGACGACCAGACCTATGTTGCCTATGTCAGCCAGCAGAACCTGCTGCCCGACGAAAGCCGGGCCCCCGTGCTGCACCCGGCCGTTCCCGAGATGTTCGAGCGGATGCCGGACGGCAGCTATCGGCTGAAATCCCGGCACCGGCATTGATGCCCGAACCTGTGCTGAATCGGTTGACATTCGCGCCCGCCGCCAGTAGCTAGCTGCGCTTTCCGCAGGCATCGGCGTGTTTTTGCGCGCGGGTGTCTGTTGTTCAATTTCTGGGCCTAAGGTAGCCAAAGCCATGTTCGCAGTCGTGCGCACGGGCGGCAAGCAGTATCGCGTCGCCGCCGAACAGAAGATCACAGTCGACCGCCTGAAGGGCGAAGTCGGCGAAACCGTCCAGCTGGGCGACATCCTTGCCATCGGCGAGGGCGGCGAGCTGAAGGACGTGGCCGGCCAGGTCGTCTCGGCGGAGATCGTCGCGCAGCCGAAGGGCGACAAGGTCATCGTCTTCAAGAAGAAGCGGCGCCACGGCTATCGCCGTCGCAACGGCCACCGCCAGCTGCTGACGGTGTTGAAGATCACCGCGATCGGCAAGGCCGCGACCAAGACGCCGAAGGCCGCGAAGGCCGAAGCCGCTCCGGCCGTTGAAGCCGCAGCCGAGCCGGCCGAAAAGCCCGCGAAGGCCGCCAAGGCGCCGAAGGCGGAAGCCGCCGAGAAGCCGGCTGCCGAAAAGAAGGCTCCGGCCAAGAAGGCCGCCAAGGCCAAGACCGACGCCGAGTAAAGAGGAGTTTGAACCATGGCACATAAGAAAGCTGGCGGTTCGTCGCGCAACGGGCGCGATTCGGCAGGTCAACGGCTTGGCGTGAAGCGCTTCGGCGGACAGGACGTCCTCGCCGGCAACATTCTCGTCCGGCAGCGCGGAACCAAGTTCTACCCCGGCCGTAATGTCGGCATCGGCAAGGATCACACGCTGTTCGCGCTCGTGGAAGGCCGCGTGGCGTTCCACGACGGCAAGCTCGGACGCAAGTACGTCAGCGTCGACCCGATGCCGATGGCAGCGGAATAGCGAGGCGGCCCGCTTTGACAGACGGCCGCCGGGAAGGCGGCCCCTGAACAGGTGCAATCGCACAGGGAAAGGGAGATGGGTCGCCATCTCCCTTTTTTCGTCTCTCCCCTTCCCGATCGGGCAGATGGAGCGAGAGATGTTTGCACGCACGAAGCGGCTGTTCCTGAGGCCGGCCTGGCCGGAGGACGCCGATGCGCTTGTCGCCGCGATCGCCGACGAAGCGATCGTCCGCAACCTCGCGACAGCGCCGTGGCCCTACGGCATCGACGACGCGCGCGAGAAGATCGCGCACGACGCGGAAACCCCCGCGCATGAAGCGAGCTGCCTCGTCTTCCTGCGCACGGCGGGCGCCCCGGAACTGGTCGGAAGCGTCGGTTTCGGGCGCTGGAACGACAAGATCGCGATCCCCGAGATCGGCTATTGGGTGGCGCGCAAGCACTGGGGCAAGGGCATCGCCGTGGAGGCCGCCGAGGCTGTCCTCGAAGCCGCTTTCCTGGGCGTCGGGAGCGACATGCTGGGCGCGGGCCACTTCATCGACAACCCGGCTTCGGGCAAGGTTTTGAGAAAGCTCGGCTTCGTGCCCACCGGCGAGATCATCCCGTACCCTTGCCGCGCACGCGGCTGCGAGATCGATTCGGTCGAGTACCGCCTGTCACGCGAACGCTGGCTAGATCGCGTCGGCATGTATAGGGAAGCCGCATGAAGTTTCTCGATCAGGCGAAGATCTACCTGCGCTCCGGGGCCGGCGGCCCCGGCGCAGTGTCGTTCCGCCGTGAGAAGTTCATCGAATACGGCGGGCCGGACGGCGGCAACGGCGGCAAGGGCGGTGACATCGTGTTCGAGGCGGTGGACGGCCTCAACACGCTCATCGACTTCCGCTATCGCCAGCACTTCAAGGCGCCGCGCGGGGAAGGCGGCGCAGGCCGCAACCAGACGGGCGCGTCGGCCGAAGACCTCGTGATCCCCGTGCCCGTGGGCACACAGATTCTGGCCGACGACGACGAGCATTCGCTGCTCGCCGACCTCACCACGGTCGGCGAGCGCATCACCTTCCTGAAGGGCGGCATGGGCGGGCGCGGCAACGCCTCCTACAAGACCTCGACGAACCGCGCGCCGCGCCAGTCCCAGCCCGGCGTTCCCGGCGAGGAGATGTGGGTGTGGCTGCGGCTAAAGCTGCTGGCGGACGCGGGCCTGCTCGGCCTGCCGAACGCGGGCAAGTCCACCTTCATCAACGCCGTCACCAACGCCAACGCCAAGGTCGGCGCCTACCCCTTCACGACGCTGAAGCCGCAGCTCGGCGTCGTGCTGCACCGCGACCGCGAGTTCGTGCTCGCGGACATTCCCGGCCTCATCGCCGGCGCCGCCGAGGGCGTGGGCATCGGCGACCGCTTCCTGGGGCACATCGAGCGCTGCCGGGTGCTGCTCCATCTCGTCGATGCAAGCGCGCCCTCGCCCACCAAGGCGTACCGCACCGTTGTGGACGAACTGGAGGCTTACGGCGCCGGTCTTGAAGACAAGCCGCAGGTCGTCGCGCTCAGCAAGATCGACCTCATCGACGCGCGCGGGCGCGCCGCGAAGCAGCGCGCGCTCGAAAAGGCCTGCGGACACAAGGTCCATCTGGTTTCCGCGGCGACCGGCGAGGGGTTGACCGAGGTTCTCGATGCGCTGCTCAAGGAAATCGGCGAGCCTGCGCGCAGCGGAGCGACGAAAGCGGCGGACAAGACAGCAGCATGGTCACCGATCTGAGCCCCTTCTCGCCCGGCAACTGCAAATGTCTGGTCGTCAAGGTGGGCTCGGCCCTGCTTGTCGACGAGGACGGCAAGCTGCGCCGCGAATGGCTGCAAAGCCTCACCGCCGACATCGCCGCCCGCCGGGCGCGCGGCCAGCGCATCGTCGTGGTGTCGTCCGGCGCGATTGCGCTCGGCGCGCGGCGGCTCGGGCTTCCCAAGGGCGGACGCGCCTGCCTCGAGGACGCGCAGGCCGCTGCCGCCACGGGACAGATCCTGCTCAGCCAGGCGTGGGCTGAACTGCTCGGCGACAACGGCATCACCTCCGCGCAGATGCTGCTGACGCTCGGCGACCTCGAGGATCGGCGCCGTTTCCTGAACGCCGCCGCCACGCTCGAACGCCTGCTCGGCCTTGGCGTCGTCCCCGTGCTCAACGAGAACGACAGCGTCGCGACCGAGGAAATCCGCTTCGGCGACAACGACCGGCTCGCTGCGCGTGTCGGGCAGGCAGCCGCGGCGGACGGCGTACTCCTCCTCTCCAACATCGACGGGCTCTACACGGCCGATCCGCGCGGCGACCCGGACGCGGAACTCATCGCGCGCGTCGACGACATCGACGCCGTGCTGAAGCGCGTGACGCTCGGCGAAAGCGCCGCGATGGGCTCGGGCGGCATGGGCGCGAAGGTCGCCGCCGCGCGCATCGCCTGCAAGAGCGGCATCCCGCTCGGCATCGCGCAGGGCACCGGCCTCAATCCGCTCGCGCGGCTGGAGGAAACCGGCCGCTGCACGCTGTTCGCCGCCGTTTCGGCGAGCCGCGCGCGCAAGGCGTGGCTCGCGGGCCGCCTCACCTCCGCCGGTCGCCTCACCATCGACGCCGGTGCCGTGAAGGCCCTCCAGCGCGGCGGCAGCCTGCTCGCCGCAGGCGTAAGGCAGGTGGACGGCAAGTTCGCGCGCGGCGACGCAATCGAGATCGCCGACGAGAGCGGCCACGTCCTTGCACGCGGCCTTGCGGGCTACGATATCGCCGATGCACGCGCCATCGCGGGCAAACGGACGGAGGCGCAGGCGGACATCCTCGGCTATGCGCCGCGTTCCGCCATGGTACACAGGGATCATCTGGTTCTGCTATGAGCGACATCGAAGCCCGCATCGCCGACATGGCCATCGCCGCCCGCGCCGCGTCCCGCACGCTCGCGGCGACGCCGACCGTGCGCAAGGCCGCTGCATTGAAGGCCGCCGCGAAGGCCATCCGTACCGCTGCGCCCGCGATCCTCGCCGCCAATGCCGAGGACATGAAGGCTGCCGAAGCGCGCGGCACGTCGGGGGCGATGCTCGACCGGCTACGGCTGGACGAAACCCGTCTCGAAGGCATTGCCGCAGGCGTCGAGGCCGTCGCGGACCTCCCCGACCCCGTGGGTGCGTCGATCAAGGAGTGGACGCAGCCGAACGGCCTCAAGTTCGAGCAGGTGCGCGTGCCGCTCGGCGTCATCGGCATCATCTACGAAAGCCGCCCGAACGTCACCGTGGACGCGGGCGCGCTTTGCCTGATGTCCGGCAACGCCTGCATCCTGCGCGGCGGATCGGAAGCGCTCGCCACGTCGAAGGCGCTGCACGCGGCATTCATCGCGGGAATCACCAGCGAGGGCCTCCCCGCCGACGCCGTGCAGCTCGTGGACACCCCCGACCGCGCCGCCGTCGGCGCGATGCTGGGCGCGGCGGGCCTCATCGACATCATCATCCCGCGCGGCGGCAAGGGCCTCGTCGCGCGCGTGCAGGCGGAGGCACGCGTGCCCGTGCTCGCGCATCTCGACGGCATCTGCCACGTCTACATCGACCGCGACGCCGATGCGGACAAGGCGGAGGCCATCGCGCTCAACGCCAAGCTGCGCCGCACCGGCATCTGCGGCGCCGCCGAGACGCTGCTGATCGACGAGGCCGCGGCGGCGACCGGCGCGCGCGTGGTGAAGGCGCTGCTCGACGCGGGCTGCGAGGTGCGCGGCGACGACGCCGTGCGGGCCATCGACCCGCGCGTCGTGGCCGCGGACGACGCCGACTGGGGCACCGAGTATCTCGATGCGATCATCTCCGCGAAGGTGGTGGACGGTGTCGACGGTGCGGCAGAGCACATCGCCCGGCACGGCAGCGCCCACACCGAGAGCATCGTCACCGAGAACGCCGAGACCGCGAACCGCTTCCTCGCGGGCGTGGACAGCGCCATCGTCATCCACAACGCCTCCACGCAGTTCGCGGACGGCGGCGAGTTCGGCTTCGGCGCGGAGATCGGCATCGCCACGGGCCGCCTCCACGCACGCGGCCCGGTCGCGCTCGAAGGGCTCACCACCTACAAGACCATTGTGCGCGGCGACGGGCAGGTGCGGCCCTGAACGCGGCATGATCCCGCTTTCGATCCTCGACCTCTCGCCCGTCGTCCAGGGCAGCAGCGTCCGGCAATCGTTCGCGAATTCGGTCGAACTCGCACAGGCGGGCGAACGGCTCGGCTACCGCCGCCTCTGGCTCGCCGAACACCACGGTATGCCGGGCATCGCCAGCGCGGCGACATCGGTGCTCATCGGCCATATCGCGGGCGCGACCTCCACGATTCGCGTGGGCGCGGGCGGCATCATGCTGCCGAACCACGCGCCACTGCTGATCGCCGAGCAGTTCGGCACATTGGATGCGCTCTACCCCGGCCGCATCGACCTCGGCCTCGGCCGTGCGCCCGGCTCGGATCAGAAGGTCTCGCAGGCGATCCGCCGCGACCTTCACGCCGCTGCCGAGCGCTTTCCGCAGGACGTGCAGGAACTGCTCGCCTATTTCCGCGGTGAAGGCCCCGTTCCCGCCGTGCCGGGCAATGGCGCGAACGTGGACGTGTGGATTCTCGGCTCCAGCCTGTTCGGCGCCAGCCTTGCCGCACATCTCGGCCTTCCTTACGCCTTCGCGTCGCACTTCGCCCCGCAGGCCTTGATGCAGGCGATCGAGGTGTACCGCGGCTACTTCAAGCCTTCCGCATACCTCGACAAGCCGTACCTGATGCTCGGCTACAACGTCATCGCGGCGGATACGGACGATGAGGCCGCCATCCTCGCCACCTCGCAGCAGCAGGCGTTCGTGAACCTCGTCACCGGCCAGCCGGGCCGGCTGCCGCCGCCGATCCCCGGCTACCGCGAATCGCTGCCCGCCGAACTTCAGGCGCACCTCGCGCGCACCCTCTCCTGCTCGGCCGTCGGCAGCACCGAAACGGTGGCGCGGCAGATGCGGGCGTTCGTCGAGGAAACCGGTGCGGACGAGTTGATGGTCACAGGCATGATCTTCGATCACGGCGCGCGGCTCCGCTCCTACGAAATCGCCGCGCAGGCGGCGGGCCTCTAGTGGCACGCATCGGCCTCGTCGGCGGGTCGTTCAACCCCGCGCATCGCGGCCACCGGCACATCAGCGTCGAGGCGCTCAGGCGGCTCGCGCTCGACGAGGTGTGGTGGCTGGTCAGCCCGCAGAACCCCTTGAAAGACAAGGCGGGCATGGCGCCGCTAACCGCACGCATGGAATCCGCCCGCCGTGCCGCGCGCCACCCGCGCATCCGGCCGACGGACATCGAAACCGCGCTCGGCACCGCCTACACGGTCGACACCATCATCGCGCTCAAGCGCGCCTTCCCGCAGCACCGGTTCGTGTGGATCATGGGTGCGGACAATCTGTTGCAGTTCAGCCGCTGGAAGCGCTGGCGCGACATCGCGCGCGAAGTGCCGATTGCCGTGATGGCGCGGGGAGACTACATTGGGCGGGCACGCCGGGCTCCGGCCATGGCGTGGCTTCGGCGGTACATCCGCGGCGAAGCGCGTGTGAAACACTGGGCTGAATGGGAGCTGCCGGCGATTGTGATCCTTTCGATCCCGCTCGACCCCTCCTCCGCCACGGCGATCCGCACGCGCGATCCGGGATGGGCGAGCCGAATTGGTGCAACGAACCCGAAGGGATAAGGATTGTCTCCCAGAACCGCCGCGGCAACGCCCGGCGACCGTGAAGGCGGAAGCTCCGACGAGCTGCACGCCCTCATCCTGAAGTCGCTCGACGACGATCAGGCTGTCGATGTCATCGACATTCCGCTCAGCGGAAAGACGCAAATCGCCGATCACATGATCATCGCCAGCGGCCGCTCCACGCGGCAGGTGGCCTCCATGGCGCAGAAGCTCGCCGAAAGGATCAAGACCGACCTCGGCCGCGCCGTGCGGATCGAGGGACTCCCCGCGGCGGACTGGGTGCTGATCGACGCCGACGACGTGATCGTCCACCTGTTCCGGCCCGAGGTGCGGAGCTTCTATAACCTCGAGAAGATGTGGGCCTTCGACAAGACGCCGGCAGCGGCCGCAACCGCCTGAGGTGCTCCTTCATGTCATCGCGCGCGGACGCATCGGGCGCGGCCCGGAAGCCGATCTCGTCGAGCGCTACCGGGCGCGGATGAACTGGCCGTTCCGCATCACCGAGCTTCCCGACAAGGGCGGCCGCGTACCGCCGCCCGCCGGCGATTGCCGGACGGTGGCGCTCGACGAGCGCGGCGAGAGCCTTGCCTCCGCCTCACTTGCCGAACGCCTCGGCCGCTGGCGCGACGACGGCGTGCGCGAGGCGCGCTTCCTGATCGGCGCCGCCGACGGGCACGATGCCGGGACCCGCGACGAAGCCGACCTCCTCATCAGCTTCGGCAAGGCGACGTGGCCGCATCTTCTGGTGCGCGCGATGCTCGCCGAGCAGCTTTACCGGGCGACGTCGATCCTCGCCGGTCACCCCTACCACCGCGAAGGCTGATGCGCGCCGCGGCCCTCGCCCTCCTGCTGCTCGCCGCCGCCGCGCCCGCGGACAAGGCGGAGCAGGACGCACTGAAGGCCGATTCCCGCGCCGCGGCCCTGCGCCACGATGCCGACGTGGCCGACGACAGGGCGCGGACCGCCCGGCAGACGGCGATCGCGCTTGCCCGGCGCATCCAGAACGGCGAAGCGCGTGTCAGCGCCATCGAGACCGGAACCGCCCGGCTCGAACAGCTGCGGCGGCAGCAGCGCGCCCGTCTCGCCGCGCAGCACGGCGAGATCAGCCGACTCCTCGCGGTTCTCCAGACCTTGAGCCGCAGACCGGCGGGCCTCGTGCTTCTCGAACCGTCGTCAGCCGTCACCACCGCCCGCGTCAGCGCGCTGCTGGAAGCGGTTCAACCGGCGCTTCGGGCCCGCACCGCCGCGTATCGGCGCGAACTCGCGGAGTCGCGCGCCGTGCAGGCGCGGCTCGACACCTCGAAGCGCCAGCTGCTTGCCGCCAACACCGATCTGGCGGCGGCGATCCGGCAGCTCGATACCGTGCAGGCCGACCTGCGCGCCGAGCGCGACTCGCTCGATCGCGAGGCGGACGAGGAGCGGGCGCGGGCGCGGGCGCTTGCCGCCAAGGCGATGGACCTGCGCGGGCTCGCGGGCGCATTCGATGACGGCGCCGGCACCAACGCCCGGCGGCTGGCACCGTCCCGGCCCGTCCGAAGCGCCGCCGCACCCCTTCCCTTCGCCTACCTGCAGCCCGCAGCGGGCACCATCGTCGAGGGGTTCAACGACGTGAGCGGCGTCGGCGTCCGCGCACGCGGCATCACGCTCTCGACGCGCAAGGGCGCGCAGGTCGTGGCCCCCGCGGGAGGCCGGATCGCCTACGCCGGACCGTTCCGCGCCTATGGCGACATCGTGATCGTCCAGCACCCCGGCGGCCTCCTCAGCATGATGTCCGGTCTCGAACGGGTCGACGTGCTGGTCGGGGAGACGGTTGCAGCGGGAACGCCGATCGGCCGCATGGGGTCGCTCGAACCGGAACTCTACCTCGAGCTCCGCCAGAGCGGGCGCCCCATCGACCCCGCGCCGCACGTTCGAAAAACCGGCCGCGATGGCTGAAATCCGTTACTCGCCAATTCATCGGCGCGTGCTATGATGGCGCCAATGCGCTGGGACAGGGGGGCCGCGCCGCCGGTCACGACAAGGAAGAAGTGATGTCTCGTAAGTTGTTGCACACGCTGATCCCCGCCGCGGCGATCGCGCTCATCCCCTCGACGACGGCCGTGCAGGCGGCAAACCCGGCGAGCACCTATCGCCAGCTCGACCAGCTGATGGACGTGTTCGAACGGGTGCGCGCCGAGTATGTTGACGAAGTTACCGACGAGAAGCTGATCGAAGGCGCGATCAACGGGATGCTCTCCAGCCTCGACCCGCATTCGAGCTTCCTCAACATGCGCAACTTCGAGCGGATGCGGACGCAGACCGAGGGCGAGTACGGCGGGCTCGGGCTGACCGTCAGCCAGGAGGACGGCGTGGTGAAGGTGATCGCGCCGACCGACGACACGCCCGCCGCGCGGGCCGGCATCAAGGCAGGCGACTACATCACGCACATCGACGGCGAGCTGATCTACGGCCTGTCGCTCGACGACGCGGTCGACAAGATGAAGGGCGTGCCGGGCACGACCGTGAAGATCAGCGTCGTGCGCGCCGGCCAGCAGAAGCCGATGGAGCTGACGCTGAAGCGCGAGATCATCTCGCTGAAGCCGGTGAAGTCCGAGGTGAAGAACGACATCGGCATCCTGCGCATCTCCACCTTCAACAAGCAGACCGGCGAGGCGACGCGGCAGGCGATCGCCAGCATGGAGAAGCAGGCGGGCGGCAAGCTGCTCGGCTTCGTCGTCGACCTGCGCTCGAACCCCGGCGGCCTGCTCGATCAGGCGATCGAGGTGTCGGACGCGTTCCTCGAACGCGGCGAGATCGTCTCGCAGCGCGGCCGCCGCAAGGGCGACGTGCAGCGCTACTACGCGCGCGAGGGCGACGACACCAAGGGCAAGCCCATCGTCGTGCTCGTCGACGAAGGCTCGGCCTCCGCCGCCGAGATCGTCGCGGGCGCGCTTCAGGACCACCGCCGCGCGCTCGTGCTCGGCCAGCGCAGCTTCGGCAAGGGATCGGTGCAAACGCTGATCCCGATGACGCAGGACACGGCGCTGCGGCTGACCACGGCGCGCTACTACACGCCCTCCGGCCGCTCCGTGCAGGAGGCGGGGATCGAGCCCGACATCATCGTGCCGCAGCTTTCGGACGCCGACTACAAGGAACGCCGCGTGATCCGCGAGGCGGACCTCCGCCAGCACCTGCGCAACGACGCGGTGAAGGACAACAAGATCATCGAGGAAGACGACAAGGAGAATCCGCGCTTCAAGCGGACCGCCGCCGATCTCGAAAAGGCGGGCGTCACCGACTATCAGCTCGACTACGCGATGAACATCATCGGCCGGCTGGGCCCGCAGCCGGTGCAGACCGCAGAGGTGTCCCGCTGAGCGACGACATCGCCCCGCGTCGGGGCCGGGGACTGCTGCTCGCGCTCGGCGGCGCCGTGCTGTTCATCGGCCTTGCGACCCTGTTCGTCGAGCTGCTGCGGCCGCTCGCGCCGAGCCATGCCGCCGCGCAAACCGGCGATACGCGCCGCGCGCAGCCGCCCGAAGCCAAAATCGAGGCCAAGGACGCAGCCGCTTCCGGCACGCTGAGGCCGCCGATCGCGCACGTTCCCGTCACCGACATCGACAAGCCCCAGATCGACGAGGCCCGGCTCGCTGCGGGCGAAACGCCGCCCGCACCGGCCGCCGCCGCACCGGCGGCCCCGATCCCGGACGGGCCGATCGTGGCCGTCATCCTCACCGAGCTCGGACCCAACGCCGCCGCGGCGAAGGCGGCGATCGACCGGCTGCCCGCCGCCGTCAGCCTCGCCTTCTCGCCCTATGCCGACGCATCGCGCGACCTCGCGAAGGCCGCCAAGGCGGGCGGGCACGAGGTCTGGCTGTCGGTGCCGATGCAGCCCAAGTCGTACCCGCGCGTCAATCCGGGCCAGAACGTGCTGCTGACCGGCGAGGCCCCGGCCGAGAACGTGCGGCGGCTGAACTGGGCGCTCTCCCGCGTCGAGGCCCCGGTCGGCGTCACCAACATGATGGGCAGCGCCTTCACCGAAAGCGCCGCCGCGATGCGCCCGGTGCTGGATGCCGTGAAGGCGAAGCGGCTGTTCTACGTGGACGCGCGCTCCTCGGGGCGCTCCGTGGGCGAGACGGAGGCCCGCGCCATCGGGCTTGCCGCCGCCACCAACGACCGCTTCCTCGACGAGCCGGAAACCCCCGCGAACATCCGCAGCAACCTCGACGCCCTCGTCGCCACCGCGAAGCGGCGCGGCTATGCGGTCGGCTATGCCCGCCCCGTCTCCACCACCATCGCCGAGATCGAGCGCTGGTCGGCGGAGCTCGAGGCGAAGGGCGTCACGCTCGTCGGCGCCAGCCTCGTCGCACGAAAGGCAAGCGATGGCTGACCGGCTGCGCCCTGCGCATCTGCTGCTTCTGCTCGGGCCGTCCGCGCTGCTCGGCGGCGCGTTCGCGTTCCAGCACATCGGCGGGCTGCACCCCTGCGAGATGTGCATCTGGCAGCGCTGGCCCCATGCGATCGCGCTGATCCTCGCCAGCCTCGCGCTGTTCGTGCCGGGCGCGGGCAAGCGCGCGCTGCTGGTGTTCGCCGCGCTCGCCGAACTCGTCACCGCCGGGATCGGCGTCTTCCACGCCGGCGTCGAGCAGCGCTGGTGGCAGGGGCCGAGCGCGTGCAGCGCGGGCGATCTCGGATCGGGCGATATATGGTCCAACATGCTGGCGACGCCGGTGGTGCAGTGCGACCAGATCGCGTGGTCGCTGGCGGGCATTTCGATGGCCGGATACAATGCCATCTTCTCCGGGCTGATCGCGGGAGTCGCGCTGTGGCTGATCCTGAAACGCTGAAACACCCGCCGCAACACTCGCTTCCGGGCGACCGTGGCGCCGACATCGCCTCCATGCTGCGCGTCGATCAGGCGGGCGAGTACGGCGCGGCGCGCATCTATTCCGGGCAGCTCGCGGTGATGGGGAACCGCCATCCCGACAGCGCCGAGATCGCGCGGATGCGCGCGCAGGAGCAGCACCACCTCGACGTCTTCAACCGCATGGTCGTGGAGCGCGGCGTGCGCCCGACGGCGCTGGCGCCGTTCTGGCACGTGGCGGGCTATGCGCTCGGCGCGGCGACCGCGCTGATGGGCCCGCGCGCCGCGATGGCCTGCACTGCCGCCGTCGAGACCGAGATCGACCGCCACTACGCCGAGCAGGCCGAGGCGCTCGGCGACAGCGACCCCGAATTCAAGGCGCGCATCGAGGAATTCGCCGCCGAGGAACGCGAACACCGCGCGACCGCCATCGCGCACGGCGCCGAGCAGGCGCCGGCCTATCCACTGCTCTCCGCCGCGATCCGGGCGGGATGCCGGGCCGCGATCGCGATCTCCAAGCGAATCTAGGGTGTCTAGCGCATGGATGCGGTTTTCCGGGCGGCGGGCGACGGCGGCGCCCTTCTGACCGTGCGGAACCCGATATGCGATGCGCCGAGGTCCTGTTCCTGCGCCTGAAAGGCCGCGGCCCGGAAATTCGCGCAGTAGTTCATGGAACAGAGATAGGAGCCGCCCTTGAGCAGCCTCGACCCGGCCATCGACGGCGCGGAACTGCGCGTCCACTCCCAGACATTGCCGATCATGTCCCGCACACCGAGGCTGTTCGCCTGAAAGCAGCCGACGGGTGCAATGCCCGTGTGCCGGTCCTGACCCGTATCGCGCATGGGGAAAATCCCCTGCCACGTATTCGCGATGGGGCGGCCCTGCGCGTCGAACGCCCAGCTCAGCGGATCGCGCCCGGCACGCTGTTCCGCGCGCGCGGCGCGCTCCCATTGAACGACGTCGGGAAGTTCGGCGCCCTTCCATCGCGCATAGGCGGCGGCATCCGCGAACGTGACATGGACCACGGGATACCAGTCCTTGCCGTCGATAGTGCTTTCGGGGCCTTCGGGATGCCTCCACGACGCACCCGGCCGGAAGCGCCACCACTGGGCGGAATCGAGCGATCCGTCCCAATGCGGCGGCGGAACGAAAACCGCCGATCCGCCTTCCCGTTCAGCCTCTGTGACATAGCCCGTCGCCGCGACGAAAGCGGCAAACTGGCCGTTGGTCACTTCATGGCTGTCAATCCAGAATTCCGGGACCTCGACCGATCGGCCTTCGCGGCCTTCCCCGTCCTCGCCGAGCAGGACGGTTCCCGCCGGCACCCGCACCATGCGCGTATCCCGGCTGCACTGGATGCGCGCCGGCGAATTGCCGCCGCCGGCTTCCTGCCGAGACCCCTCCGGTGCAAGGACGCCGCCGCCGAGGCCAAGCCACAGAACGACCGGCACGAGCGCCATTCTGGTCATCGGCATCCGTTCCGCCCTTTCCCGAGAAAACACCGGTTCGGAAAGCGCCCCGATCAAGGCGAACCGCGGGGACCGGTATCGGCCATGCGCGCCGCCAGATCCTCGGCGCCGACCTCGAAATCGACACGCTCGATCCTGCCCGTGAACGTGAAGGGCGCGGCGTAGCCGGGAACGGCGGCCGTCAGTTCGTCACGGCCGATCTCCATGCCCTCCGTCACCAGACCGACGGCGGTGCTGCGAATCGGCGCCCTGCCGACAACCGCCCCGTCGATCTCCAGCGTCCCGGTTCCTCCCGCTCCCGAGCCGGCAGGCCGGAACGTGAACGAGACCGTCGATTCACCGGTCGGCACCCGCCGGTCGGACACGAGGCGGACCGCATCGGTCTTGCGGTTCTGCTCGTAGATCAGCAGTCCATCCTTGATATAGAACGCCCAGCCCGCAGCGACGTCTCCGAGCGCAACGATCACGCCGCCATCGGTGGACGCGGAGCGATTGATGCGGGCGCGGATGCGATACGGCGAACCCTGAAGCCGCGGCTGATCGGCAACCTTGATCGTCGGGTCGGCCGGATAGAAGGTGTGGAGGGCGCGCGACCCCTTCGGCGACAGGCCCGAGATCCGGTTGAGCAAGGTGCGATCGTCGATCGGCAGGACCTGATAGCGGCGCGCCGCCTCCCACCATTTCCGTTCCAGCTCCCTGACCTTTTCCGGGTACTCTGCCGCGAGATCCCTGGTTTCGGAGAAATCCTGATCGAGATTGTACAATCGCCAGGGGGCTTCGTGATATTTCGACCCGTCAACGCGCCGGGAAACGAGCCGCCATCCATCGGCATAGTAGGCGCGGTTGCCTTCAATCTCGTAATACTGTTCGCGCTTGACGCCGGGGGCGCGCGGCGCCGTGAACGAATAGGCCATGCTGACGCCTTCGATCGGCTTCGCTTCATGCCCGTTGTAGGTTTTCGGCGCTTCGATCTTCAGCACGTCGAGCAGGGTGGGAACGATGTCGTTCACGTGGTGGAACTGGGTTCGCACCTCGCCGCGCGCCTTGATTCCCCTGGGCCAGGAAATGATGAGCGGAACCCGGGCGCCGCCGCCGTCGGTGGTCCGCTTTCCTTCCTGCAAGGGTGTATTGCCCGCCTGCGCCCAGCCGTGGGGATAGTTCGGGTGCGTGTTCCAGTCGCCCAGGCTGTCGTAGTACTTGAGGTTTTCCGCGTTGGTCGCCGGCTCCCCCACGAAATACCCCGCCGCCACGTTGGCTTCGCCCTCGGGGCCGACGACGCGGCTGGCGCCGTTGTCCGAGGTCACGATGAAGATCGTGTTCTCGTAATCCCCGGTTTCCCGCAGGTGATCGAGAAGCCGGCCGATGTTCCGGTCCGTGCGATCCAGAAAGGCCGCGAAATTTTCCTGGAAGCGGGCGTACATCCTCTTCTGGTCCGCGCTGAGGCTGTCCCACGCGACGACGCCGGGATTGCGCGGCGCGAGAACCGCGTTCGCGGGAACCAGCCCGGATTTCTTCTGGCGCGCAAGCCGCTGCGCGCGGATCCTGTCCCAGCCCGCATCGTATTTCCCCGCGTATTTCGCGCGGTCCTCGGGCTTCGTATGGTGCGGCGTGTGGGTCGCGCCGGTTGCGTACCAGAGCAGGAACGGCTTGTCGGGGCTCGACACGCGCAGGTCGCGGATCATGGCGATCGCCTTGTCGGTCAGCGCGTCCGGCAGGTAGAAGCTGCCGTCGCCCGGCGGCTTGATGTACGTGGTGCCTTCGGCCAGCGACCCGGGATAGAACTGGCTGTCCTGCCCGCCGATGAACCCGTAGAAGCGATCGAACCCGCGATGCGTGGGCCAGTTGTGGAACGATCCGCTCGGCTTCGAATCCCTCGCCGAGACCTGATGCCATTTCCCGATCGCGATGGTCCCGTAGCCATACGGCTGGAGCAGTTCGGCGATGGTCGGCGCATCAAGGGTGAAGTCGTCGCGATAACCCGGGTAGCCCTGATCGACGATACCGTGCCAGCCCATCCCGGCCGAGTGGTGGTTGAGGCCGGTCAGCAGCGCAGCGCGCGTCGGCGTGCAAAGCGCCGTGGACGTGAAATGGTTGTAGCGCAGACCCTCGCTCGCGAGCCGGTCGATGTTCGGCGTGCTGACCTCCGACCCGTAGGCGCCGAAGTCGGCATAGCCGAGGTCGTCGAGAACGATGATGACGATGTTCGGCGCGCCGGCCGGCGCGCGGGGGCGCTCGACATAGCTGCGCGGCGGCGGGTTCGCGTCTTCCCGGGTCGGGGTCAGGTCCGGCGCGCTCGCCGCGGCGGGCAGCGACAGCGGCACGCACACGGCGCACAGCACGCGAAGGATCGACTTCATGGTCATGGCCCATGCTCCTTGAGTGGGGATCGCGGTCGATGGCATCGCCGCCCGCGGCATCGTCACGACGAGCGCCCGATCGTGTAGGAGGCGTAAGGCTGGAGCGCCGCGATCGCCGCGACCGGCTCGGGCGGCCGCCAGCGGAACTGGCGCACCTCGACGCGGTCCGGATAGGCATCGACGATGGAGAAGCCGTTTCGCTCCTCGATCTTCGCGAGGTCCTCGGAATCGAGGACGGCGGGATGCCACGGGAAGACGCCGCGCACGCTGCTCGGGAAGCCCGGCGTGCCGGTGCCGATGGTGCCGGGCAGGATGGTGTGGACGGGGTTGGCGGACAGGTCGAGGTCGCCGCTGCGGGTGATCCGGCTGATGGCGCTCGCGTGCATGTCGCCGGAGATGCTGATCGCGGCGCGCTCCTTCTGCGCGCTGAGCGCCGCCGCGAGGCGCTGGTGCTGCTCGAACCAGCCCTGCTGCCAATAGCCCTTGTCGTTGTCGAACGCGCTGGTTTCGGACGGGCCGTCCGCATACCACTCGCCGAGCTTGCCGGCGGTCCACCCGAACGGGTTGGAGGGGGCGTGGATGTACTGCTTGGCGGTCGAGGCGCGCAGGCGCTCGATGAGGAACGCCTCGGCCTTCGGGAACAGCACGCCGGCGTCGGCGCCCGTCGACCAGCCGCGGCGGCAATCGAAAAGCGCGATCTCCAGAAGGTTGCCGACGCGCACCGTCTCCACCGTGCCCGCTTCGTATGGGTTGCCCCAGTCCGGCCGGCCGAGCGCGATCGGGTAGGCGAGCGCCGCCGTCTGCTGCTGCAGCCCGAAGATGAACGGGCGCGGCGGCAGGCTGTAGCCCCACGGCCCGGCGTTGTCGTTCTCGTAATAGTCGTGGTCGTCGGTGATGAAGACGAGCGGCACGGACGCGAAGCGATCCTCGTAGATCGACGCGATCTGGCGCCCGGCGATCGTGTTGATCGAGCGCCGGTTGGTTTCGGAATCGAACGCGAGATCCTGGTCGATCCACGCGATCTGGCGATACTGCGCCTCCGTGGCGGCGCGCCGCGCCGGATCGCGGCGGTACTTGAGCGCCGTGTCGAGATCCCAATAGACGTGGTCGCCATTCGCCACGGCGAGATCGGGCGCGAAGCTGAGCGCGCGGTCGAACAGGGCCCGGCGGACGGAGATCGGCAGGTATCCGTAGGGCCTCCCCGCCTCGTCGCCGCCCGCGCAGGTGAAGAACAGCACGCGGAAATGATCGGGCGCCGAATCCGGCGGCGGCAGCGTCTTCAGCGGCCACGGCTCGCGGAGCAGCCGACCGCTCTCGTCGGACAGCGACAGCTCGTAGCGCCTGCCGCCCGGCAGACCGGACTGGACGAACGCCCACGCGTAGCCGTCGATGTCCGCCTTCTCGGCGGCGACGGCGCGCCCGTCGATGCGGAGCACGGGCGGCGCGGACGGCGGCGTATCCAGCAGCACCTTCACGGCCAGCGTGTCGTGCGTGGCGGACGGCAGGATGGCGCGCACGGTCTTGCTGGTGCCGGACCACGCGACGCCGCCGTTCAGAATTCCGCCGAGGCCGAGCGCGGCGGTGCCTTTCAGAATATGGCGGCGATCGAACATGTCATTGCTCCTGAACGGGAATTGGCGAGGAAGCGGCAGGCGCGGCGGGCGCCGGGCGCGGTATCCGATACCGCAGCCTGAGGCCGAGCGCGGCGACGCCGAGCGCGAAGGAAATGAGCGTGATGGGCGGCAGCCCGCCCGGCCACGTCGACGGCTCGAACCAGCCGGAAAACCCCGGGAACGCCGCGTGGGTCCCGGCGATGAAGGCGACGGCCGCCAGCGCGTCGTAGCGGCGGACCGGGCTCCAGCCGGTTGCCTCCCGCTGGCCGACGTGGAACAGGACCGCGCTTGCCGCGCCGAGCGCAATGGCGGCGCCGGCGACCGCCGTGAGCTTCTGCCCGTCGAAGAACTTCGCGTAATAGGCGGGGCCGAGCAGCGCGAGCGAGAGCAGGACATGGGCGAGCGCGAAGCCGCCCGCCGCCGCCATCACGGGGCGCACGGCCCCCGCGCCCGGTCTGCCGGTGCGGAACACCGCGACGACGACCAGCGCGAGCACGGCGAGCGCAAGGCTCTTGTTCAGCGTGTAGGACGGCCATTCGGACCAGGCGACGCCCTTGAAGACGTTGTAGCGCGCGGTCGCGTAGGCGAGCGCCGCGGCATGGACGCCGGCCACAAGCCACAAGGTGCGGGTTCGGGGAGCACTCATGTCATCGTCTTTCGATGCCGCCGCCCGGCGGGACGGGCGGCGGCACGGCAAGGTGGGCGGCGGTCAGCGCCCGCCGGTCTCGATGCCGCCGAGGGTCTTGACGACCTCCGGCGGAACCGGCGTGCGGTCGGGCTTCGCCTCCGAGGTCGAGACGGAATGGGCGAAGACGAGGTCCCCGGTGTAACCGTCCCGGAACTCGAAGACGACCTGCGGCTCGGGATAGGCGATCCACCTGTCCTTCCCTTCGGCGTCGGGGATGTTGTAGGCGTTGTTGGCGCGGATGACCGTGTAGATCGGCCAGCCCTTGCCGCTGGCCTGCCCGGCATTGCCGCCGCTGTCGTTGCGGTACTGGTTGCTGCTCCAGAGCACGTTCACCAGACGGTCGCCGGACTGGTACCAGCCGCTCGGCGGCGAGCCGCCCGCGTCTCCGAGCCGGTGGTTGTTGCTGGTGTGCGGGCCGGTGCCGACGTCGTAGACCCCCGGCGCGACGCGGGCCACGAACGACTTGTGGAGGTCGCCCGTGAGGAAGAACACGGGCTTGTGCAGGCTCTCCGCGACCTTGAGCAGTTCCTCGCGCTCGTGGAGATGCGCGGTCCAGCCGTCGTCCTTGCCGACGCCGCCCGAGCCGCGCCCGTACCACACGCCGTTGTCGTGCGGCAGCGCGAGGTTAACCGACGAGACGATGAAGACGAAATCGGCGTCGCTCTTCTTCAGTTCGTCGAACAGCCACTGCTTCTGCACCGGGCCGATCATGCTCGTGTTCGGGTCGGCGAGATTGGTCTTGTCGTGCAGCGTGCGGTTCGACCGCGTGTCGAGCAGGAAGAAGTCGGCGTTGGAAACGCGGAACTTGGTGTAGAGATTGGTGCCGATGCTGTAGCGCACGGTCTCCGTGACATCGAGCGCGGGTTCGACCTGGATGCGGGTCTTCCCCAGCACCTTCGCGATCTTGTAGACGCCCGTGTTGCCGAAGCCCCAGAGGACGTGCAGGTTCGACGTCTTGGCGGGATCGAGCTTCGTGAAATCGGCGTTGGGATCGGTGAGGATATTGCTGCCCGCCTCGACGCGCGCTTCCCCGAAATAATTGGGCTGCTGGTTGCCGATGTCGGGATTGCTCCAGCCGACATAGTCGCGCCACACGGCGACGGCGGGATCGCGGAACACCGCGCGCTCGACATCCTTCTGGAGATCGTCGCGCTGGAGGTCCTGCTGCCACGGCTTGCCGCGCGCGTCGATGCGGAAGCCGGTGTGGCCGGAGCCGGTCACGTCGTTCAGGATCTCGTGATCGTCGATCGTGACGAACAGCGGCACTTCCTTGTAGAAATCGGCAAGCGCCTGCGACCCTTCGAGATAGAGCCGGTAGTTCTTCCAGACGCCGGCGATGCCCTTGGCGAGCGAGACGCTGCGGGGCGGTTTGCCGACGCCGTTCGCCACCGCCCATTCGGCCTCGGTCTTCTCGCGGCCCTTTTCATAGAGCCAGTCGCCGTTCTGGATCTGGAAATAGATCCTATCCTTCAGCTCGGCGAGCATCCGCGTGTAGGTGGGCGGCAGCGACGTCTTGTCGGGCTGGTTGTTGCCCGTGCCGGTCTCGAACGCGAAATTGTAGACGCCCTTCGGATTGACCTTCGGGTCGACGAACGTGGACGCGTCGGGAAATGTCGTGAAGCTGTTGATCCTGCCGCCGACGCGCGTGTCGGCGACGCGGCCTTCGTGGACGAGGGCGTAATAGTATTTCGTGCCGGGCTTCAATCCGTCGAGCTGGATCCAGCCGCTCGAATCATGTTCCCAGCTCGTCTTGACCGGCTTCGAGAGAATGCCCCCCGAAAGATCGGGCTGGGTCGAATAGAGCACGCTGAACGCGCCGGGTTGCCGGGTCCGCGCCCAGACCCGGATCGACCCGACCCCGACGTTGCCGAGCTGCGGCCCGTGGGTGATGGCGTCCAGCTTTTCGAGAACCGGCGCCGGACGATTGCCTGCCTGCGCGGCGGGTGCCGCGGCAAGGGCGAGATTCGGCGTCAGCAGCAGGGCGGACAGGAACAGGCCGCCGGAAAGCGCGTGGCGGCGCTTCCGCGAAAGCCCCGCGCGGAGATGCGGAGGCGATGCCGGGAGATTGGTTTCGATCATGAGAGTCCCCTGATGAAAGGAAGGTCAGCCTAGAAGCGCGTGCGGACGGTGAGGCCGATCGTTCGCGGATCGCCGATGTTGCCCGTGATGAGGCCGAGGTTGGCGACGCTGAGCGCCGTGAAGTACTTCTTGTTGAGCAGGTTGCGCGCCCAGACCGAAACGTCGAACTTCTGGTCGTCGACCCTGAGGCCGATGCGCCCGTTGAGGATGCCGTAGCCGTCGATGCGCGTGTACTGCGAGTTGGTGCCGCTCGTGTCGTTGGACGACCTGTGCGAGAAGTCGACGCGGGCATAGGCCTCGTCGTCGTCGCTCAAGGGATAGGCGAGATCGGTGCTGAGGCTGTAGATGAACTTCGGCGCGTTCGCGAGCTGGACGCCGCTCAGGTCCTGCGTCGCGCCCTCGTTGCGCCGGTTGGGCGCGACCTGGGCGTTGGTGTAGTCCTTGTAGACGGCGTCGTTGTACGCCGCCGATGCCGTGAAGCGGACGTACTGGCTGGGCGCCACCGTCAGGTCCACCTCGAAGCCGCGGGAGCGCACGCCGGGAATGTTGGAGATGTAGCGGCGGAACGCGTTCGTGTTGCCGATGTTCTCGGTGATCGCGGCCTGATAATTCTCCACCTCGATCCAGTAGGCTGCGGTGTTGAGCGTGACCCTGCGGTCCCAGAACTGGCTTTTGACGCCGACTTCCCACGCGTCGATCGTCTCCGGCTTCACCACCGGCGACACGCCCGCGGGCAGCGTGCCGAGGCTGAGGCCGCCCGACTTGCTGCCGCGCGAATAGTTCGCATAGGCGAGCACGTCCTGCGCCACCGTGTAGGCGAGGTTGATCTGGCCGGTGAGGCTGTCGTTCTTGTGCTTCACCGTGTAGCGGACCTCGGGATAGATCGCATCCCGCAGCGCCTGCGCGGCGGCGCGGTCCGCGTCGCTGAGCAGGGAAAGATCGTTGCCCGCGACGGTGTACTGATCGAACAGCCCGGTCTTGTCCTCGTGCGTGAAGCGAAGACCCGCAGTGACGGCGAGCGCATCCGTGGCGCGCCACGTCAGCTGGCCGAACGCGGCGTAGCTCTTGGTCCTCGGTTCGATGATCGAATCCGACTCGAAGTTCGTGTAGGCATAGTTGGCGAGATCCCGGTTCGCGTAGGTGTGGTTGTTCCACACCGCGTAATCCGGCCCTTGCTGGTATTGGCCGAGACCGTGGATGACCTGCCAGAAGTAGTAGAGGCCGACCACGTAATCGAGCCTGCGCTCGCCTTGCGAGGCCAGCCGGACTTCCTGGCTGAACTGGCGCTGCCAGTTGGTCGTTCCGCCCCGCAAGGTGACGCTGAGCGGCGTATTGTCCTGATCGTTGAGCGGATACCAGTCCCACCAGCGATAGGCGGTGACGGAGGTGAGCGTGGCGTTCCCGAGGTCCCAGTCGACCTTGCCGGAAACACCGTAGCCTTCCATGTCGGCCTGGATCGGCGCGTTGAATTCCACCTCGCGCGCGAACGGATCGTTCACGTCGTATGCGGGCGTGTATCCGGCGCGCGCCGCGCGGTCGAAGAAATTGTTCGTGTTCGCCGCGCCGTTGTCGAACTGCGTGAACACGCCCACGATGCTGGTGATGCGCGAGTAGGACGTCTGCTTCGAATAATCGCCGCTGAGGCGGATCGAGATGTCCTCGGTCGGCAGGATCAGGAGCTGGCCGCGAACCGAGAAGTTGTCGTAATCGTTCGCCTTCCTGCCGTTGTAGAGGTTGGTGAGCAGGCCGTCGCTGTGCGTGTCCGACAGCGTCAGGCGGTAGGCGACCTTGTCTTCGATGAGCGGACCCGACAGCGTTCCCCGGACCTGGTGATAGCCGCGCTCGCCGAGCGTCGCCTCGCCGCGGAATTCCGTCTCGAACGTCGGCGCGCGCGTGGTGATGTTGATGGCGCCCGCCGTGGTGTTCTTGCCGAACAGCGTGCCCTGCGGGCCGCGCAGGATCTCGACGCGCTCGAGGTCTATGAGATCGAATTGCGACGCGCCGATGCGGCCGTAATAGACGTCGTCGACATAGAAGCCGACGCCGATCTCGAGGCCGTCGTTCTGATCGGAATTGGAGCCGAGGCCGCGAATGTTCACGAAGGTGTTGCGGGCGTTGTTGTTCCTGATGACGAGGCTCGGCGTCAGGTCGGCGATCTGCACGAGATTGACGTTGCCGGTGCGCTCGATGATCTCGCCGCTGACCGCGCTGAGCGCGATCGGCACGTCCTGCGCGCGCTCCTCGCGGCGGCGGGCGGTGACGGTGATCTCGCCGAGATTCTCATAGGCGGCGTCCGCGGCTTCCGCTGCGGAGGCCGCGTCGGCGGCTGCATCGGCGGACGCAGCAGCAGACTCCGCGGCAAGCGCCGCGTTCGCTGCAAGAATAAGGCCGAGCGCGCTGCCGGCACCGGCAAATCGAATGAAGCTGGTTCTGGTGATCATGGATCGACTCACAATTCCCCCGACACCGGCCAGCCCCTCCCGGGATCGGCCGGTCCATGCGCGCAGAGGCGCAGGTCTTTTCTGATGAACATGCCAAGCCGTTCCGCGCCCGGCATGGGTGTGCGGATGACAACGGATCAGTGCCGCCCGAAAGAGGCGCCTGTCGTTGAAACTAGTCTAGGTATGACATTGCATCGTCATTTCCCCTTGCCCGGTTGGGGGAACACGAAGCCTGGCGTCGTTGCCTCAGCATCGTGCGCTTTAGCGGTTGGTGTCGCGGAGCAAGCTGCATCCCATCAAAAGCCGCGGACCTCAAAAGGGCATGGCCCCGGAAACTCTCGTCAGGAGTTTCACGACTTGATGTCTACTGTTATCGTAGAAATTGAAAGCCGGTCAATGCAAGATTTTCTATCGCACGGGAAACATGGGATGGTCCGAACGCGCCGGTGCGGGCGGAACGGCGACCCTAGTTCGCGGGCTCGATCCGGTCGTTGACGAGGCGGCCCTGCCGGGTGAGGCGGGCGACGACGACCATCGGCTGACGGCGCAGCATGTCCTCGAGCGCGGGCGCGCGCGTCTCGGAGACGAAGATGCGGCTCGAGAAGTCCGGGGCCTGTCCCGGCGCGCGGCTCTGCCGCCTGATGCTGCTGCCGTTCACGTCGACGTAGGCGGGGCAGGCGGTGCCCGGCGCGGCCATCGTCGCGACGATCTCGCCCGCCTCTTCAGAGAGGCAGAGGCCGCAGGCGGCCTTGCCGCAAAGCGCGGGATCGCCGGCGACGCGCCAGTCGTAGCGGAACTGGATGAAGCGGCCGCGGATGGGATCGCGGGGATCGTAGCCGGCGATCGGGATGCGCCATTCGGACGCGCCCGACAGCCCCGCCTCGCGCGCGGCGATGCTGAGCGCGAGGCCGACCAGCGGCAGCAGCAGGGCGAGCGCGAGCCAGCGCTTCATGCGCGCCTCCCCACCAGCGCGAACACGCGCCGCCAGCCGAGGGCGAGCGCGATGAGCAGCACGCCGCCCGCGATGAGCCCGGCGCCGGTCGTCGCCAGCGAGCCGAACAGCTCGAAATAGATGATGAAGATACGGATGCCGACGGCGGCGATGGCGACGCCGAACAGCGCGCGCCAGCCGGACGCGACGGCGGCACGGGCGACGACGCCCCACATCGCCATGTAGATGAGCGCGCCGACGAGGCGCGCGGGCCAGCCGTCCGCGTGGGGCACCACGGTCGCCAGCAGCAGCGCCGCCATCGGCGCGGCGATGACCGGCAGCAGCATCGCCTCAGGGATCATCCGCCAGCGCCGCCCGGCCCAGACCGCGGCGGCGGCGACAAGCACGGGGACGATGAGGCGCACGGCCATGTCGCGGGCCTCGGTGGAGGTCACGGTTCCCGCCCAGACGAAATGCGAGAGGCTGACGCCGCCGAGCCAGACGAGGATGCCGACCTCGCGAAGTCCGTCCGCGAAGCTGATGCGGTCCCGCCACGGCAGCAGCGACAGGCCGATGAGGATGAGCGGCCCGGCGATCGCGAGGCCGTGGACGGCGTACCAGAGCCCGCCCGCATGCTCGTTCTCCAGCGCCAGCGACGCCAGCGTCCAGAGCAGCATCCCGGACCAGCCGTAGGCGACGAGCCGCGTGCCGCCAGCGATCAGCATCGCGGGCGTCGTCAGCACCAGCCACGGCACCAGCGCCTGCCACATCGGGCCGGTGAGCTGGTAGACCTGCGAATGCAGCGCGATGCCGGCAAGGACGAGCGCCGCCAGCAGGAACAGCGCGCCTTCCGTGAGCCAGCGATTGCCGCGCTGCGCGCCCACCCACGCGGCGGCGGCAGCAGCGGCGGTAAGCGCCAGATGGACGCCGAGCTTCAGCCAGTCGGCGATCAGGTCCCAGTTCGCGGCGACGACGAGCGCGAGGCCGAGCGCCAGCGCGAACAGGCCGAGGCCGACGATCGCCCAGAGCACGTAGGGGCGATCGTTCGCCGCCTCGTGGGCGCGGATGCGGGCGGCGGCATCGGCATCAATGAAACCGGCGGCGACCCACGCCTCGAGCTTGCTGTCCAGCGACATGGCGCGGACTGTGGCGAAGCGCGGGCGCGCTGTCTAGGCCGCGCGTCCAGGCCGCGAATCTAGGCGGCGAGCATTGCCTTTTCGGCGGCGATCGGCCCCGCGAAGGACGGGCGCGACAGGATGGTCGGCAGCCACGCGCCGAGCCGCGGGTGCTTCGCGCAGTCGACGTCGACCGCGCAGTGCGAGAGGTTCACGAACGGGCTGGCGACGGCGATGTCGGCAAGGCTGAGCGCGCCGCCGACGAGGAAGCCGCCGGGCTCCGGCACCACGCCTTCGAGATAGTCGAACAGGCGCGGCAGCTCGGCGATGCCCTGCTGCACGGTTTCCTCGCTACCCGCCTGCTTCAGGAAGCGCGGCGCGACGACGCGGTTGAAGAACACCTTGCCGCCCGAGAGCGCCACGATGGTGTCGCCGAACTCGTCGAACCAGACCGCGCGGCCGAGATCCTCGGGCGTTTGCGGAATGAGGCGGCGCTCGGGATACTTGGCGTCGAGGTAGTGGATGATGGCGGAGGAATCGGAGAGGGCGAAATCGCCGTCGCGAAAGGCCGGCATCTTGCCGAACGGCGAGATGGAAAGGAAATCGGGATTGCGCGACTGGAGCGAGACCGGAACCAGCTCGTAGTCCAGCCCCTTCTCGGCGAGCGCCACGACGACCTTGCGGACGAACGGCGACAGCGTCGCCCCGTAAACCCTGATCATGCGGCCCCTCCCCTTTTCGCGCTTCTACTCGGTCAGCTCATCCCACTTGGCACGAATCTTCGCGAAGAACCCCTGACTTTCCGGACAGCTTCCGGCCTCCGGCTCCAGCGCCTGAAACTCTTCCAGAAGCTCGCGCTGGCGCTTGGAAAGCCGCGTCGGCGTCTCGACGTCCACCTCGACGATGAGGTCGCCGCGCCCGCCGCCGTTCAGCGGCGGCATTCCGTGCCCGCGCCGCGAGAACTGCCGGCCGCTCTGCGTGCCCGCGGGGATCTTGAGCTCGACCGCCTCGCGGTCGATCGAGGGCACCTCGATCGTGCCGCCGAGCGCGGCAAGCGTCATCGGCACGGGCACCTTCACGTAGAGATCGGTGCCGCTGCGCTCGAAGATGTCGTGCGGATCGAGATGCACGAAGATGTAGAGGTCGCCCGGCGGCCCGCCGCGCGCGCCCGCCTCGCCCTCGCCCGACAGGCGGATGCGCGTGCCGTCGTCGACGCCCGCCGGGATGCGCACGTCGAGCGACTTGTGCTTGTCGACGCGGCCCGCGCCGTGACAGTCCTTGCAGGGATCGGAGATGACGCGGCCCGCGCCGTGGCAGTTCGGGCAGGTGCGCTCCATCAGGAACATGCCCTGCTGCACGCGGACCTTGCCGTGGCCGCCGCAAGTGCCGCAGGTGTTGGCGGTGGCGCCCGGCGCCGCGCCCGAGCCGCCGCACGGCTCGCAGGCGGTGGCGACGTCGATCTCGATGGTGCGGGTGTTGCCCGCGAAGGCTTCCTCGAGGCTGAGGCGGAGGTCGTAGCGCAGGTCCGCGCCGCGCATGGCGCTGCTGCGCTGCCGCTGGCGGCCGCCGCCCATGAACTCGCCGAAGATGCCCTCGAAAATATCGGCGAAATCGCCGAACCCGGCGCCGCCCGCGCCGTTGCCCGGCCCGCCGTTCTGGAACGCCGCCTTGCCGTAGCGGTCGTAGGCGGCGCGCTTCTGGTCGTCCTTCAGGCAGTCATAGGCTTCGTTGATCGCCTTGAACTTCGCCTCTGCGTCCGTGCAGCCGCCGTTCTTGTCGGGGTGGTACTGCATGGCGAGCCGCCGGTAGGCGGACTTGATCGCCGCGCCGTCCGCGCCGCGCTCGACACCGAGGAGTTCGTAGTAATCGGCTTCAACCATACGCCCGGCCTGCCCCCGCTGGCACGCGGCCGCCACCCCGGAAGACGGCGGCCGCCACCGATCTTACGCCTTCTTGTCTTCGTCGACTTCCGAGAACTCGGCGTCGACCACGTCCTCGTCCGAAGACGGGGACGGCGAAGCCTCGGCGCCCTCGCCGGACGCCGCGGCGGCTTCCGCCTTGTAGATCGCCTCGCCGAGCTTCATCGCTTCCTGCGCGAGCGCCTGCGTCTTGGCGTTGATGTCGTCGACATCGTCGCCGTCGAGCACCGACTTCAGCGCGGCGACCGCCGTCTCGATCTCGCGCTTCGTCGAGGCGTCGACCTTGTCGCCGTGCTCGGCAAGCTGCTTCTCCGTCGAGTGGACGAGGCTGTCCGCCTGATTGCGGGCCTCCGCCTTCGCGCGGCGCTTCTTGTCCTCGTCGGCGAACTTCTCGGCGTCCTTCACCATCTGCTCGATGTCATTGTCCGAAAGGCCGCCCGACGCCTGGATGCGGATCTGCTGCTCCTTGCCGGTGCCCTTGTCCTTCGCCGAGACGTTGACGATGCCGTTCGCGTCGATGTCGAACGTCACCTCGATCTGCGGCACGCCGCGCGGCGCGGGCGGGATGCCGACGAGATCGAACTGGCCGAGCAGCTTGTTGTCCGCCGCCATCTCGCGCTCGCCCTGGAAGACGCGGATCGTCACCGCGCCCTGATTGTCCTCGGCGGTCGAGTAGACCTGGCTCTTCTTGGTCGGGATCGTCGTGTTGCGGTCGATCATGCGCGTGAACACGCCGCCCAGCGTCTCGATGCCGAGCGACAGCGGCGTCACGTCGAGCAGCAGCACGTCCTTGACGTCACCCTGCAGCACGCCCGCCTGAATGGCGGCGCCCATCGCGACGACCTCATCGGGGTTGACGCCCGTGTGCGGCTCCTTGCCGAAGAACTTCTTCACCTCCTCGCGGACGAGCGGCATACGGGTCATGCCGCCGACGAGCACGACCTCGTCGATCTTGTCCTTGTCGAGCCCGGCGTCCTTCAGCGCCTTGCGGCACGGCTCAAGCGTGCGGGCGACGAGTTCGCCGACCAGCTTTTCGAGGTCGGCGCGGGTGATCGTCTTCACGAGGTGCTTGGGGCCGGTCTGGTCGGCGGTGATGAACGGCAGGTTCACCTCCGTCGACTGCGCCGACGACAGCTCGATCTTCGCCTTCTCGGCGGCTTCCTTGAGGCGCTGGAGCGCGAGGCGGTCGGAGCGAAGGTCGATGCCCTCGTCCTTCTTGAAGCCGTCGGCGAGCGAATCGACGATCTTGGCGTCGAAGTCCTCGCCGCCGAGGAAGGTGTCGCCGTTCGTCGACTTCACCTCGAACACGCCGTCGCCGATCTCGAGGATCGAGACGTCGAAGGTGCCGCCGCCGAGGTCGTAGACCGCGATGGTCTTGCCGTCGTTCTTCTCGAGCCCGTAGGCGAGCGCCGCCGCGGTCGGCTCGTTGATGATGCGCAGCACCTCGAGGCCGGCGATCTTGCCGGCGTCCTTGGTGGCCTGCCGCTGGGCGTCGTTGAAGTAGGCGGGCACGGTGATGACGGCCTGCGTGACCGTCTCGCCGAGGTAGCTTTCCGCGGTTTCCTTCATCTTCTGGAGGATGAACGCGGAGATCTGCGACGGGCTGTAGTCCTCGCCGCCGGCCTTCACCCACGCGTCGCCGTTGCCGCCCTTCACGATGTGATAGGGGACGAGCGCGATGTCCTTCTTGGTGACGGGATCGTCGAAACGGCGGCCGATCAGGCGCTTCACGGCGAACACCGTGTTGTCCGGGTTCGTCACCGCCTGGCGCTTCGCCGGCTGGCCGACGAGGCGCTCGCCGTCCTTCGTGAAGGCGACCATCGACGGCGTCGTGCGCGCGCCTTCCGCATTCTCGATCACCTTGGGCTTGCTGCCTTCCATCACGGCGACGCAGCTGTTGGTCGTGCCAAGGTCGATACCGATTACCTTGCCCATATCTCCCGTGCTTCCTCTTTCAAAATCCAAGCAGGAACAAACGATTGACCGTGCCGCCGCGCAAATTTGCCGCAGCGGTTCCGGCCCACGCGGGCGATGTAGGAACAGCGCCAGCGCCATACAAGAGCGCGCGGCCGCGCCGGATGCGATTTGCGCGGGCGATGAGGACGCGCTGCCGCATGGCGCGGAGCCCCCCGGGTGTGGCATGAAGCGTCCAAGCGGAGCGTGGATGTCTCTGGCGAAGGATTGAAGACCGTGACGCGTATCGACAGAAACCTTGGAATTGCGGCGTGTGTGACGGCCCTGCTGCTGCTCGCGGCGGCAGCGATCGGCGGCAGCGCGCTCGCCGCACCGCCGAACCCGGCCGCCCCGAGTCCGGCGGCAAGCCCCGCCGCAAGCCCCGCCGTGAGCAACGCATGGCTGCGCCTGCCCGTCGTCGCCGGGCGTCCGGCGGCGGTGTATGCGACGATCACGGGCGGCGCGGCGGCGGACCGGCTGATCGCCGTGGAAGGCCCGAAGCCGGCGCGCTTCGCGCTGCACGCGACGAAGGCCGAGAACGGCGTGATGCGGATGACCCCGCTCGCCGGGCTGCCGGTGAATGCCGGCCAGAAGGTCGAGATGAAGCCGGGCGGCACGCACGTGATGGCGTTCGGCCTGCCGGACACCAAGCCCGATTCGCGCGTGGCGCTGACCTTCGTGTTCGAGAAGGCCGGACGCGTCGCCGTCTCCGCGCACGCGATGAGCGCGACGGCGCCGGAGATGAAGGCCGGAGAGCACGCCCATCATTAGGCCGCTGACCGACGGCGAGCAGGCGATGGCGCGCCGCGCCTTCGGCGACGCGATCGACCTCGCGCGCGTCACGCTCCGGCGGGCGAAATGGTGGTGGCTGCAACCGGCGTGGGTGGTGATGGCGCCCGACGGGCACATCTGGTTCCACCCCAACAACGCCTCGTGGCGCGAGGATTTCAGCCGCGCCTCGCTGTTCCTGCAGGGCCTCGTCGTCCACGAGCTGACGCACGTGTGGCAGCACCAGCAGGGCGTGAATCTGATCCTGAGACGCGGGCCGCTGGCACGCTACGACTATTTGCCGTTGAAGCCGGGCCTCGGCTTCCCCGATTACGGGCTGGAGCAGCAGGCCGAGATCGTGCGCGACGCCTATGTGAAACGCATGGGCGGCGACGTGCCCGGCACCCCGCCGCTCGCGACATACGATGCGCTGCTGCCGTTCCGGGCGGGAGTCGGCGGAAGGGAGATTGTGTAAGGAAACACGGGAAGCGGCCTGCCGCGTTAAACCGCCCGCACCCAGATCAGATCGTGGAAGAACTCGGCGCCCGAGCGGCTGGTTTCGGGGGGCGTGCGGAGCAGCAGTCGGCCTTCGCCGGCGGAGTCGAACTCCACGACGCGGCGGGTGAGCGTGGTGCCGACCCAGCGCGCGACGGTGGCGTGCTCGACGGCGTGGTGGATGTCGTCGCCCTCGCGCCGCCAGCGGCCGGCGTAGGCGATGACCTGAGGCCCGCTGTCCGTCTGCCGCGTGAGGATCGCGCTCACGTGGCCCTCCGGGTGGTAGAAGAGGCGCCCGGCCGCATCGAGCACGTAGGGGTCGCCGTCGCGGAACTCGACCCACTGGTCGAGCTGCCACACGCCGCAGATGGGATCGGGCGCCGCCACGCTCAGCCCGCCTTCGCGACGCTGACCATCGCCGGGCGCAGCAGGCGGTCCTTGAGGACGTAGCCCGTCTGCAACTCGGCGACGATGGTGCCGGCCTCGGCGCCGTCCTGCGCCACCTCCAGCATCGCCTGATGGCGATTGGGATCGAGCTTCTGGCCGACGCTTTCGATGCGGGCGATGCCGTGCTTCTCGAAGACCTTCAGAAGCTCCTTCTCGGTGATCTCGACGCCCGAGAGCAGCGGACCCTGCACGGTGCCGTCCTTCGCGGCGGCCTCGAGCGCGCGGCGCAAATTGTCGGCGACGCCGAGCAGGTCGCGCGCGAAGCCGGTGACGGCGTAGGCGACCGCGTCCGCCTTCTCGCGTTCGAGGCGGCGGCGCACGTTCTCCGATTCGGCGACGGCGCGCAGCAGACGGTCCTTGAGCTCGGCGATCTCGGCATCCTTCTCGGCGAGCGGATCGGCCTCCGGCGTCTCCACCGGCTGTTCGGCGGCGGCGATCTCCTCGGGGGTCAGCTTTTCGTTGTCTTCAATCATCCTATCAGCCTGCTGAGTGTTCGGGCGGTATAGTCCACCATGGGTACGATGCGCGCATAATTCAGGCGCGTGGGGCCGATGACGCCCACGACACCGACGATCCTCCCTTCCGCGCCGCCACTGTAGGGCGCGGCGATAACCGATGAGCCGGAGAGGGAGAAGAGCTTGTTTTCCGAACCGATGAAGATTTTCATCGCCCGCGCCTCGCGCGCATCGTCGAGGACGCGCAGCATCTCGACCTTGTCGTCGAGATCGGCGAGCAGCGAGCGCACGCGCTGGAGGTCGGCCTCCGCCGCGTCGTCGAGGAGGTGCGACTGGCCGCGCACGATGAGCACCGCGCGGTCGGCGTCGTCCGCCGACCAGCTGGCGATGCCGCGCGCGATGAGGTCGCGCGTCGCCGCGTCGATGAGGGCACGCTCGGTCTCGATCTCGCGCTGGAGCCGCGCGGCGGCGTCGGCGAGCGTGGAACCGGCAAGGCGCGCGGTCAGATAGTTGCCCGCCTCGACGAGCGCGGCCGGGGACACGGGATATTCCAGATCGACGATGCGGTTCTCGACCGTGCCGTCGTCGGCGACGAGGATGGCGAGGACGCGCGTCGGCGACAGCGCCGTGAAGCTCGCCTGCCGCAGCACGCGCTCGGTGCGCGGCACCATGACCACCGCCGCACACGACGAGAGCCCGGAGAGCACCGCGGTCGCGCGCGACAGCACGTCCTCCACGGCACGGTCGGGCGCGCTGAGGCCCGCCTCGATAGCGGCGCGCTCCTCGGCGCCCGCCTCGCTCGCCTGCATCATGCCGTCGACGAACAGCCGCAGGCCGAAATCGGTGGGCACGCGACCGGCGGACGTGTGCGGGCTGCCGAGCAGGCCGACGCGCTCCAGATCGTGCAGCACGCTGCGGATCGAGGCGGACGACAGGCCGAGGCTGTCCGGCCGGCCCGCGAGCGTCTTCGAGCCGACCGGGGCGCCGGAGTCGATATATTCCTCGACCACCTGCCGGAACACGGCGCGCGCGCGATCGGAAAGCTCTGATATGGTCGGGCCGCTCGTCATCGCGGGGGAATGTAGGGTGGAGCCCCGCCCCTCTCAAGTCATCTGGACCCCGTCGGCGCGAGCCGGTACACGGCGCGGCAGACACGTTCCCCCGCACAGGAGTTTTCATGCGACCCTCCGGCCGCGCGCCCGACGAGATGCGCACCATCGAGATGACCCCCGGCGTTTCGCGCCACGCCGAGGGCTCGTGCCTCGTCAAGTTCGGCGACACGCACGTGCTGGTGACGGCGAGCGTCGAGGAGCGCGTGCCGCCGTTCCTGCGCGGCAAGGGCGAAGGCTGGGTGACGGCGGAATACGGGATGCTGCCGCGCGCCACGCACACCCGCGGCTCGCGCGAGGCGGCGAAGGGCAAGCAGTCCGGCCGCACGCAGGAAATCCAGCGGCTGATCGGCCGCTCGCTGCGCACGGTCGTCGACCTGAAGGCGCTCGGCGAGCGGCAGATCACCATCGACTGCGACGTGCTGCAGGCGGACGGCGGCACGCGCACCGCCGCCATCTCCGGCGCATGGGTGGCGCTCAGGATCGCGATCGACAAGCTGATCGCCGACGGGCTGCTGACGGCGGACCCGATCCGCGCGCAGGTCGCGGCGATCAGCTGCGGCGTCTACGAGGGCGCGGCGGTGCTCGACCTCGACTACCCGGAGGATTCCGCCGCCGAAACCGACGCCAATTTCGTGATGACCGACAAGGGCGGCATCGTCGAGGTGCAGGGCACCGCCGAGCGCGACCCGTTCGACGAGGAGACGCTGCTCCGGATGCTGCGCCTCGCGCGCATCGGCTGCGGCAAGATCTACGCGGCGCAGGCGAAGGCGACCGGACGCTAGGGCCGTGGCGCGGAAACTCCTTCCCGGCCGGCTGATCGTCGCCAGCCACAACCCCGGCAAGGTGCGCGAGATCCGCGCGCTTGTCGCGCCGTTCGGCGTCGAGCCGGTGTCGGCGGGGGATGCGGGCCTCGCGGAGCCGGAGGAGACGGAAACGACGTTCCGCGGCAATGCCGAGCTGAAGGCGCTCGCCGCTGCGCAAGGCTCCGGGCTTCCGGCGCTTGCCGACGATTCGGGGCTCAGCGTCCATGCGCTCGGCGGCGATCCCGGCATCTGGTCGGCGCGCTGGGCGGGGCCGGAGAAGGACTTCGCCCTCGCCATGCGGAAAGTGCACGAGGCGCTCGGCGACGCCGCCGACCGCGGCGCGCACTTCACCTGCGCGCTGTCGCTGGCGTGGCCGGACGGACACGTCGAGACCTTCGAAGGCCATGTGCACGGCACGCTCGTCTGGCCGCCGCGCGGCGGCAAGGGCTTCGGCTACGACCCGATGTTCGTCCCCGAAGGGCACGCCATCAGCTTCGGCGAGATGGAGCCGGACGCGAAGCACGCGATGAGCCACCGCGCGCGGGCGTTCGCGCAACTGGTCGAGGCATGTCTGAAATAGCGGAACCGCTGGCGCTTTACGTCCACTGGCCGTTCTGCGTCTCCAAGTGCCCGTACTGCGACTTCAACAGCCACGTGCGCGAGCGTGTGGACGAAGCGGCGTGGCGGGAGGCGCTGATCGCGGACATGGAATACGAGGCGCGGGCAACGCCGGAGCGGCGGCTTTCGAGCCTGTTCTTCGGCGGCGGCACGCCCTCGCTGATGGCGCCGGAAACGGTCGGCGCGATCATCGACGCGGCGGATCGGCTGTGGGGCTTCGAAAATGCCGAGATCACGCTGGAGGCGAACCCTTCGAGCGTCGAGGCGGAGCGCTTCGCGGGCTTCGCGGCGGCGGGCGTGAACCGGGTGTCGCTGGGGCTGCAAGCGCTCGACGACGCAGCGCTGAAGGCGCTGGGCCGCGCGCACGACCTCGCCGAGGGGCTTGCCGCGCTCGACGTGGCGCAGGCGCATTTCCCGCGCGTGAGCTTCGACCTCATCTATGCGCGCGAGGGGCAGACGCCGGATGCATGGGAGCGCGAACTGGCGCGGGCGCTGGCGTTCGGGACCGAGCACCTGTCGCTCTACCAGCTCACCATCGAGCCGGGGACGGCGTTCGCGACGCGCGCGCGGCTCGGGCGGCTGACGCTGCCCGAGGAGGACGCCTCGCTCGGCATGTTCGAGACGACGCGCGCGATGACGGCGGCGGCGGGGCTTCCCGCCTACGAGGTTTCGAACCACGCGCGGCCGGGCGCGGAGAGCCGCCACAACCTCGCCTACTGGCGCTACGGCGACTACGCGGGCGTCGGCCCCGGCGCGCACGGGCGGCGCGGCGGCATGGCGACGATCCGCGAACGGCTGCCGGAGACGTGGCTGAAATCGGCTGTGGCGAGCGAGACGCCGCTCGACGCGCGCACACGCGCCGACGAGGCGCTGATGATGGGGCTGCGGCTGCTGGAGGGCATCGACGAGGCGGTGTTCGAGGCGCGTACCGGGGTGGTGCTGGGCGACGTCGTCAGCGCCTCCGGCCTTGCCGAGACCACGCGGCTCGGGCTGGTGACGCGCGAGAACGGGAGGCTGCGGCTGACCGACACAGGGCAGCCGCTGCTCAACGCGGTGGTTTCAAGGCTGCTGACATAGGCGCTTGTGCGTCCCTCGACTTCGCTCGGGATGAAGGGCCTTTATACCCTGTAAATACTTGCATCATCCCGAGCGAAGTCGAGGGACGCACGATCTTCCCGTCACGCCCCCGGACGCTTCGCGAAGGTGCGCGGGGCGGGCGAGACGACGGTGGTGCCCGTGGCGCCCACCTGCCCGACCTCGAGGCCGCGGTCGGCGATGCCCGACGCGCCGAAGCGGAAGATGCCGTCGACGCCCGCGAAACCGTCCGGATCGCGCAGGCGCGCCTCCGGGAAGTTCGCGCCGATCGGCCAGTCGCCCGCGATCGCGTTCACCAGCAGCACCGAATCGTAGCCGAGGCTGGCGAGCCGCGACGGCGCGCCGCCGAACTTCGCCCGGTAGCGCGAGGCGAGCTGCGTGAAGCGCGCATCGGGCACGCTCGCGTACCATGCGCCATGCAGCCCCTGCACAGCGCGGATGCCGGGCTCGGCGTTCCAGAGCTCGGAGCCGAGGTAGCGGACCTTGCCGGGGCCCGCGCCGTACTGGGTGAGCGGGCCGAGGAAAGCGGAGGCGATCTGGCTGCCGTCCGCGATCAGCAGCGCCTGGAAGGACACCGGGCCGAGCCGGTCCTGCACCGGCGCCACCGTGCCGTCGGCGCGGACGATGCCGCCCTGGCTCGCCCGCGCGACGCGCGCCTCGTAGTCGGTGAGGCGGCGAACGGCGGCCTGAAGCTTGGCGCGCGAGCGCTCGTAGGTTTCGACCGCCGTCACCTTGCCGCCCGAATCGCGCACCGCGCGGAGCAGCGCGCCCGACGCGCGCTGGCCGTAGTTGCCCACGGGCACGAGCGCGCCGAAGCGCTCGACGCCCTGCGCGCGCGCATAGCGCACGACGCGGTCGATCGACTGGTCGGGCTGGAAGCCGAGGATATAGACGCCGCTGCCGGCGACATCGGCGTCGTTCGAATAGGAGATGATCGGGATGCCCGCCGCCTTCGCGACGCCGCGCACGGCGGTGACGTCCGCCGCGAGCAGCGGCCCGAGGAACAGCTTGTTGCCCTCCGCGACCGCGCGCCGCGCCGCCGCCGCCGCGCCGGGCGCGGTATCATAGACGGTGAGCTTGATGTTCGTGTTCCTGACGTCGAGCAGCGCCATGTTGGCGGCGTTCGCCAGCGACTGGCCGACGCGCGCCGTGCCGCCCGACATCGGCAGCAGCAGCGCGACCTTGTTCTGCGGGATTTCCTGCGGCGTTTCCACGACCGGGGGCGGGGGCGGGGGCGCCTCGACCTCCGGGGCTTTCTGGACCGTCTGCGCGCACGCGGCGGCGGCGAGCGCCGCCAGCGGCAGCAATGTCCGCCTCAGGCCGTCAAAACAGCGATTCCAGAATCGCCCGCGGCCCTCCATGCTGTAGATCGACATGTCCATGACGCCCTTACCCCTTGATCTCGAACCCGGCCTTTACATCGTGGCGACGCCCATCGGCAACCTGGGCGACATCACGCTGCGCGCCGCCGACGTGCTGAGGTCCGCCGCCTTAATCGCCGCTGAAGATACGCGCGTGACAGCAAAGCTGCTCGCCCGCATCGGCAGCGACCGCCCGATGGCGCCCTATCACGACCATAGTGACGGCCGCGTGCGCGCGCGGCTGCTGGAACGTATGCGAAACGAATCGGTTGCGCTGGTGAGCGACGCGGGCACGCCGCTGATCTCCGATCCCGGCTTCAAGCTGGTGCGCGAGGCGCGCGCCGAAGGCATCCCGGTGACGACGATTCCGGGACCGTGCGCGGCGATCGCGGCGCTGACGCTCGCCGGGCTGCCGACCGACCGGTTCCTGTTCGCCGGCTTCCTGCCTGCGAAGGCGAAGGCGGCGGCGGACACGATCACGGAGTTCGCGGGGCTCGACGCGACGCTGGTGTTCTACGAATCCGGGAATCGCCTCGCGCGGACGCTGGAAGCGCTGCGGGACGGGCTCGGCGACCGGCCCGCCGCCGTGGCGCGCGAGATCACCAAGGCGTTCGAGGAGACCGCGACGGGCACGCTCGGCAGCCTCGCCGCGCGCTATGCGGACGCGCCGCCCAAGGGCGAGATCGTCATCGTCGTCGGCCCGCCCGAGCCCGCCGCGCCGCCCGACGCGGGCACGCTCGACGCCGCGCTTGCCGCCGCGATGGCAACGCAGCCGCTGAAATCCGCCGTGGCGGAGGTGAGCGCCGCGCTCGGCCTGCCCCGCAAGCAGGTCTACGCCCGCGCCCTCGCGCTTCGGGACGAGGCGTGAAGCGGCAGGCCGCCGAACGGCATGGCCGCCGCGCCGAGCGCATCGCCGCGCTGTGGCTGCGGCTGAAGCTCTACCGCATCCTCGGGGAGCGCGTGCGAACCCCGGCGGGCGAGATCGACATCGTGGCGCGCCGGGGCCGCACGCTCGCCTTCGTGGAAGTGAAGGCGCGCGACGACGAGACGGATGCTTCCGCCGCGCTCGAACCCGCGCGCCTGCGCCGGGTGGCGCGCGCCGCCAACACGCTGCTCGGCCGCTACATGGCGGGCTGCGACGGCGCGCGCATCGACGCGCTCGTCATTTCCAGAGGCCGCCTGCCCCGCCACATCGAGGGCGTGGTCGACGGCGATTGGGCTTAGCTGCTAGACGGCCCTGCGAATCGAAGGAACGTCCCCATGAGCCTCACCGTCGCCGTCCAGATGGACCCCATCGAGCGCATCAACATCGGGGGCGATTCGACCTTCGCACTGATGCTGAAGGCGGAGGAGCGCGGCTACACGCTCTACCATTATCTCGCCGACCAGCTTTCGTGGCGGGACGGCCGGGTGATCGCGCACGCGCGGCCCGTCTCCGTGCGGGCCGTCGCGGGCGACCACTACACGCTTGGGCCAGCGCGCAACATCGACCTCGGCAGCGACGTGGACGTCGTGCTGATGCGGCAGGACCCGCCGTTCGACATCGGCTACATCACCGCCACGCACCTCCTCGAGATGCTGGACGGCGAGACGCTGGTGGTGAACAACCCGCGCGAGGTGCGCAACGCGCCCGAGAAGCTGTTCGTCACGCAGTTCGCCGACCTGATGCCGCCGACGCTGATCACGCGGCGGCTGGAGGAGGTGCTGGCGTTCCGGCAGAAGCACGGCGCCATCGTCGTGAAGCCGCTGCACGGCAACGCGGGCGCCGCCGTGTTCAAGCTCGGCGAGGACGACGGCAACCTCCCCGCGCTTGTCGAGCTGTTCTCGAACGTGTGGCGCGAGCCGTTCATGGTGCAGCGCTTCCTGCCCAAGGTGAGCGACGGCGACAAGCGCATCGTGCTCGTCGACGGTGCCGTGGCGGGCGCGATCAACCGCCTGCCCAAGGCGGGCGAGATCCGCTCCAACCTCGCCGCCGGCGGCAACGCCGCGAAGACCGCGCTGACGGCGCGCGAGGAGGAAATCTGCGCGCGGCTGGGGCCGGAGCTGAAACGGCGCGGGCTCCTGTTCGTCGGCATCGACGTGATCGACGGGCGCCTCACCGAGATCAACGTCACCTCGCCCACCGGCATCGTCGCCATCGACCGTTTCAACGGCACCGACACGGCGGGCATGATCTGGGACGCGATCCTCGGGAGGCTCGGCCGATGATGGGCGAATGGGTCCGGGAACTGATCGCCGAGAGCGGCTATCTCGGCATCGCCTTCCTGATGTTCCTCGAAACCGTGTTTCCGCCGATCCCGAGCGAGATCATCATGTCGTTCGCGGGGCTGGAAGCGGCGCAGGGCGCGTTCAGCCTTATCGGCGCGATCCTCGCGGGCACCACGGGCGCGATGTTCGGCAACATCTTCTGGTACCTGCTGGCCAAGCAGATCGGCATCCACCGCTTCGATCCCCTCATCCGCCGCTTCGGCCGCTGGCTGACCGTGAGCCTCGGCGACATCGAGAAGGCGCACAACTGGTTCGACCAGCACGGCGCCGCGTTCGTGCTGTTCGGCCGGATGCTGCCGACGGTGCGTTCGCTGGTGTCGGTGCCGGCGGGGCTGATGGAGATGAACTTCCGGCAGTTCGTCATCTATTCGACGATCGGCACCGCGGGGTGGACGACGCTGCTCGCCGTCGCAGGCTACCGGCTCGGGCAGGACTATGCCGAGATCGAAGCCTATATCGGGCCGGTCTCCACCGCCGTGATCGTGGTGTGCGTGGCGGGCTACCTGTGGCGCGTCGTCACGTGGAAGCCGCACGAATAGGCGGTTCAGGCGCGCGGATGCGCGTGCCGGTAGACGTCGAGCAGGCGCGCCGCATCGACCTCCGTATAGACCTGCGTCGAGGACAGGCTGGCGTGGCCGAGCAGCTCCTGAATCGAGCGCAGGTCCGCGCCGCGCGCCAGCAGATGCGTCGCGAAGCTGTGGCGGAGCGCGTGCGGCGTCGCCGACGGCGGCAGGCCGAGCGCGGCGCGCGCGGCGCGCATCGCGGCGCGGATCATCCCGGCCGAGAGCGGGCCGCCCTTCGCGCCGCGGAACAGCGGCGTGCCGGGCGCGGGCGTGAACGGCGCAAGCGCGAGATAGGCCCCGATCGCCTCGCGCACCTTCGGCAGCACCGGCACGACGCGCGTCTTGCCGCGCTTGCCGGTGACGGTGATCGCCGCGCCGATGGGGAGCACGTCGCCGGTGAGCGACAGCGCCTCGGCGATGCGAAGCCCCGAGCCGTAGAGCAGCAGCAGCACCGCCGTGTCGCGCGCGCCGATCCACGGCTCGCGCGCGCCGTCCGCCGCCGTATCGGCGACGCCGGCCGCGTCGGCGGGCGCGAGCGGACGCGGCACGCGCTTCCTGAGGCGGGGCGAGGCGAGGCCCGCGATCGCCTTGCAGTCGATGCCGCGATGCTTTCGCGCCCAGCGGAAGAAGCTCCTGAGCGCCGCGACCTCGCGCGCGACGGAGACGTTGGCGAGACCGTCGGCACGGCGGTGCGCAAGATAGGCGCGGAGGTCGGCGAGGCCGAGCGCGGCGAGCGCGGCGTCGCTCACCGTTGCGCCGAGATGACCGCCGAGGAAGTGCACGAAGCCGTTGAGGCTCGTCTGATAGGCGCGCAGCGTGTGCGCGGAGCGGCGCTCGGCGGCCTCGAGGTGGCCGAGCCATTCCGCGACGCGGGCGTGCGCGGGCTGGTTCAGCGCCGGAAAATCTAGGGCTCGATCTGCATCCACCGCGCGATCATGCGCGAAACCACGTCGCCGAGGAAGGCGAGAAGCTCGCTGCCGTGATAGTCGCCGAAATTGTGCGGCTCGCGCGCGCCGAGCGCGATGATGCCGGTGGGCGCGGGCGGCGTCGGCCGCAGGGCGATGAGCGCCTCCGAGCGGATGAGCGGCGCGGCCGGGCCGAACACCGGCGAGCCGTGCTTGACGCTGCGCGCCTGCCCCACGGGAAGCAGGTGGCACCACAGCTCGACCTGCTCGGGATCAATGAACTGCACGCCGCTGGCGCTGGCGCGGATGCCCTGCCCGCGCGTCATCAGGCCGAGGCCGACGGCGTCGATGCGCAATATGTCCACCCAGTCCTGCGTCACCACGTGGATCAGGTGCTCGAAGTCCCGCGCGTCCATCGCGGCGAGCGCGGCGGCGTGGATCTGCTGCACGGCGCCCGCGTGTCCGCGCGCATAGGCGAGCAGGTCGCTGTTCGCCTCGCCGAGCGCGGCGACGCGGGTGCGCAGGCGAAGCAGGGCTTCGGACTGGAAATCGAGCACGGCCATGACGGCAAGCCTAAGGCCGCCATGGTTAAGGGAAGCTAACCGTGCCGAAAGACCGGCCTAGAGAATCGACTGGCCGGTCTTTTCCCAGTCGGCGAGGAAGCCGGCGATGCCCTTTTCGGTGAGCACGTGGTTGAAGAGCGCGCGGATCACGGCCGGGGGCGCCGTCATCACGTCCGCGCCGATCTTGGCCGATTCGAGCACGTGGATCGGGTGGCGGACGCTGGCGACGAGGATCTCGGTGGCGAAGTCGTAGTTGTCGTAGATGAGGCGGATGTCGCCGATGAGCTGCATCCCGTCGAAGCCGTTGTCGTCGTGGCGGCCGACGAACGGCGAGATGAAGGTCGCCCCCGCCTTCGCCGCGAGCAGCGCCTGATTCGCCGAGAAGCACAGCGTGACGTTGACCATCGTGCCGTCGCTGGTGAGCGCCTTGCAGGTCTTGAGGCCGTCGATGGTGAGCGGCACCTTGATCGCGATGTTGTCGGCGATCTTCCGGAGGACCTCGGCCTCCTTCATCATCGTCTCGTGATCGAGCGCGACCACTTCGGCGGAGACGGGACCTTCGACGATCTTGCAGATTTCCGTGACGACCTCGACGAAGCCGCGGCCGGACTTGTGGATCAGCGACGGGTTCGTCGTCACGCCGTCGAGGAGTCCGGTGGCGGCGAGGTCGGCGATTTCCTTTGTGTCGGCGGTGTCGACGAAGAACTTCATGGCGAGGGCTTTCGAAAGAGGCGTTTGCACTGCCCTTAGCCACCCGAATCGCACGGCGTCCATAGCGCGGCTTTGCCATCGCCGCGCAGGCCTTACATAAGGGCGCGATGCCTGCCCCCCGCCCCGTTTCCCGTCTGCGTGTCCTCACCCGCAACGCCGCGCTCGGCCCGCTCGATTACCGGGCGCCCGCAGAGGCCGTGCCGGTGGGGAGCGTGGTGCGCGTGCCGCTGGGGCCGCGCGAGCTGCACGGCGTGGTGTGGGAGGCTGAACGGCTGCCGACGATGGAAGTGGCGGACGCGAAGCTGCGGCCGATCCTGGGCGTGGCGCCGGTGCCGCCGATCCCGGCGGGCGTGCGGCGGCTCGTCGAGTGGGTGGCGGCCTACTACCTCGTGCCGCCCGCCGCCGTGCTGCGGATGGTGCTTTCCGTCTCCGCGGCGCTCGACGGCGCGCGCACCGTCACCGAATATCGCGTTTCGGGCATTCTTCCCGAGCGGATGACGGAGAAGCGCGAGGCGGCGCTCTCGACGCTCGGCGACGCGCAGGGGCTGGTGCGCGAGCTTGCCGAATGGTCGGGCGTGTCGGACGCGGTGATTCGCGGGCTGATCTCGGCGGGGGCGATCGAGCCGGTGACGGTGTCGGTGGACCGAACCCCGCCGCTGCCCGACCCCGGTTTCGGCCCGCCCGTGCTGGAAGCGGAACAGGAGGCTGCGGCTGCGGCGCTGATCGCGGCGGTGAAGGCGCGGGATTTCGCGCCGTTCCTGCTCGACGGCGTGACCGGTTCGGGCAAGACCGAGACCTATCTGGAGGCGGTCGCGGCGGCGCTGGAGACAGGCGGTCAGGCGCTGGTGCTGCTCCCCGAGATCGCGCTCACCGAGCCGTTCCTGCGGCGGTTCGAGGCGCGCTTCGGCTGCAAGCCGGTGCAGTGGCACAGTGACCTCAGGTCCTCCGAGCGCCGCACGGCGTGGCGCGCGGCGGCGAGCGGCGCGGCGAAGGTGGTGGTGGGCGCGCGCTCGGCGCTGTTCCTCCCCTACCCCGACCTCCGCCTGATCGTGGTGGACGAGGCGCACGAGACGAGCTTCAAGCAGGAGGATGGCGTTCCCTATCACGCGCGCGACGTCGCAGTGATGCGCGCGCAGATCGAGGACATCCCCATCGTGCTCGCCACCGCGACGCCCGCCATCGAGACGCTGGCGCAGGTGCAGCGCGGCCGCTACCGCCACCTCGAACTCCCGAGCCGCTTCGGCGGCGCGCAGATGCCCGGGATCGAGGCCATCGACCTGCGCGTCACGCCGCCCGAGCACGGCCGCTGGCTGGCGCCGCCGCTGGTGGAAGCGATGAAGGCGACGCTGGCGCGCGGCGAGCAGTCGCTGCTGTTCCTCAACCGCCGCGGCTATGCGCCGCTGACGCTCTGCCGCCATTGCGGCACGCGCATCGAGTGCCCCAATTGCACGGCGTGGATGGTCGAGCACCGGCTGGTGAAGCGCCTGCAATGCCACCACTGCGGGCTCGTCGAGGCCGTGCCGGAAGCCTGCCCCGAATGCGGCGAGGCGCACAGCCTCGTCGCCTGCGGGCCGGGTGTGGAGCGAATCGCCGAGGAGGTCTCGGCGCTGTTCCCGGACGCGAACGTCGCGCTCGTCACCTCGGACACGATCCACTCGCCCGCGCAGGCGAAGGCGCTGGTGGACAGCGCGCTCGCGGGCGAGATCGACATCTTCATCGGCACACAGCTCATCACCAAGGGCTACCACTTCCCCGAGCTGACGCTGGTCGGCGTCGTCGATGCGGACCTTGCGCTCAAGGGCGGCGACCTCCGCGCGGGCGAGCGCAGCTTCCAGCAGATCAGCCAGGTGGCGGGCCGCGCGGGGCGCGGGGAGAAGCCGGGGCACGTCTATATCCAGACGCACCAGCCCGAGGCGCCGGTGCTCGCCGCGCTCGTGGCGGGCGACGCGCCGGGCTTCTACGCGGCCGAGACGGAGGCCCGCCGCGCCGCCGCCATGCCGCCGTTCGGGCGGCTCGCCGCGATCATCGTTTCGGGGCCTGACGAGCGGGAGGTCGCGGACACGGCGCGCGCCATCGGCCGCGCCGCACCGACGGGCATAGACGGCCTCACCATCCTCGGCCCCGCACCCGCGCCGCTCTCGCTGCTGCGCGGGCGCTTCCGGCACCGGCTGCTCGTCCACGCCGCGCGGCGCGCGGACGTGCAGGGGCTGATCGCGGACTGGCTGGGGAGCGTCGAGGTGCCCCGGAACGTGCGCGTCGCGGTCGATATAGACCCCTACAGCTTCGTGTGACGCCCTCTATATAGGGTGATGACGCATGACGGGACGAAGGCGATGAAAAGCAAGCTGACCGACACCGAATGGCAGGCGCGGCTGACCCCCGAGCAGTACCGCGTGCTGCGCGAGGCGGGCACGGAGCGGCCGTGGTCGAGCCCGCTCAACGCCGAGAAGCGCGAAGGTGAATTCGTCTGCGCGGGCTGCGGCGCCGTGCTCTACCGCTCCGCCGACAAGTTCGACAGCGGCTGCGGCTGGCCGAGCTTCACGCGCGCGGCGGGCGAGATCATCGAGCGCCCCGACCACAGCCACGGCATGATCCGCACCGAGCTGCTGTGCGGACACTGCGGCGGGCACCTCGGCCACGTGTTCGACGACGGTCCCCTCCCTACCGGCAAGCGCCACTGCATCAACGGCGTGTCGCTGGCGTTCACGCCGGAGGGGGAAACCTGAAAACCGCCTGACAGAGGGACGCACGCCTCAATACCGCACGCCCTCGGCGGCAACGGGGCACCATTTCTCGTCGTATTCGCCGCGCTTCCGGGCGGCGTCGCACTTGCGGCGGGCCTTGCCGACGCGCTCCTCCTGCTTCCTGATCTCGCGGCCGCGCTTCTCGTCGGCCTCCGACTGGCTGGTGGTGACGGCATCGACGCCGGCGCTCGCCGCCTTCACGGGCAGCGTCACCACGTCGACCGCCGTGCGCGCGATGCACGCCGGGAGCAGCAGCCCGAAGGACAGCAGGGCGAGCGGCAGGAGAAATCGGGCGGGCGCAGATCGAATGGTACGCAAGGCGGCAACCCTCCGGCGGAAGACACGCCCCACTCTTACCCCCATCCCGATGAACAATCGCCGACGCGCGGCGCTTTTTCGGCGCGCGATGCGGGCATTTCGTCGCGCGCCCGGCGGGCTGCGTTTTCCGCCTCGTGCTGCCTTGCAACATGAAGGGGTGCGTGCTAGTCGGCGCCCGCCGGTGTGAAGGGGGTGCTTTCGCGCGCCCTTTTCGTTTATGCGCAGGCAATTCGACATCCGGGCTTACACCGAACGAGACCCAAGAGGACGCGTGGATACAGGCGGCAATACAGGAAGCAGGGCGCACGGGCTTTCGGGGCGTTACGCCACCGCGCTGTTCGACCTCGCCCGTGACGGCAAGGCCATCGAGGCCGTCGAGACGAGCCTTGCGGCGGTGCGCGCCGCGCTCACCGAATCGGGCGATTTCCGGGCGCTGACGCAGTCGCCGCGCGTCGGCCGCGACGAGGCCGCGAAGGCCGTCGCCGCCGTCGCCAAGGCGCTGAAGCTCGACCCGCTGACCGCGAAGTTCCTCGGCGTGCTCGCCGGGAACCGCCGCCTCGGCGCGCTTCCCGCGATCATCCGCGACTACAACGGCCTTGCCGCCGCCCACCGGGGCGAAGTCACCGCAGAGGTCACGTCGGCCCACGCGCTGACGGCGAAGCAGCAGGACGCGCTGAGGGCGAAGCTCAAGACCGGCCTCGGCCGCGACGTGGCGCTCGACGTCAATGTCGACCCCGCCATCCTCGGCGGCCTCGTCGTCAAGGTCGGCAGCCGCATGATCGACAGTTCAATCCGTACCAAGCTTGGCGCGATGGCGCAGGCGATGAAAGGCTAAGGCAAGATGGATATCCGCGCCGCCGAGATTTCGGCCATCATCAAGGATCAGATCGCCAACTTCGGCACCGAGGCGCAGGTCTCGGAAGTCGGGCAGGTGCTGTCGGTCGGCGACGGCATCGCGCGCGTCCACGGCCTCGACAACGTCCAGGCGGGCGAGATGGTCGAGTTCCCGGGCGGCATCAAGGGCATGGCGCTGAACCTCGAGGTCGACAACGTCGGCGTCGTGATCTTCGGCTCGGACGCGTCGATCAAGGAAGGCGACACCGTCAAGCGCACCGGCGACATCGTCGACGTGCCGGTCGGCAAGGGCCTGCTCGGCCGCGTCGTCGACGCGCTCGGCAACCCGATCGACGGCAAGGGACCCATTGAAGCCACCGAGCGCCGCCTCGTCGAGGTGAAGGCGCCGGGCATCATCCCGAGGAAGTCGGTGCACGAGCCGGTGCAGACCGGCCTCAAGGCGCTCGACGCGCTCGTCCCCGTGGGCCGCGGCCAGCGCGAGCTGATCATCGGCGACCGCCAGACCGGCAAGACCGCCGTCGCGCTCGACACGTTCATCAACCAGAAGACGATCAACGCCAGCGGCGACGAATCGAAGAAGCTCTACTGCATCTACGTCGCCATCGGGCAGAAGCGCTCGACCGTCGCGCAGATCGTGCGCGCGCTCGAAGAGAACGGCGCGATGGAATACTCGATCGTCGTCGCCGCCACGGCTTCGGAGCCGGCGCCGCTGCAGTTCCTCGCGCCCTACACGGGCTGCGCGATGGGCGAGTATTTCCGCGACAACGGGATGCACGCCGTGATCGTGTACGACGACCTTTCCAAGCAGGCCGTCGCCTACCGCCAGATGTCGCTGCTGCTGCGCCGTCCGCCGGGCCGCGAAGCCTATCCGGGCGACGTGTTCTACCTCCACTCGCGCCTTCTGGAGCGCGCCGCGAAGCTCAACGACGCGAACGGCAACGGCTCGCTGACGGCGCTCCCCGTGATCGAGACGCAGGCGGGCGACGTGTCGGCCTACATCCCGACGAACGTGATCTCGATCACCGACGGCCAGATCTTCCTTGAAACCGACCTGTTCAACGCGGGTATCCGCCCGGCCATCAACGTCGGCCTCTCGGTCAGCCGCGTCGGTTCCGCCGCGCAGACCAAGGCGATGAAGAAGGTCGCGGGCTCGATCAAGCTGGAGCTTGCGCAGTACCGCGAAATGGCGGCGTTCGCGCAGTTCGGCTCAGACCTCGACCCCTCGACGCAGCGGCTGCTCAACCGCGGCGCGCGCCTCACCGAGCTTCTGAAGCAGCCGCAGTTCTCGCCGATGCCGGTGGAAGAGCAGGTCGCCTCGATCTTCGCGGGCGTGAACGGCTACCTCGACGGCGTGCCCGTGAACGCGGTGACGCGCTTCGAGAGCGCCCTCCTCTCCGACCTCCGCGCCAACCACGGCGCGGTGCTGAAGGACATCCGCGACACGGGTGCGCTTTCGGACGAAACCACGGCCAAGCTGCACGAAATCCTCAAGGAATTCGTGCGGACCTTCGCATAAGGCCGACACTGGATGGCAAGCCTCAAATCCCTCAAGCTCCGGATCGCCTCGGTCAAATCGACCCAGAAGATCACGAAGGCGATGAAGATGGTGGCCGCCGCCAAGCTGCGGCGCGCGCAGGAAGCCGCCGAGGCGGGCCGTCCCTACGCAAGCCGGATCGAGGCGGTCGTCGCCTCGCTCGGCGCACGCGTCACGCCGGGGCCGCAGACCTCGAAGATGCTGACCGGCACGGGTAGGCAAGAAACCTATCTCCTCGTCGTCTGCACGTCGGACCGCGGCCTTGCCGGTGCGTTCAACGCGAACATCGTGAAGGCGGCGCGCCAGCGCGCGCAGGCGCTGGTCGATGCGGGCAAGACGGTGAAGTTCTACCTCGTCGGCAAGAAGGGCGGCGCGGTCATCCGCCGCCTGTTCCCCGGCACGATCATCGCCTCCACCGAGTTCGCGGGCGTCAAGCAGATCGGTTTCGAGCACGCCGCGCCGATCGCCGACGACATCGCCGCGCGCTATGAGGCGGGCGAGTTCGACGTCGCCTACCTCTACTACGCGAAGTTCCAGTCGGCGCTGGTGCAGGAGCCGACCGAGCAGCAGGTCCTCCCCGTTCCGGTCGAGACCGGCGGCGGCGAGGCGGCGGCGGGGGCTTCGGGCGCTGTCGAGTACGAGCCGGACGAGGAGGCGATCCTCGCCGACCTGCTGCCGCGCAACCTCTCGGTCCAGCTCTTCCGCGCGCTGCTGGAAAACGCCGCGTCGGAGCAGGGCAGCCGCATGACCGCGATGGACAACGCCACGCGCAACGCCGGCGACATGATCAACCGCCTGTCGATCCAGTACAACCGGCAGCGCCAGGCGGCGATCACCACCGAACTCGTCGAGATCATTTCGGGCGCCGAGGCGCTCTAGTCAGATACGAAGGCAAGGAACAGACCCATGGCCAAGACGACCAACAACATCGGCCGCGTCGCGCAGGTGATCGGCGCCGTCGTCGACGTGCAGTTCGAAAAAGACCTGCCGGCGATCCTTTCGGCGCTGGAGACGCAGAACCAGGGCAAGCGCCTCGTCCTCGAGGTCGCGCAGCACCTCGGCGAGAGCATGGTCCGCACCATCGCCATGGACGCGACGGACGGCCTGACGCGCGGCCAGGAAGTGACGGACACGGGCGCGCAGATCAGCGTGCCGGTCGGCCCGCAGACGCTGGGCCGCATCCTCAACGTCATCGGCGAGCCGATCGACGAGCGCGGCCCGGTGAACGCCACCGCGACCGCCCCGATCCACGCCGAGGCCCCGCTGTTCGTCGACCAGTCGACCGAGACGAGCATCCTCGTCACCGGCATCAAGGTCATCGACCTGCTCGCGCCCTACGCGAAGGGCGGCAAGATCGGCCTGTTCGGCGGCGCGGGCGTCGGCAAGACCGTGCTCATCCAGGAGCTCATCAACAACATCGCCAAGGGCCACGGCGGCACCTCGGTGTTCGCGGGCGTCGGCGAGCGCACCCGCGAGGGCAACGACCTGTATCACGAGTTCCTCGACGCGGGCGTTATCGCCAAGGACGCCGACGGCAACCCGACGCCGGAAGGCTCCAAGGTCGCCCTCGTGTTCGGCCAGATGAACGAGCCGCCGGGAGCCCGCGCGCGCGTCGCCCTGTCGGGCCTGACGATCGCCGAGTATTTCCGCGACGTCGAAGGCCAGGACGTGCTGTTCTTCGTCGACAACATCTTCCGCTTCACGCAGGCGGGCTCGGAAGTGTCGGCGCTGCTCGGCCGCATTCCTTCGGCGGTGGGCTACCAGCCGACGCTGTCGACGGACATGGGCCAGCTTCAGGAGCGCATCACCTCGACGAACAAGGGCTCGATCACCTCGGTGCAGGCCATCTACGTGCCCGCCGACGACCTCACCGACCCGGCGCCCGCCACCTCGTTCGCCCACCTCGACGCGACGACCGTGCTGTCGCGCGCCATCTCGGAGCTCGGCATCTACCCGGCCGTCGATCCGCTCGACTCGACCTCGCGCGTGCTCGAGCCGCGCGTCGTGGGCCAGGAGCACTACGAGACGGCCCGGCGCGTTCAGGAAGTCCTCCAGAAGTACAAGTCGCTTCAGGACATCATCGCCATTCTCGGCATGGACGAGCTTTCGGAAGAGGACAAGCTGACCGTCAGCCGCGCCCGCAAGATCCAGCGCTTCCTGTCGCAGCCGTTCCACGTCGCGGAAGTCTTCACCGGCATCCCCGGCAAGTTCGTGGCGATCGAGGACACGGTGAAGTCGTTCAAGGCGGTCGTCGACGGCGAGTACGACCACCTGCCGGAAGCGGCCTTCTACATGGTCGGCGGCATCGACGAGGCGGTCGAGAAGGCCAAGAAGATGGCGGCGGAAGCGGCCTAAATGGCGGACAACCTCCACTTCGAACTGGTGAGCCCCGAGCGGCTTCTGCGCTCCGGCGACGTCCACATGGTGGTCGTGCCGGGCACGGAAGGCGACTTCGGCGTGCTCGCCGGCCATGCGCCCTTCATGTCGACGATCCGCCCCGGCGCGATCGAGGTCTATGAGACGGCAAGCAGCCCGGCGACGCGCATCTTCATCGACGGCGGCTTCGCCGAGGTGAACGACAGCGGCCTCACCATCCTCGCCGAGAACGCCGTGCCGGTCGCGGAGATCAGGGCGGACGAGGTTTCGAAGAGACTCTCCGACGCGCGCGAGGACGTGCGCCTCGCGAAGTCCGACGTCGAGCGCGCCGTCGCCGAGAAGCAGGTCGCCCGCTACGAGGCGATGCAGGCGGTCGCCGCGAACTGAGTGGACATTCCTCTCCCGCCCGCGGGAGAGGATACGGAGCGTTGGCCGAAGGCCATAGGCGACGTTGGTGAGGGCGGCTCTCCCTCACCCTCCCACCGCTTTGCGGCGGGCCCCTCCCTCTCCCGCAAGCGGGAGAGGCACTCACATCCTGACGAAGCGCCACGACATGGGCTTCGTGCCCTCCCGCCCCGAGATTTCCGCGTTCAGCGTCTCGCCGTCACGCCAGTAGCGCACGCGTGTCGGGAAATCGTGGGCGGGGTTCTCGAACACGACCTCGCGCGCGCCGGTGCCGACCTGCCGGAACGGCACTGCCGGGCTGCCGCCCGGCGCGCCCCAGAAAACGGGAACCCCGTCCTCGCCGGGGGCAATGCGCATGAACTCGAAGCTGCGCACGCCCGACGCATCGCCGGCGCGGCCCGACCCCATCAACTGCCCGGCGCGCGGCACGGTCCAGCATTCCTCGGTCCAGCGGTCGTCCTGCGTCTGCTGCCAGCACCCGCTCATCCACGCGAGATCGGCCGCCGCCGCGGGCGCGGATGCAAGCGCGGCGGCGGCGATCAGGAAACGGCGCATCTGCGTTCCTCCCCTGTCGAAGGCCGCAGCATAGCATGAAACCGAATCAGATGCGCGGCCGATAGGGCGACCAGTCCCCGTCCGGCTGCGCCAGCCGGTCCGCGACGATGCGGACCACGTCGGCGTTCCACGCAAGCCCGATATGCGTGCCGCCGACGGTCAGCGTCTCCCATGTCGGGCCGCTGCCGATGTCGGCGCTGCCCGGCGCGACGATGCCGTCGAACGGCGTCAGGATCGCCGTCACCGGCACCGGCGGCAGCTCGAGGAGATCGGTTTCGATCGGCGGGGCGTCCACCGTGTGGTCGTTCAGCCGCTCGTAGAGCCGCCACGCGTTGTTGGCGTGGAGGTCGCGCGCGGCGGGCGTCCCCAGCGTCACGATCAGGCGCACGCGGTCCGGGATGCGCTTGGCGATCTCGCGCGCGTAGAGCCCGCCGAGGCTCCAGCCGACGAGGCTCACCTTGCGCTTCTGCCCGGCGTGCACGGACTTCACATAATGCACCATCTGCGCGAGCAGGCCGGGCTTCAGGCCGAGGTTGGTGCCGAAGCGCCACCCGGCGTTCCAGTAGCCGAGCGCGGTGAGGCGGCGGCGCAGCGGCCACGTGAACGCATCGCCCGCGAGGAAGCCCGGAAACACCAGCACGGGATGGCCGTCGCCCTTGGGCAGACCCTGCGTCCGCCCCTTCATGGCGAAACGGCAGAGTTCCGGCACGGCCTTCACCTCGAGCGCGAAGCGCCCGAGCGTCGGCGGCACGAGGCCGGACGGCGGCGTCAGCGCAGGTTCGCGTCGATCCACGCCCTCACCTCCGGCCCGATGTCCTCGCGTTCGAGCGCGAGCGCGATGTTCGCCGTCACGTACCCGGCCTTGTCCCCGCAATCGTAGCGCGTGCCTTCGAAGCGCATGGCATGGAACGGCGCGCCGCCGATCAGCTCCGCCATCGCGTCGGTCAGCTGGATCTCGCCGCCCGCGCCGCGCTTCCGTGCTTCCAGCTTGTCCATGACGGCGGGTTCGAGGATGTAGCGGCCGATCGCGGCCATCGTCGACGGCGCATCCTCCGGCCTCGGCTTCTCGACGAGGCCGAGTACCTCGGTGAGCACGCCCTTCTCGGCGCCCGGCGAGACGATGCCGTAGCGGTGCGTGTGTTCGCGCGGCACGTCGAGCACGCCGATGATGTTGCCGCCGACCTCGGCGTGGGCCTCGACCATCGCCTTCAGGCAGGGCCGGGCCGGGTTCCAGAGCAGCTCGTCCGGCAGCAGCACCGCGAACGGATTGTCGCCGATGAGGTGGCGCGCGCACCAGACGGCATGGCCGAGCCCGAGCGGCTCGCGCTGGCGGACGTAGGCGATGGTGCCCGCCGCGAAGCGCGTGTCTTCGAGCTGCGCCAGCACCTCGTCCGCGCCGCGTTCGCCGAGCGTCGCCTCGAGCTCGAAATGCCGGTCGAAATGGTCCTCGATGGCGTTCTTGCCGCGGCCGGTGACGAAGATCATCTGCTCGATGCCCGCCGCGACGGCCTCGTCGACGGCGTACTGGATGAGCGGCCTGTCGACGACGGGCAGCATCTCCTTGGGCATCGCCTTGGTCGCGGGCAGGAACCGCGTTCCGAGACCACCCACGGGAAACACCGCCGTCCGAACCTTACGCATCGTCACTCCCGACCTATAGTCCAGACAGCGATTCACGTTTCAGGCCGATTCAGCCTGAAACGATCGCGGTCTAGAACCGCTTGAGAAGCCTGAGGTAATAGCCCCGTTCCTCTTCCGAACGCGAGGGGTCGCTTGCGCGTTCCTCGAGAATCTTGCGGATTTGCTGGATACGCCGCATGTCCGCCTGATCCGGCAGCTTGACCGCGCCCTGCCCGAACCCCGTGCCCGGACGCCCGAGCGGATCGAGCCCGGAGCCCGCCGCGCCCGGCTGCATCGCCCCGGCACCCGCCGCCTGCGCCATGCGCTGCGCCGCCGCTTCCGCCGCGTTCGCCGCCTGCCGGAGCAGATCGAGCGCCCGCGTCTGCGCGCGGATCGCACCGCCCGCGTCCCCGGCGCCGAGCGCGCGCGCCGCCTCCGCCATCGCCTTCGCGGCGGCGCCGAGCGGCTGCGGGGCGGGCATCCCGGCCGCGCCGAACTGCTTGACGAGCGCTTCGGTGTCCGCCCCCAGCGCGCGCTGCGGCGGCGCGTTCTCGCGCAGGCCGCCGTCGTTTCCGAACGAGGCCTCGATCATGTCGGCAACGGTCGCGTCGCGGAGCGCGCCCTGCCGCGCCTCGATCGCGCGAAGCGCCTGCGCGGCCTCCGCGGCGGCGGCGGCGCGGGCCTGCGCCTCGGGGTCGGGCGCGGCGCTGCCGAAGCGGATCGTCTCCATCAGCTGCCGAAGGTTGGCGAGCGCTTCCGCCGCGCCCGCCTTGTCGCCCGCCGCCAGCCGGTCGCGCAGGTCCGCGAACATCTGGTCGAGGAAGCCGAGGTCCACCGACGCGCCGGTGCCGCCGCCGGAAGACGGCGGCTGCGCGCCGCCCTCGGCGAGCGCCGCGGCGATCTGGCGGCTGAGATATTCGTTCATCGCGGCTTCCAGCCGGTCCGCCATCGCGGCGAGCGAGCGGTCGTCGCCCGCGCCGAGGCCGCGCGCGAGGTCCTCCATCGCGCGGCGCATCGCGTCCATCGCCTGCGTCGCGCCGCCGTCCTCGAGGTCGGTGGCGATGTCCCAGAGCAGCGCGGCGATGCTTTCCCTCGCATCCTTGCGCGTGTCGTGCACCAGGCGCCACGTCGCGGCGCGCAGCCCGGCGAACACGCCGAGATCGTCCTGATAGGCCGGGTGGTCGCCGGCCAGCGCCGAGAGGCGGCGGGCCACGCCGCTCCGCTGCGCGCCCGCGAGCAGGTCGGCGCGCACCGCGACGATCTCGCGCGCGAGCGGATTGGCGAAGCGGCGCTGCGGCAAGGTGATGCGGATGGGCGGCGACACGCCCTGCTGCCCGGCGCCGTCGGTCGCGACGAGCATCAGCTCGACGCTCGATCCCGCGAACGGATGCGGCGTCAGATCGGCGAAGACGCTGCCCCGGCCGGGCGGCACACGCGTTTCGAGGTCGACGTCGCGCACCTCCTCGCCGCGCCGGAGACGCAGCGACAGCGCGGACACGCCGTGGTCGTCGCGCAGGCGGAAACCGAGACGAAGCGCGCCCGTGGGCGTGACGGCGGGGTCGCCGTCGAAATGGATCGCGGGCCTGAGGTCGGCGGCGAGCGAGAGATCGAGCGCAGCGATGCGGCGCGCACCCTGCTGCACGCTGTATTCGCCCGCGCGCGCCAGCGGGAAGGACACGCGGCCGTCCTCCGCCGCCACGTCGACGCCGGGTCCGGCAACGTGCCAGCCCCCTTCGAGGCCCTCGACGCGGATCGTCACGCGGCTCGCGGCAAGCCCGTCGAGCGCCGCGTCCGCGCCGCCCGCGAGATCGAGCCGGCGCGGCGGCGCGCCCACGTAGGCCGGCGGCTCCAGCGTCACCGCGACGCGCACGCCTTCGAGCGTCGTCGGCCACGGCGAGAAGGCCGCCGCAAGCCGCGACGGCGCCTCCGCCTTCGCGAGCATCAGGCCGAGGAACAGCGCCGTGCCGAGAAGCGGCCAGAGACCATAACGGGTTTCGAGCGAGGGTCGCCATTCGAGACGGCCGAGGCGCGGACGCAACGTGCGCGCATCGGCGAGCGCGCGGCTCCAAAGCGCGGCCGCGAAGGCGTCCGGGTCGCTTGCAGGCGCATCGGCGACGAGCGCGAGCGCGCCGCGGCTGAGCCCGCCGCCCCGCTCCAGCCGCGCCCGGCGCGCGGCGGACGTGGGGATGCCGATGCGCCATGCCGCGCGGACGGCAAGGGCGACGCTGCCGACGATCAGCAGCGCGAGCAGCGCGACGCGCAGCATCCCCGGCAAAGCCTGCGTGAGGCCGAGCAGCGCCGCCGCGATCCAGAGCAGCCAGAGCGTGAGCGCGAGGCCAAGCTCGCGCGGCAGCGCGCGCTCGACGGCAAGGACGATGCCGGCGCGGGCGAGCGGCACGCGCATCGCGGCAAGGAAGGCTTGCTGCGAGGCGGGTGCGGTCATCGCGCTATCCGATCCAGTTCGGCACGCGGTCCTGCGCGATCAGGTCCTCGATCGTGCCGCGCGGCCGCACCAGCGCCCACTTGTCGCCCTTCACCAGCACCTCGGGCGTCAGCAGACGGGAATTGTAGGTCGAAGCCATCGCCGCACCATAGGCGCCCGCGGTGCGGAATACGACCAGATCGCCGGCCTCCACCGCCGGAATCTCACGGCCTTCCGCAAACGTGTCGCCGGTTTCGCACACCGGGCCGACGACGGTCGCAGTCATGCGTTCCGGCTTTTGCTCGACCGAAGCGATGTCGTGCCAGGCATCGTAGAGGCTGGGGCGGAGGAGATCGTTCATCGCCGCGTCGATGATGACGAAATCGGTCGTCGCCCCGCTCTTCACGCGGATGACGCGCGAGACGAGCACGCCCGCGTTGCCGACGATGACGCGGCCCGGCTCGAAGGTGAGGCGCACGTCCCACCCGGCGGTGACGCGCGCGACCATCGCGCCGTAGGCCTCCGGCAGCGGCGGGCCGGGCGTGTGCGCCGCATAGGGCACGCCGAGGCCGCCGCCGAGATCGGCGCGGCTGACCGTGAAGCCCGCCGCGCGCAGGTCCGCGATCAGTTCGCCGAGGCGGGTGAACGCGCGCTCCAGCGGCGCGAGATCGGTGAGCTGGCTGCCGATGTGGAGCGCGACGCCGACGGGCTCGATGCCGGGCAGCGCGCCTGCGCGCGCGAACGCCTCGCGGGCGGTGTCGATGGGGATGCCGAATTTGTTCTCGGCCTTGCCGGTCGAGATCTTGGCGTGCGTGCCCGCATCGACATCGGGATTGACGCGGAACGCCACCGCCACGGTGCGGCCCATGCGCACCGCGACCTCCGACAGCGTCTCCGCCTCGGGCAGCGATTCGAGGTTGATCTGGTAGACGCCCGCCCGGATGGCGGCTTCCATCTCCTCCGCCGTCTTGCCGACGCCCGAGAAGACGATGCGCTCGGCAGGCACGCCCGCCGCGAGCGCCCGCTTCATCTCGCCGAGCGAGACCACGTCCGCCCCCGCGCCGAGCCGCGCGAGCGTCGCGATCACCGCCTGATTGGAGTTCGCCTTCACCGCATAGGCGACGAGCGGATCGGCATTGCCGGTGCCCGCGACCGCATCGCGGAACACGGTGAAGTGGCGCTCGATCGTCGCCGAGGAATAGCAGTAGAAGGGCGTGCCGACGGCCTCCGCGAGCGCGGCCACGTCGACATCCTCGGCCATCAGGCGGCCGTTCCTGTGCTCGAAATGGTCCATCAGCGCCCCGGCGGCAGATCGAATTCGTCGTCGCGCCGTTCCTCCGAGCGGCGGACCGGATCGTCGACGCGGTCGGGCGCGGCCTGCGGCGGCGGCTCAAGCATCTTCTCGGTGGTGAGCGGCCCCTCCACGCCCGGCGGCGGCGCGGGCGGCCCGCCCTCGGGCCACGCGAGCGGCCCCTTGGCGCCGCACGCGGCAAGGCTCAGCAGCAGCACGGGAAGCGCGGCCCTCATGCGCCCGCCTCCCGCGCAGCGGCGACGGCGGCGCGCACGTTCGCGGGCGACGTGCCGCCGAAGCTGGTGCGGCTCGCGACCGAGGCGTCGACGGTGAGCACGCCGTAGACGCGTGCATCGATGCGGGCATCGACGCCGCGCAGCGTCTCCAAAGGCAGGTCGGCGAGGTCGCACCCCGCCGCCTCCGCCGCCGCGACGCAGCGGCCGGTGACGTGGTGCGCCTCGCGGAACGGCACGCCGCCCTCGCGCACCAGCCAGTCGGCAAGGTCGGTCGCGGTGGAGAAGCCGGTGCCCGCCGCCGCGCGCATCCGGGCGGTGTCGAAGGTGATCGTCTCGACCATGCCGGTCATCGCCGCGAGGCAGAGCGCAAGCGTGTCGAAGGCCTCGAACACCGGCGCCTTGTCGTCCTGCATGTCCTTCGAATAGGCGAGCGGCAGGCCCTTCATGATGACGGCGAGGCGCTGGTATGCGCCGAGGAACAGTCCGGCCTTCGCCCGCACCAGCTCGGCGGCGTCCGGATTGCGCTTCTGCGGCATGATCGACGAGCCGGTCGAGAAGGCGTCCGGCAGCTTCACGAAGCCGTAGGGCTGGCTCGCCCAGACGATGATCTCCTCGGCAAGCCGCGACAGGTGCAGCCCCGCCATCGCCGCCGCCGACAGGAATTCCAGCGCGAAGTCGCGGTCGGACACGGCATCGAGGCTGTTCGCCATGGGCCGGTCGAAGCCGAGCGCCTGCGCGGTCGCGTGGCGGTCGACCGGGAACGACGTGCCCGCAAGCGCAGCGGCGCCGAGCGGCGATTCGTTCATGCGCCTGCGCGCATCGGCGAAGCGGCCGCGGTCGCGCCGCGCCATCTCGTGATAGGCCATCAGGTGATGACCCAGCGTGACCGGCTGCGCGGTCTGGAGGTGCGTGAAGCCGGGCATCACGTCCGCCGCGTGCTGCTCCGCGCGGGCGAGCAGCGCGGTCTGGAAGCCTGCGAGCCCCGCGTCGACGGCGTCGATGGCGCCCCGCACCCAGAGGCGGAAATCGGTCGCCACCTGATCGTTGCGCGAGCGCGCCGTGTGGAGGCGCCCGGCGGGCTCGCCGATGATCTCCTTCAGCCGCGCCTCGACGTGCATGTGTATGTCTTCGAGCGCGGCGTTCTCGACGAGACCGCCCGCCGCATATTCGGCCTCGATGGCGTCGAGACCCTTCGCGATGGCGGCGGCATCTTCGGCGGAGAGGATGCCCGCCGCCGCCAGCATCGCCGCGTGCGCGCGGCTGCCCGCGATGTCCTGACGCCACAGGCGCTTGTCCACGCCGATGGAGACATTAATGTCGCGCATGACTGCCGACGGCCCTTCGGCGAAGCGGCCGCCCCACATGTCATTGGAGCTTGAAATGCGGTCCGTAATGGTTGCGATCCTTGTTCTCATGCCGCTTTCCGCCTGCGGCAAGGCCAAGGAGGCCGATAAAGCAGACGCGCTCGCCCCGCAAGAAAGCGCGGCCCCTGCTGCAAAGAAAGCCGAGACCGGGACGGTCGACGCGTCGCAGGCCGGAACGCCCGTGCCGACGCAGGCCTTCGCGCGCGAGGACGGCAGCAAGGCGACGCTGGCCGATTTCCGGGGCAAGCCGGTGCTGGTGAACCTGTGGGCGACATGGTGCGCGCCCTGCGTCGCCGAGATGCCCGCGCTCGACCGGCTGGCGAAGGCGAAGGCGGGCGAGATGGCGGTGGTCGGCATCAGCCAGGACTTGCAGGGCTGGGAGAAGGTGAAGCCGTTCCTCGCGAAGGCGAAGCTCCGGCACATGACCATCCTGCTCGACGAGGAGGGCGCGCTCGCCACCACGCTCGGCGCGCCGGGCCTGCCGTTCACGGTGCTCTACGACGCGGACGGCAAGGAAGTCTGGCGCGTCAACGGCCCGCGCGAATGGGACCAGCCGGGCGGCTTTCCCGAGCCTGCCGCAAAGCCGGGGCCCGCGGTCCACTTCCATGCCGTGGGGCAGGAGCCGGGCTGGACGATGGACATCGCCACCGGCCGCGACGTGGAGATCATCGCCGACTACGGATCGAAAACGGCCACGTTCAAGGCGCCCGCCCGGCTCGCGCTGGAAGGCGCGGGCAGCTTCGCGGTTTCGGAAGGAAAATCGTCGCTCGCCGTCTCGATCGTGAAGAAGGCGTGCGCGGACGCGATGAGCGGCAAGCCCTACGCCTACACCGTCACCATGACGCTCGACGGCAAGCGCTATCAGGGCTGCGGCGAGGTTCTCTAGAACTCGATCCGGTCCAGCCGCCAGTCCTCGGCGTCTGCCCCCGCATACCATTCGCGCATGAACGGATGGTCGAGAACGGCGTTCACATAGGCCTCCGCCGTACTGGAGAGCGGCACGTCGTAGGTGCGGAAGCGGGTGACGACGGGGGCATACATGATGTCCGCCGCGCCGAACGCGCCGAACAGGAACGGGCCCCCTTCCCCGCCGAAACCGTGGATCGCCTCGCGCCAGAGCGCGTCGATGCGGCCGACGTCGCGCTCCACCTCCGGCGTCAGCGCGAAGGCGGGATAGGCGCGCCCCGTGTTCATCGGGCACGCCTTGCGAAGCTCGACGAAGCCAGCGTGCATCTCCGCCGCGGTCGCGGCCGACGCGGTCGGCGAGCCAGTCGATGATCGCGAGGCTTTCCCAGACGGCGACGTCGCCATCCCACAGCACCGGCACGCGGCCCGAGGGCATACACGCCGGGTCCGCCTTGGCGGCGGCGAATTCGGGCGTGTCCATCGGGATCACCACCTCGTCGAAGGCGAGGCCGGACTGCTTCGCGGCCAGCCAGCCGCGCAGCGACCACGACGAATAGCGCTTGTTGCCGATGACCAGTTTCATGCCGCCGCCCCGTCCTTCGCGGCGGCGAGCACCGCCGCGCGCAAGTCCTCGATCCCGTGATTCTTCTCGGAGCTGGTGGCGAGCAGGCCGGGGAACGACGCCGGGTGCGTCTTCAGCATCGCTGGCAGGTCCTCGCGGAGCTTCGCGACCCAGCTTTCCTTCACCTTGTCCGTCTTGGTGAGCACGATCTGGTAGGAGACGGCGGCGCTGTCCAGCATGTCCATCACCTCCTCGTCCACCTTGCCGACGCCGCGGCGGCTGTCGATGAGCAGCAGCACGCGCTTCAGGTTGGCGCGGCCGCGCAGGTAATCGAACACCGCGCGCTTCCATGCCTCGACCATCTTCTTCGGCGCCTCGGCGTAGCCGTAGCCCGGCATGTCGACGAGACGCAGCACGGCGGGCTCGCCGACATCGAAGATGTTGAGAAGCTGCGTGCGGCCCGGCGTGTTCGAGGTGCGCGCGAGACCCTTGCGCGCCGTCAGCGCGTTCAGCAGCGACGACTTGCCGACGTTGGAACGGCCCGCGAACGCCACCTCCGGCAGGTTCGCCGGGGGCAGGTCGTCCATCGTCGGCGCCGACTTCACGAAGGCGATCGGTCCCGTGAACAGCCGGTTCGCCTCGCGGGGGCTGACGCCGGTCATTTCGCGCCGGTCATTTCGCTTTGACGGGTTCCGGCGCGGGCGCCGGATGCTTCTTGATCAGCACCCACTGCTGGGCGATCGAGATGATGTTGTTCACCGTCCAGTAGAGCTGGAGGCCCGCCGCGAACGGCGCCATGATGATCATGAACATCCACGGCAGGATGGCGAACACCTTCTGCTGGATCTCGTCGAGCGGCTGCGGATTGAGCTTCTGCTGGAGCCACATGGTGATGCCGAGCAGGATCGGCAGCACGCCGATGCCGATGAAGGCCGGCGGCGTGAACGGCAGCAGGCCGAACAGGTTCACCGGCGTCAGCGGATCGGGCGCCGACAGGTCCTTGATCCACAGGTAGAAGGGCTGGTGGCGCATGTCGATGACAAGGAACAGCGTCTTGTAGAGCGCGTAGAAGATCGGGATCTGGAGCAGGATGGGGAGGCAGCCCGCGAGCGGGTTCACCTTCTCCGTCTTGTAAAGCTCCATCATCTCCTGCTGGAGCTTCAGCTTGTCGTCCTTGTAGCGCTCCTGCAGCGCCTTCATCTTCGGCTGCACGGCCCGCATCTTCGCCATCGAGGCGTATTGCTTGTTCGCGATCGGGAACAGCACGAAGCGGATGAGGATGGTGAGGCAGATGATGGCGACGCCGAGGTTGCCGACCTTCTCGAACAGCCAGTCGAGCAGGTGGAAGATCGGCTTCGCGATCACCTCGAACCAGCCCCAGTCGATGGCGCTGCCGAGGCGCACGATGCCGAGATCGTCCTGGTAGCGGTCGAGCACGTCGACCTCCTTCGCGCCCGCGAACAGGCGCGTCGTCACCGCCGCGCTCTGGCCGGGGCCGACCGCGACCGGCTCGCCGCGCACGCCCGCCTGATAGCGCTCGTCGCCGCCGCTGCGGAAATTGGCGTCGAACGTCGTGTCGTTTCCGGGGACCAGCGCGGAGAGCCAGTACTTGTCGGTGAAGCCGATCCAGCCGCCTTTCGAGCGGAAATCGACCTCGCGCGCCGGCGCCTCGTCGATGTCGTCGTAGTTGTAGTCGTAGTTGGTCTTGCCGCCGAACACGCCGATCGGGCCGACATGGGCGTTGAACGTGCTCTGGTCGGGCCCGGTGCCGACGCGGGCGACGAGGCCGTAGGCGCGCGCGACGAGCGCCGCATTGCCGCGATTGACGATGCTCTGCTTCGCCGTGAACAGGTAGTCCTTGTCCACCGAGAGTTCGATGAGGAACGTCTGGTCGTCCGCGTTCGTCCACGACAGCGTCACCGGCTGCTCCGGCGTCAGCGTCGGCGCGTTCGCCTTCCAGACGGTCGCGGCGGTCGGCAGGGTCTTCGCGCCGGTCCAGCCGAACTCGGCGAAATAGGCGCCCGGCGCGCCCGAGGGCGAGAACAGGCGGACCTTGGCCGAATCCTTCTTCAGCGTCTCGTCGTGGCGCAGCAGCAGCAGGTCGTCGATGCGCGCGCCGGTGAGGTTGATCGAGCCCGAAAGCGCGGGCGTGCGGATGGCGACGCGTTCGCCCTCCGCGATCACCGCCGCGCGGTCGCGCAGTACGGTGGGTGCGGTGGCGACGGGCGCGGCGCTATCCGCCGTCTGCGCGGCACTCACCGGCTCATTGGACTTCGGCGTCGGGAAGAAGCGCTCCGAGATGGCGGCCCAGCCGAACAGCACGACGATCGACAACAGGATCGCCAGGAACATGTTGCGATTTTCGCTCAAGCTCGACCACCTTCTTGCGGCCCGCAGCAGGGCCTCGACTTCATTGTTGTTTCGGAACCGGGAACGGGATCGAACCCCGAACCGCCCCACGGATGGCAGCGCAATATCCGAGAGAGCGCGAGCGCGCCACCCTTGATGGCGCCGTGCCGCTCGATCGCCTCGATCGCGTAGGCGGAGCACGAGGGGGCGAACCGGCAGGTCGGCGGCAGGACGACCGAGAAGCTCAGCTGCCAGCCGCGCGCGACGAGGATCATCAGACGACTGACGAGCTTGCCGATCATCGCGCCGTCTTCCGCACTGCACGCTCCAGATCGGCAGCCATGTCAGCGTAGGCGCGCGTCAGCCCCGCCTCGCGGCCGATCAGCACGTAATCGTGGGCGGGAGACGCAAGCGCAGGCAGCGATTCGCGGACGAGCGCGCGCAGGCGGCGCTTCAGCCGGTTGCGGACGACCGCGCCCCCGATCTTCTTCGTGACAGTGAAGCCCACGCGCACGGCGCCGCCATCGGCGCGGTCGCGGGCCAGCAGGATGAAACCGTCGGTCACGGCGCGGCGTCCCTTGTTCGCGGCGAGGAAATCGCGCCGCGCACGGAGCCGTTCCGGCCTTGCAGCCGTCTTCGCGGTTACGCCGACAGCCGCTTGCGGCCGCGCGCGCGGCGGGCCGCCAGGACCTTGCGGCCACCCGGCGTCGCCGAGCGCGCGCGGAAGCCGTGGCGCCGTTTGCGGACGAGCTTGCTCGGTTGGTAGGTGCGCTTCATCGGACATGCCTTCTTGCGAATCGAATCAATAAAAACGGCCGCGCACGCGTGCACGCGTCATCGCGGCCGAAACCTTCGGGCGAGCGCATAGGCAGGGACGCGCCCAAAGTCAACGGAAAGCGTGGCCGCGCCTACTCCGGACGCGGTCGCTTGCGCCGTCTGAGCCCCACGTCCACCCAGCGCGCGATCCTGGGATAGCGGCGCTTGAAGGCCACATACCGCTTTCGCGCCCAGTGCGAGTTCCGGAGTATGAGCGCGAGGCCGATCGCCGAGCCGATGAAGCCGAACGGCCCCGGGATGAGCGGTCCGCCGATGATCGGCGACAGGATCAGCAGCATGACGCCCGCCGTGATCTCCGCCCCGCGGCGCGCGAGGGAGCGCGGCCGCCGCGGCTTGCGAACGGTGAGGGCAGGCGTCGTCACGGGGGATCGTCCCAAGGCAGATCGATTCGGTTCCTGCATGGCATTCTGATGCAGCGGCGTGTCAAAAAAGAGGCCGTCAGCGTAGGGGTTTGACGATCCCGGTGCCGGGCTCTACCGGTGCCGCAGGGGGACAACGGGGGAACCATCGGAATGGTTGCGCGCGTCGCAACGGTGGCGTTCATCGGGCTCGAGGCGCGCAGCGTCGACGTGCAGGTGCAGATCGCGCGCGGCGGAGCCAAGTTCACCATCGTCGGCCTGCCCGACAAGGCGGTCGCGGAAAGCCAGGAGCGCGTGCGCGCGACGCTCTCCGCCATCGGCCTCGCGCTTCCCTTCCAGCGCATCACGGTCAACCTCTCGCCCGCCGACCTCCCCAAGGAAGGCAGCCACTACGATCTCCCCATCGCGCTCGGCCTGCTCGCCGCGATGGGCGTCGTCGATCTGGAGGCGCTCAGCGGCTACGCGGCGGTCGGCGAGCTGGCGCTCGACGGACGGGTGAGCCCGGTCCCCGGCGTGCTGCTCGCCGCGCTCCACGCCTCGTCGAACGACCTCGGCCTGATCTGCCCGGCGGCGCAGGGCGGCGAGGCGGCGTGGGCGGGCTGCGACGTGCTCGCCGCGCCCGATCTCCTCAGCCTGCTCAACCACCTGAAAGGCACGCAGCTTCTCAGTCCGCCCACGGCGTCGGTCGCCGAGGACGCCGCCGACGCACCCGACCTTGCCGCCGTGAAGGGGCAGGAGACCGCCAAGCACGCGCTCGAAGTCGCGGCGGCGGGCGGCCACAACCTGCTGATGTCCGGGCCGCCCGGCGCGGGCAAGTCGCTGCTCGCCGCCGCGCTGCCGGGCATATTGCCGCCGCTCACCCCGCGCGAGGCGCTGGAAGTCTCGATGGTGGCTTCCGTCGCGGGCGCGCTCGACGGCGGGAAGCTGATACGCCGCCGGCCGTTCCGCGCGCCGCACCATTCCGCCTCGATGCCGGCGCTCGTCGGCGGCGGCGCGAAGGCGCGGCCCGGCGAGGTCAGCCTCGCGCATCTCGGCGTGCTGTTCCTCGACGAGCTGCCGGAGTTCCAGCGGCAGGTGCTCGATCTGCTGCGGCAGCCGCTGGAGACGGGCGAGGTCAGCGTCGCGCGCGCCGCGCTCCACGTCACCTATCCGGCGCGCGTGCAGCTTGTCGCCGCGATGAACCCCTGCCGCTGCGGCCACCTCAGCGACCCCGCCCTCGCCTGCGCCCGCGCCCCGAAATGCGCCGCCGACTATCAGGCCAAGCTCTCCGGGCCGCTCCTCGACCGCATCGACCTGCACGTCGAGGTGGAGCCGGTCTCCGCCGCCGACCTCGCGCTGCCGCCGCCCGCCGAGGGCTCGGCGGAGGTCGCGGCGCGCGTGGCCGCCGCACGCGCGCTCCAGACCGCGCGCTATGACGCGCATGGTATCCGCACCAACGCCGAGGCCGACGGCAAGCTGCTGGACACGGTCGCCGCGCCCGACGATGCCGGGCGCACACTTCTGATGCAGGCGGCGGAGTCGATGCGCCTCACCGCGCGCGGCTACCACCGCGTGCTGCGCGTCGCCCGCACGCTCGCCGACCTTGCAGGCGCCGAGACCGTCGCACGCATCCATGTCGCCGAGGCGCTCGGCTACCGGCGGCGCGCGCCAGTGAACTGAACCATATCCCGGGGCTATCCATCGCTGACGCCTGAACGCATTTCCATCGCAATATCGCTCGTCTATCGTCACCCCACGGGCAGAGGGAGCCGTTGATGCCATTACATGTGAAGATGCTGATCGGGTTCGCGGCCGGTCTCGTCGCGGGCCTTGTCGTGCATTTCACGGCGGGCGCGGACGCGGCGTGGGTCCATACCGTCACCACTTACATCACCGGCCCGATCGGGCAGCTGTTCCTGCGGCTGCTGTTCATGCTGGTGATCCCGCTGCTGTTCTCGGCGCTGGTGCTCGGCGTCGCCGAGATGGGCGACATCCGTTCGCTGGGCCGGATCGGCTGGAAGACGCTGGCTTACACCGTCGGCGTTTCCGCGGTGGCGGTCGCGATCGGCCTTGCCTTCGTGAACGTGCTGCGCCCCGGCGACGGCATCGACCCCGCGCTCGCCCAGCGCCTGCTCGCCGATGCGAGCGAGGGCGCCGCCGCCATCGTAGACAGTTCGCGCACGGCCCCCTCGGGCGTACAGGCGGTCCTCAACATCGTGCCCTCGAACGTCATCCGCGCCGCCGCGGACAACGACATCCTCGCCGTGATGTTCTTCGCGCTGATGTTCGGCATCGGTCTCGTGCTCGCCGCGACGCCCGCCGCCGAGCGCATGAAGGGCGTCGTCGAAGGGCTGTTCGACGTGACGATGACGCTGATCAACCTCGTCATCCGCATGGCGCCCTACGCCGTCGCCTGCTTCATGTTCAACCTCGCCGCGCTGTTCGGCTGGGACCTGCTGGCGCGGCTCGCCTCCTACGTGGGCGTCGTCGTGCTGGCGCTCGGCGTCCACATGCTCGTCGTCTATTCGCTGGCGGTGAAATTCCTCGGCGGCATGTCCCCCGCGCGCTTCTTCAAGGGATCGGAGGAGGCCATCGTCATGGCCTTCTCGACCGCCTCCTCCAACGCCACGCTGCCCACGGCGCTGCGCGTCGCCGAAGACAATCTGAAGCTGCCGCGCCGCGTCTCGCGCTTCGTGCTCACCATCGGCGCCACCGCCAACCAGAACGGCACGGCGCTGTTCGAGGGCGTCACCGTGCTGTTCCTCGCGCAGTTCTTCGGCGTCGAGCTGTCGCTCGACCAGCAGGTGACGGTGATGCTGGTGTGCATCCTCGGCGGCATCGGCACGGCGGGCGTGCCCGCGGGCTCGCTGCCGGTCGTCGCGCTCATCCTCGGTATGGTCGGCGTGCCGCCCGAGGGCATCGGCCTCATCCTCGGCGTCGACCGCTTCCTCGACATGTGCCGCACGACGCTGAACGTCACCGGCGATCTCGCCGCCGCCGTGGTCGTCTCGAAGGGCGAAAGCGACCCGCCGCTGCTGACGCCCGAGCCTATGCGATGAGGCTTTCCACCGTCTCGTGAAAGCGGCGGATGCCGAGTTCGAGGCTGCCGAGCAGCAGTTCGGACACGGCGCCGCTTGCGAGCCCCTGCTGGCCGAGCGCGGCGGCGCCGAAATCCTCGGTGCCGAAGACGCCGCCGTCGAGCAGTTCCCATGACCGGCGCCAGTGGTCCTCGGCCTTCGCCGTCGCGGGCTTCTCCGGGATCAGCATGAAGTCCTCGACGAGCGTGCGCCCCGCCGCCTGCGGCATCAGCGTCATCAGGTTCACATAGTCGGGCGAGAACACCAGCACGGTGCCGGGCACGAGCTGATAGGCGTAGGTGACGACGCGGCGCAGCGCCGGCCAGTCTTCGAGATCGACTTTCGCGAGATAGTCGGCGCGCGCGACGGCCGAGCGCGCGTGCGGCCCGATCACGTCGCCCGCCGTGATGCCGTCGACGAAGAAGGGCGCGATCGTCTTCGCGTGCAGGCGCTGCACATGGTAGCTTTCAAGGAACGCGTCCATGATGAGCTTCCAGTTCGCGGGCACATCGTGCGTGCGGCGATTGTAGAGATACATGCCGCCGAGGCCGAGCGCGTCGAAATCGGCGGCGAGCGGCCCTTCCATCCACGAAAAGTCGTATGTGCGCTCGCGGTCCAGCCCGGCCCAGACGATGCCGCCCGCCTCGCGCGAGGGAAGCTCGATAAGGCCGCGCTCCGCCTTGTCCAGCCCCGGAAACGTCTCCGCGCGCGGCACGCCCGTCAGCCGCCCGTCGCAGGCATAGGCCCACGCATGATAGGGGCAGACGATGCGCGGCGCCTTCTGCACGTCCGCACCGTCCATCAGCCGCGTGCCGCGGTGGCGGCAGACGTTCAGGAACACGCGCGCCGCGCCCTTGCCGTCGCGCGCAAGCAGCAGCGGCACGCCGAACCCGTCGTGCGCAACCGCCATGTTCGCATCCGGCAGCAGCGCCGACACCGCGACCGCGACGGGAAGCCGCCGGAACAGCCGGTCGCGCTCGCGCGCGAAGCGGGCTTCGTCGACATAGACGGAGGCGGGCACGGTCGCCGTGCGCTCGTCGCGCATCGCCCGGCCTTCCGCGATCACGCGCGCCAGCGCAAGCTGGCCGGGCGTCGGACGGCGCGGCGGTGAGATGGCGTCCATGTCCGGCATTCTACCGCGCCGGGAGCCCGTCCGGCACCTAGCGCAAACGGGGGAGATTCACGCGGGCCGCTTTCTGCCCTACACACGCGTGCAGTCAGCATGAAGGAGCAGGCATGGCGGGCGCACTCGCATCGGTTCGGGACCGCCTTCCCGAAGGTGTCCGCCCCTATTTCGAAGCCGCGCCGCTCGCCGCGCTGTTCCTCGGCATGTCGTCGGGCTTTCCCTACGCGATGATCGGCGCGACGCTGACCACGCGGCTGGCGCAGGACGGCATCGACAAGAAAAGCGTCACCACCTTCGCGCTCGTGTTCCTCGCCTACAACTTCAAGTTCCTCTGGGCGTGGGTGGTGGAGGGCGTGCGCCTGCCGATCCTCGGGCGGCTCGGCCAGCGCGTCTCGTGGATGCTGTTCACCGCCGCGCTGGTGATGGTCGCGGTCGTCAACCTCGGCCTCACCGACCCCAAGACGGACATCATGGCGGTCGCCTTCGCCGCGATCTTCGTGGGCGTCGCGGGCGCGACATTCGACATCGTGATCGACGCCTACCGCATCGAGCTTCTGGAGCCGCGCCAGCTCGGCGTCGGCGCGGGCATGTCGCAATACGGCTGGCGCATCGGTGCGGCCGCCGCGGGCGCACTCGCGCTCGTCGCCGCCGATCCGCTGGAATGGAACCTCGGCTGGGGCATGGCCTACGTGCTTTGCGCCGTCTTCGCGCTCCCGGCGGCGCTCACCGCGCTCGTCATGGGCGAGCCCGCGCGCCATCACGAAGTCGCGCAGCGCAAGTCGCTGAAGACGCTCGGCACCGCGATCATCGGCCCGTTCGCGGAGTTTTTCCGGAGGAGCGGCGCGTGGCTCGTGCTGCTGTTCATCCTCCTGCACAAGATCGGCGACACGCTTGCCAACCTCACGCTCCGCCTGCTGTTCGACGATCTCGGCTACACGAACACCGAGATCGCCATCTACGATGTCGGGGTCGGCTTCTGGGCGCTGCTCGCAGGTATCTTCGTCGGCGGCATCCTCTACGCCCGCCTCGGCCTCAAGCGGTCGGTGCTGCTCAGCCTGATCCTGATGGCGGTCTCCAACTTCAGCTTCGCGCTGCTCGCCGTCGCCGGGCACAGCAACACCGGCATGGCGCTCGCCATCGGCTTCGAGAATTTCGCGAGCGGCATCGGCGGCGTCTGCGTCGTCGCCTATTTCTCGGCGCTCACCGACCTCCGCTTCACGGCGGCGCAGTACGCCCTCATCTCCGCCTTCGCCAGCATCGTCGGCCGCTTCCTCACCGGCACCACGGCGGGCGCGCTGATCGAGGCGTTCGGCTACGTGAACTACTACCTGTTCACCACCGCGATCGCCGTGCCCGGCATCCTGCTGTTCTGGATGATGATGCGCGCAGGCCTGATCGATTCCTCGATCGGCACGGCGGGAACGGAGACGGCGCCCCAACAGGCGTGAATACCTCCCCGAAAAAATCGGAGACAGGCAACAAACGGAAAATATAGGATACGACACCGGGGGAAAAGTCGATGTCGTTTCTTGTACGAAAGCTCAGCCTTCTTCTTGCCGCCCTGTGTCTTTCGACAGGCGCTTCGGCCGAATGGCGCGTCGCGGAAACAAAACATTTCCGTGTCTACAGCGATGGCTCCGAAAAGGCGCTGGTCGCCTACGCGCGGCAGCTCGAACGCTTCGACTGGCTGCTCCGGCTGATGACCGGCGCCGGCACGGAGCGGGAGATGCCGCCGCTCGACGTCTACATGGTCCGCTCGCAGGCGAAGCTGCGCGCGCTCGCCGATCTGCCCCGCGACGTCGGCGGCTTCTACCACGCCGCGTCGACGGGCACCGCGGCCTTTTCCGTCCGCGTCAACGACGCCGACGACACCGCGCTCGACATATTGCTGCACGAATACGGCCATCATTTCATGATGTTCCATTTTCCCTACGTGTACCCGTCGTGGTACGTGGAGGGCTTCGCCGAGTATTTCTCCACCGCCGACGTCAAGACCGACAACATGACGATGGGTCGTGCGTCGCAGAATCGCGCCGCCTGGCTCACCTACGGAAACTGGATCGACGCGCGCGTGCTGCTCACGGCCGACGCCTGGAGCATGAAGAAGCGCGACGACGTCGCCATGTTCTACGCGCAGTCCTGGCTGGCGACGCACTACATGCTGCGCGATCCGCAGCGGTCGCAGCAGCTTTCCGCCTATCTGAAGCGCCTGAGCGTGGGGGAAAGCCTCGAAGCCGCCTTCGAACCCGCGTTCGGCATCGACATGAAGACGTTCAACCGCCAGTTGAACGGCTACATGAAAGGGAAAATCACCTACACGAAGCTGACCATCAAGCCCGGCCAGGTTCCGGAACCGCCCGTCAGCGTCAGCGCGCTTCCCCCCGCGGCAGAAACGCTTCTGCTTCCCTATGCGATGCTGAAAGCGCGGGCCGGAAACACCGAGGCGGCCGACACGCTCGTCGCGGGCCTGCGGCGCGATGCCTTCCGCTACCCGGACGACCCGTGGACCGCCAGAGTGATCGCCGCGGTCGAGGCGGAATTCGGCGACGCCGCGCAGGGGCGAAAGCTTCTGGGGCCGCTGATGGAGGCCCGGCCGGACGACGCCGAACTCAACTATCTGATGGGGCGCAGCTACATGCGATCCGCCGAGGACGGCGAGGTGGAGGTGAACCACGCCCAGGCCCGGCGGCACTTCACGCGCGCGTTCAAGACCCGCCCGCACCACTATCAGACGCTTTACAACTATGTCCGCGCCCAGCCCGATCCCCGCCGTCCCGACGTCGTCACCGTGCTTGCCGAGGCACGCGCGCTCGCGCCGCAAGTGAGCGAGATCAACGTCGCGCTCGCGGCGCTGCTGGTCGAGACTGGCGAATTCGAGCGCGCCCGGAATATTCTGGGCGCGATGATGATGAACCCGCACAGCCCGCCCTCCGACTATGTGGTCGACCTGCTGCAACGGGCGCGTGCGGGCGCCGGGACGCAGACGGTCAGCCCGGAAGCGGCCCGTTGATCTTCAGCACGTCGCCGGCGAGGTAGAGCGACCCCGCGATCAGCACCACGGGCGGCGCCTTGCGGTCGGCGGCGTGGCCGAGGCGGCGGAGCGCCTCGTCTACGGAGGCCGCCGGGGTCGCAGGAAGGCCGACGTCGCCCGCAAGCTTCGCGAGCGCTTCGGGGGCGATGCAGTCGTGATCGGGGATCGGCACGGTGTGGGCCGCCGTCACCCGGCCCGCGAAGGCCTTGAGGAAGGCCGCCGCGTCCTTGTTCTGCAACATGCCGAGCACGAGGTGGAACGGCGTCGCCGCGATGTCCTGCGCGCGGAACGCGTCGACGATGACGCGCGCGGCGGACGGGTTGTGGCCGCCGTCGAGCCAGAGTTCGCTGCCCTGCGGCAGATGCGCGACGAACGGGCCGCTCTCCAGCCGCTGGAGCCGCGCGGGCCACTCCGCCCAGCCCGGACCCGCACGCAGCGCCGCATCCGGCACCGCGAGCGCCGTCTGGTGGCGCAGCATGGCGGCGGCGAGGCCGACGTTGTCGATCTGGTGCGCGCCGGGCAGGCGCGGCATCCCGAGCGTGAGCTTCGCCTTGCCGTCGCGGTAGTGGAGCTGGCCCTGATAGATGCCGACGTCCCAGTCGATGCCGCGCGCGATGATGCGCGCGCCCTTCGGCCCCGCCACCTCGCCGATCGCCGCCGCCACGGTCTGCGGATAGCGCGAGGTGACGAGCGGCACGCCCGGCTTCGCGATGCCTGCCTTCTCGCGCGCGATGTCGAGGATCGAGTGGCCGAGGAACTGCTGGTGATCGAGCCCGAGCTGCGCGATGCCGCACACCGCCGCCGTGGGCAGCACGTTCGTCGCATCCCACGTGCCGCCGAGCCCCACCTCGATGACGCAGGCGTCGGCGGGCGTGCGCGAGAACGCCGTGAACGCCGCCGCCGTCGTCAGCTCGAAGAAGGTGATCTGCTCGCCGTTGTTGACGCTGATCACATCGCCGAGGAGCTCGATCAGCTCGGCATCGGTGATGAGCCGCCCGGCGAGGCGGATACGCTCGTTGAAGCGCACGAGGTGCGGCGAGGTGAAGACGTGGACGCGGTGGCCCGCCGCTTCGAGACAGGCGCGCAGGAAGGCGACCGTCGAGCCTTTGCCGTTGGTGCCGGAGACGTGGAACACGGGCGGCAGGTGGTGGTGCGGGTTGCCGAGCTTGCCGAGCAGGCGTTCGAGGCGGCCGAGCGTCAGGTCGATGAGATCGGGGTGCAGCGTCTTCGCCTCGACGAGCAGGGCGTCGAGCGCGGGATTGTCCGAGCGGGCCCCCTCCGTGGCCATCAGCGCGGCGTTGGCATCGGTCAGGCGGCTTTCGCGGGGGCTTGCGTGAGGACGCCGAGCAGGCTGCCGAGCTGCGCCTTCAGCCGCTTGCGGTGCACGACCATGTCGACCATGCCGTGCTCGTGCAGGTATTCGGCGCGCTGGAAGCCTTCGGGCAGCTTCTCGCGGATCGTCTGCTCGATGACGCGCTGGCCCGCGAAGCCGATGAGCGCGCCCGGCTCCGCGATGTGGACGTCGCCGAGCATCGCGTAGGACGCGGTGACGCCGCCCGTCGTCGGGTCGGTGATGACGACGATGTACGGCAGCCCCGCCTCGCGCAGCAGCGATGTGAGCACGGTCGCGCGCGGCATCTGCATGAGGCTCAAAAGCCCTTCCTGCATACGCGCGCCGCCCGCCGCGGTGAACACCACGTAGGGCACACGGCTGTCGAGCGCAGCCTCCGCCCCGGCGATGAACGCCTCGCCGACGCCCATGCCCATCGAGCCGCCCATGTAGGCGAAATTCTGCACGCCGACGACGGCGGAGATGCCCTCGATCTGGCCTTCCGCCACCGCGAACGCCTCGGGCTCGCCGGTCGCGGCGCGCGCGGCCTTGATGCGGTCCGTGTATTTCTTCTGGTCGCGGAATTTGAGCGGGTCCTCCGTCACGGACGGAATCGCCAGCCGCTCGTACCTGCCGCCGTCGAAGACCTGCTGGAAGCGTTCCTTCGGACCGATGCGCTCGTGGAAGTCGCAGCGCGGGCAGACGTTCATGTTTTCCACCAGCTCGCGGTGGAAGTTCATCTGGCCGCAGCCCCGGCACTTCGTCCAGAGATTGTCCGGCGTCTCCTTCTTGGTGAGGAAACTGAGCGCGGGGCGGATGCGTTCGAGCCAGCTCATGCGGCCTTCTCCCTTGCAGTGGCGAGCGCGGCGGCGAGCCCGGCCACGTAATCCTTCACATGCGGCGCGGCACCGGCGCCGTGCGCTGCCACGATGTCGACGATCGCCGAGCCGACGACGACACCGTCAGCGACGCGGCCGATCGCGGCGGCCTGCGCCGGCGTGCGGACGCCGAAGCCGACCGCCACGGGCAGGTCGGTCGCCGCCTTCAAACGCAGGACCGCGCCTTCGATGCTGTCCTGCGCGGCCTGCTGAAGCCCGGTGATGCCCGCGACCGAGACATAGTAGAGGAAACCGGACGCGCCCTCCAGCACGGCGGGGAGCCGCGCCGCGTCCGTGGTGGGCGTCGCGAGGCGGATGAAATGCAGCCCGGCGGCGCGGAGCGCGGGGCCGAGCTCCGCGTCCTCCTCCGGCGGCAGGTCGACCGCGATGACGCCGTCAACGCCCGCGTCCTTGGCGGCGGCGGCGAACCAGTCCGCGCCGCGCCGGAGCATCGGGTTCGCATAGCCCATCAGCACGAGCGGCACGTCCGCGTGCCGCGCGCGAAAGGCCTTCGCGATGGCGAGGATGGCGGCGGTCGTCGTCCCCGCGCCGAGCGCGCGCAGGTTCGCACGCTGGATGGCGGGACCGTCCGCCATCGGATCGGTGAACGGCATCCCGAGCTCGATCACGTCCGCGCCGCCCGCGACGAGCGCATCGAGGACGGCGGCGGTATCGGCGGGAGACGGATCGCCGCCGGTGACGAAGGTGACGAGCGCAGCGCGGCCATCCGCTTTCGCACGCGCGAAGGCTGCCGGAATGCGCCCGCTCACAGCTTCACCCCCAGCGCTTCGGCCACCGTGAAGATGTCCTTGTCGCCGCGCCCGGAGAGGTTGACGACGATCACCCTGTCCTTGCCCAGCGTCGGCGCGATGCGTTCCGCTGCCGCGACGGCGTGCGCGGATTCGAGCGCGGGGATGATGCCTTCGAGCTTGCAGAGTCGCTGGAAGCTCGCGAGCGCCTCGTCGTCGGTGACGGGCACGTAGCGCACGCGCCCGATCTCGTGCAGCCACGCGTGTTCCGGGCCGATGCCGGGATAGTCGAGGCCCGCCGAGATCGAGTGCGCCTCGGTGATCTGGCCGTCCTTGTCCTGCAAAAGGTAGGTCTTGTTGCCGTGGAGGATGCCGGGCGAGCCGCCCGCGAGACTGGCGGCGTGGCGTTTGTCCAGCCCCTCGCCCGCCGCCTCGACGCCGACGATCTCGACGCTCTCGTCATCGAGGAACGGATGGAACAGGCCGATGGCGTTGGAACCGCCGCCGACGGGCGCGATCAGCATGTCCGGCAGGCGGCCTTCCGCCTCCAGAATCTGCGCGCGCGCCTCGGTGCCGATCACCGACTGGAAATCGCGCACCAGCTCCGGATAGGGATGCGGGCCCGCGACCGTGCCGATGATGTAGAAGGTGTCGTGGACGTTCGCGACCCAGTGGCGCAGCGCCTCGTTCATCGCGTCCTTCAGCGTCTTCGCGCCCGAGTCCACCGCGACCACCTCAGCGCCGAGCAGCTTCATGCGGAACACGTTCGGCTGCTGGCGCGCCACGTCCACCGCGCCCATGAAGATCGTGCAGGGCAGGCCGAACAGCGCGGCGACGGTCGCGGTCGCGACGCCGTGCTGGCCCGCGCCGGTCTCGGCGATGACGCGCGTCTTGCCCATGCGCTTCGCGAGCAGGATCTGGCCGATGCAGTTGTTGATCTTGTGCGCGCCAGTGTGATTGAGGTCCTCGCGCTTCAGATAGATCTTCGCGCCGCCGAGGTCGTTCGTCAGCCGCTCGGCCAGCCACAGCGGGCTCGGACGGCCGACATAGTGCTTCAGCAGATATTCGAACTCGGCGCGGAACGCCGGGTCGGCCTTGGCGGCGCGGTATTCGCGTTCGAGGTCGAGGATCAGCGGCATCAGCGTCTCGGCGACATAGCGGCCGCCGAAGGCGCCGAAATGGCCGCGCTCGTCGGGCTGCTGCCGTAAACTGTTCTGCACCGTCATCGTGCCCTTACCGCCCCGCTCTCACCGCCTCGCAAAACGCCCTGATCTTCGCCGGGGATTTCACGCCCGGCGCGTCCTCCACCCCCGACGACACGTCGACCAGCGGCGCCTGCGTGGTAGCGAGCGCTTCGCCGACTGTCGAGGCGTCAAGTCCGCCCGCGAGGCCCCACGGCGCGCCCGCATCGAACCCGGCGAGCAGCCGCCAGTCGAAGCGCACGCCCATGCCGCCCGGCAGCGCCGCGTCCGGCGGGGTCTTCGCGTCGAACAGGACGCGGTCGGCGATGCCTGCATAGCGGCGTGCGCCCGCAAGATCGGCGCGCGTTGCAACCGGCACGGCCTTCCACACCTCGACGCCGAAACGCGCCTTCACCGCCGCGACACGCTCCGGGCCCTCGTCGCCGTGAAGCTGCACACCGTCGAGCAGCGCGGCACGGACGGCGGCGCCGATCGCCTCGTCGTCGGCGTTCACGAAGAGGCCGATGCGGCGGATGCCGGACGGAACCGCCCCGGCGAGCCCGGCGGCATCATCGAGCGAGAGATTGCGGGGGCTTTTCGGGAAGAACACGAAGCCCACGTAGTCGGCCTGTCCGGCCGCCGCAGCGTCGATCGCGGCACGGTCGCGCACGCCGCAAATCTTGATGCGGGCCACGCTCAAAGGCTCTGGGAAATCGCGTCCGCCGCCGCGCCGGGGTCTTCGGCGCCGGTGATCGGCCGCCCGACGACGAGAATGCTCGCGCCCGCGCTCATGGCTTCGCGCGGCGTCATCACCCGCTTCTGGTCGCCCACGGCGCTTCCCGCCGGGCGGATGCCGGGAACGACGAAGAACCCCTCCGGCCATACCGCGCGCATCGCGGCAACCTCGTGCGCCGAGCAGACGATGCCGTCGAGCCCCGCGCCGCGCGCCAGCGCCGCGAGCCTGCGGACCTGATCGGCGGGCGTCCCGATGACGCCGGTGGCGGCGAGATCGTCCTCGTCCATGCTGGTCAGCACCGTGACGCCGACCACCTTCGCGCCGGGACGCGCCGCGTCCCTCGCGGCACGCATCATGTCGCTGCCGCCGCCCGCGTGGACGGTGAGGATGTCGTAGGGGCACGCGCCGAGCGCGCGCACGGCGCCCGCCACGGTGTTCGGAATGTCGTGGAACTTCAGATCGAGGAAGACGGGAACGCCGCCCTCCGCGACCGCAGCGATGCCCTCGCGGCCGTTCGCCATGAAGAACTCGAGGCCGAGCTTGATGCCGCCGACACGGCCCGCGACGCGCGCGGCAAGCGCCCGCGCGTGATCCTTGTCGGCCGTATCGACCGCACAGAAGACAGGGTTCGTCATAGCGGGGCGACGGGCGGCGGCGGGGCCGGGTCCAGCACAGGCGGCTGCGCGGTGGGCTGCGTGTCCTCAAGCGCACGCTCCAGCTTCTGCACGCGCCGCGACCAGCGCCAGCGGCTGGCATAGCGCAGGATGGCGAGCGGCAGGGCGCCGGCGAGGAAGACGAGGAGCAGCAGAACGGGGAGCCGGATCGCCAGCTCGTAGTCGCCCCACAGCTTCAGCGTGACGAAATCCCAGTTCCGCGCGGCAAACCATGCCAGCAGCGCGCCGAACAGGAAGTAGAAGGTCAGCGTGACGATGCGCATGACCCCTGCTTAACGGACAGCCGCGCGCGATGCCAGCACCGATGGCATGACAAGCCGCCGGATCAGGCGCGGACTATTTGTTGAGCCGCTCGCGCAGTTCCTTGCCGGCCTTGAAATACGGCACGCGCTTCGCTTCCACGGCCACCTTCTCGCCGGTGCGCGGATTGCGCCCCGTGCGCGGGTCGCGTCCGCGCGTCGAGAAGGCGCCGAAACCGCGCAGTTCCACGCGGCGCCCTTCGGCAAGCGCTTCCGTGATCGAATCGAAAATCGTCGATACGACCCGTTCGACATCCCGCTGCGACAGGTGCGGGTTCATTTCCGTGACTGCTGCGACGAGTTCAGATCGAATCATCTCTCACCCCGTTTCTCCAGCCCCAATTTTGTTCAAAAACGCGCTGCGGCCACCCAGCCCGCCCCTCTTCCGCCGTCCCCCCGACTCGGAACGCGCAAATCATACAACAGCTTGAGCAGGTTAACAAAAAGCAAGCGGCCCGTCAGTAACGGAACTGACGGGCCGCAAACGGCTCGCAAAGGTGCGTCGGCTTACTTCTTCGCGTCCTTGGCCTTGTTCAGCGCCTCGCCGAGAATGTCGCCGAGGCTCGCGCCGGAGTCGGACGAACCGTACTGCTTCACGGCCTCCTTCTCCTCGGAGATCTGCAGCGCCTTGATCGACAGGTTCGGTTTCTTCGAACGATCGAAGCCGATCACCTGCGCATCGACCTTCTGGCCGACCTGGAAGCGCTCCGGCCGCTGCTCGTCGCGGTCGCGGCTGAGATCGCCGCGGCGGATGAAGCCCGTCGCGCCGCTGTCGCCGAGCGTGACCTCGATGCCGCCGTCGACGATCGCCGCGACGGTGCAGGTGACGGTCTCGCCCTTGTTGACGCCGCCGCTGCCGCCGCCCGCCGAGACCTTGCCGCCGGAGGCGGCCTGATCGAGTTGCTTCATACCGAGCGAGATGCGCTCCTTCTCCACGTCCACGTCGAGCACGACGGCCTTCACCGTCTCGCCCTTGTGGTGCAGTTCGAGCGCGTCCTCGCCGCTGACGCCCCACGCGATGTCGGACATGTGCACCATGCCGTCGACGTCGCCGTCGAGGCCGATGAACAGGCCGAACTCGGTGGTGTTCTTGACCTCGCCCTCGACGACGCTGCCGACCGGGTGCTGGGACGCGAACGCCTCCCACGGGTTCTGCTGCGCCTGCTTGAGGCCGAGGCTGATGCGGCGCTTGTCCTCATCGACCTCGAGCACCACGACATCGACCTCCTGGCTCGTCGAGACGATCTTGCCGGGGTGGACGTTCTTCTTGACCCACGACATCTCGGAAACGTGGACGAGACCCTCGACGCCCGGCTCCAGCTCCACGAAGGCGCCGTAGTCGGTGATGTTGGTGACGCGGCCCGTGGCCTTCTGGCCCACCGAGTACTTGGCGGCGGCGCCTTCCCACGGATCCGATTCGAGCTGCTTCATGCCGAGCGAGATGCGCTGCGTCTCGCGGTTGATGCGGACGATCTGCACCTTCACGGTGTCGCCGATGCCGAGCACCTCCGAGGGGTGGCCGACGCGCTTGTAGCTCATGTCGGTGACGTGCAGCAGGCCGTCGATGCCGCCGAGGTCCACGAACGCGCCGTAGTCGGTGATGTTCTTGACGACGCCGTCGACGGTCTGGCCTTCGGTGAGCGTCTGGATGAGGCCCGAACGCTGCTCGGCGCGGGTTTCCTCGAGCACGGCGCGGCGCGACACGACGATGTTGCCGCGCTTCCTGTCCATCTTCAGCACCTGGAACGGCTGCGGCATCCCCATCAGCGGGGTAACGTCGCGCACCGGGCGGATGTCCACCTGGCTGCCGGGCAGGAACGCCACGGCGCCGCCGAGATCGACAGTGAAGCCGCCCTTGACGCGGCCGAAGATGACGCCGTCGACGCGGGCGTTTTCCTGGAATTCGGATTCGAGCTTGTCCCAGGCGGCTTCACGGCGCGCGCGGTCGCGCGACAGCATGGCCTCGCCATAGGCGTTCTCGACACGGTCGACATAGACCTCAACCTGGTCGCCGACCTTGATCTCGGGCTTCTCGCCCGGCGCTGCGAACTCGCGCAGCGGCACGCGGCCTTCCGACTTCAGGCCGACGTCGATGACGGCCATGTCGTTTTCGATTCCGGTGACGGTGCCGGTGACGACCCGGCCTTCGAACGATTCGCTGCCGCCGAGGCTCGCTTCGAGGAGCGCCGCGAAATCGTCGCGGCTCGGCATGGGATTGGTTGCCATAGGTATCAGTGTTCCTTCATGTCGTTACTGGCCGGCCGGTTGTTTCCGGCGGTCTCGAAGCCGTCCGGGCCCCATGCCCGTCCGCTCCTTGCAAAACCTTGCGTTGGCCCCTCTCCCGGTTTCGCGGAAACACGGCAAGGACGGCATCCCGATGGAGGTGCCGTCGTGAAAGGCGTGGCCGCCTTATCGCAATGCCGCCTTTTCCGCAAGCCGCGCCTCGGCAAGCGCAAGGGCACGGGCGATGGCGGCGTCGCGGTCCATGTCGGACGTGTCGAGCAGGATCGCGTCCTCCGCCTGCCGGAGCGGCGCCGCGTCCCGGCCCGCGTCGCGCGCGTCGCGCTCGGCGAGATTGGCGCGCACCACGGCGAGGTCGCGCTCGGGGGTTTCCGCCTGCCGCCGCCGCGCACGCACGTCGAGGCTCGCCGTCACGAAGATCTTGATATCGGCATCGGGCGCGATGACCGTGCCGATGTCGCGGCCGTCGAGCACTGCGCCGCCGGGCTGGCGCGCGAACGCCCGCTGGCGTTCGAGGAGCGCGGCCCGCACCTCCGGATGCGCGGAGACGACCGAGGCCGCGCGCGCCGTCGCCGATTCGCGCAGCGCCGGATCGTCGAACGCGGTCACGTCGAGCGTCCGCGCGCATCCGGCGGCGAGCGCCGCATCGGAAGGGTCGCCTCCGGCGCGCAGCACCGCGAGGCCAACAGCGCGGTAGAGGCTCCCCGTATCCATGTGCGGCAGGCCGAAATGCGCGGCGAGCGCCCGCGCGATGGTGCCCTTCCCCGAGGCGGCGGGCCCATCCACGGCTATAACGATGTCGAAACGATTTGCATTCGGCGCGTCCATGCCGCTCCTATAGAGCCGGGGAGTACGATGTGAACAGCGGGCGGGGGGGGCCTTCATGACATCGTCCGGCACGGTCATGGTGATCATCGGCACGCGGCCCGAGGCGATCAAGCTCGCCCCGCTCGTGCTGGCGTTGCGCGCGCTGGAACTCCCGACGCGCGTGTGCCTGACCGGACAGCACCCCGAGATGGCGGCGGAGGCGCTGGACCCGTTCGGAATCGCGGCCGACGCGAATCTCGCCCTCATGCGGCCGGGGCAATCGCTGAGCGAACTCACGGAGCGCGCGGTCGGCGCCCTCGCCCTGCTGCTGGCGCGCGAGCGGCCGGCGTGGGTGGTCGTGCAGGGCGACACGACCTCGGCGCTCGCCGGCGCCATCGCGGCGCGGCAGGCGGGAATCCCGGTCGCGCATGTCGAGGCCGGGCTGCGCAGCTTCGACCTCAGCCAGCCCTATCCGGAGGAGATCAACCGCACGCTGATCGCGCGGCTGGCGACGCTGCATTTCGCGCCGACGCCCGGCGCACGCGTCAACCTCCGCGCCGAGGGCGTGCCGGACGCGGCGATCGCGGTGACGGGCAACACCGTCGTCGATGCGCTGCACCGGACGCTCCGCGACCTGCCCCCGGCGGTGCCCGCCGATCGGCGGCTCATCCTCGCGACGCTGCACCGACGGGAAAACCGCGAGGCGGCGTTCCCGGAGATCATCGGCGCGCTTGCCGCGATCGCGGCGCGCGGCGACGTCGAGGTGCTGCTGCCCCGCCACCCCGGCTGCCCGCCCGGCATCTATGCGCCGCTCGAAGCCTGCCCGGCCGCGCGGCTGGTGCCGCCGATGCCCTACCCCGCGTTCGTCGCCGCGCTCGCCGCCGCGCATCTCGTCGTCACCGATTCGGGCGGCGTGCAGGAGGAAGCCTCCGCGCTCGGCGTGCCGACGCTCGTCGTGCGCGCCCTCACCGAACGGCCCGAAGTGGTCGAGGCGGGCACGGCGCTGGTCGTCGACACGGCGCGCGGCGGCATCCTCGCCGCCGTGACGCGCCTGCTGGACGACGACGAGGCGCACCGCCGCATGGCGAACGCCTCGACGCGCATCGGAGACGGCAAAGCCGCCGAGCGGATCGCCCGGCGGCTGCATGATGAACTCCACGCCGCGCGGCGCCCGGCTGCCTAGGACCGGTCGCCGGTCAGGTCAGGCCGAGGCGAAAACGGCGGTTTTCGAGAACCGGAGCGGAGCGTACTTACAGTACGTGAGCCAAGGCAAGCGCAGAAAGCCGTCGTTTGCAGTCCGGCATCACCTGACCGGCGACCGGTCCTGAGGATCAGTCCTCGGCGGGCTTGGTCTGGAGCTGGATATAGTTCTGGATGCCCATCGCCTCGATCAGCGAAAGCTGCGTTTCGAGGAAGTCGACGTGCTCCTCCTCGCTTTCGAGGATGTCCTCGAGGATCTCGCGGCTGATGTAGTCGCGCACCTTCTCGCAGTGCTGGATGGCATCGCGCAGCGGCGGGATCGCCTCGCGCTCGAGTTCGAGGTCGGCCTTCAGCACCTCCTCGACCGACTCGCCGATGCGCAGCCGCCCGAGCAGCTGGAAGTTGGGCAGGCCGTCGAGGAACAGGATGCGCTCGGCGAGCTTGTCGGCGTGCTTCATCTCGTCGATCGACTCGCCGTACTCATACTTGGCAAGGCGCGTGACGCCCCAGTTGTCGAGCATCCGGTAATGCAGGAAATACTGGTTGATCGCCGTCAGTTCATTCTTCAGCGCCGCGTTCAGGTGCTTGATAACATCCTTGTCGCCCTTCATGGCGCGACTCCTTCATGCTGTTCGTAAGGGAAACTTACAGCATGAATCTCACGAAAAAAATCGTGCGTCAACAATGACTTGGGATGATGCGAAGCACTATCATCCGCAACAGGGACGCGGCGTTCTCAGGCCGCGCGGCCGCCTTTCAGCAGGCGCCGGGCATGGGGCAGGCACTGCCCGCACTGCGGGCGGGCGCCGAGGCGCGCGTAGGTTTCCACCGGACACCCCTTCGGGCCAGCAGCGGCGCGGACGTCGTTTTCTCGCAGGGCATTGCACACGCAAAGGATCATCGGAACCGGACCATCCCCAAGGGCCTATAATGCGAACGATTAGCAGGTTTGCGAGGCTGCTGCAAGTCGTTCGCATTCGCGTCCGCGCATGAAACGCAACTTTGCCCTTCCCAATCGTTAACGAATTGGTAACCTTCGTTAACAGCAAGCCGTTGGGAGTAAGGCCGTGGCCCCCGAACAAGAGTATATGCAAGAGTATGTGCGGGTTCGCGCGCGCGTTTCACGGGCAACGCTGATCAACGACCTGCGCTTTTTCCTGACCGCCTACGTCGCCGGAACGGCCTTCGCGCTGGCTTATCTTTTCTAGCGCGCCACTCTAGCACGCCACCGCGCCCATGCGCTGCATGAGCGGCAGGAAATCGGGAAAGCTGGTCGCGATCGGCCGCGCATCGTCCACCACCACCGGCGCCTCTGCATTGAGGCCGAGCACGGCGAAGCTCATCGCGATGCGGTGATCGAGATGGCTGGCCACGGTCGCGCCGCCGGGCACCGGCTCCCCGCCGCTGCCGTGGATGACGATGCCGTCCGCCAGTTCCTCGACCGGCACGCCGCAGGCGGCAAGGCCCGCCGCCATCACCGCGAGACGATCCGATTCCTTGACGCGCAGCTCCTCCAGCCCGCGCATGACGGTCGTGCCGTCGGCGAAGGCCGCCGCGACCATCAGGATCGGATACTCGTCGATCATCAGCGGCGCGATCGCCGGATCGACCTCCCCGCCCTTCAGCACCGCGTGGTGCACCCGAAGCGCCCCGACCGGCTCGCCGCCCGCCTCGCCCGTGTCCTCCACCGCCACGTCGAGGCCGAGCATGGCGAGCGCATCGAGGATGCCGGTGCGCGTGGGGTTGAGGCCGACGTTCTCGATGACGACCTCGCTGCCCGGCACCGCCAGCGCTGCGACCAACGGGAACGCGGCCGACGAGATGTCTCCCGGCACCGTGATTCGCTGCGGCTTCAGCTCCGCCTCGCCGCGCACCGAGATGAGCCGCGCGCCGTCCGGCAGCGTCTCGACCGAGAGGTCCGCGCCGAAGCCGCGCAGCATCCGCTCCGAATGGTCGCGCGTCGGCACGCTCTCGATGACGCGCGTGATGCCCGGTGCGTTGAGCCCGGCGAGCAGCACCGCGGACTTCACCTGCGCCGAGGCCACCGGCAGGCGGTATTCGATCGGCAGCGCCGGACAGGCGCCCTCCACCGTCATCGGCAGGCGGTCGCCGTTCCCCGAAAAGCGCGCGCCCATCTGCGACAGCGGCGTGATGATCCGCTGCATCGGGCGCTTCGACAGCGAGGCGTCGCCGACGAAGGTCGCGCGAATCGCATGGGACGCGACAAGCCCCGCGAGCAGCCGCGTCGAGGTGCCGCTGTTGCCCATGTCGAGCACGCCCGCCGGCTGCAGCAGCCCCCCCACGCCGACGCCGTGCACCCGCCAGCGCCCCCCGGCATCCCGCTCCGCGCGCGCGCCCATCGCCCGCATCGCGGCGGCCGTGGCGTGGACATCCTCGCCTTCGAGCAGGCCGTCGATCACGGTCTCGCCGACGGCGAGCGCGCCCAGCATCAGCGCGCGGTGCGAGATGGACTTGTCGCCGGGCACGCGCACGCGGCCGGAAAGCGGCCCGGCAGCGCTCAGGGAAAGCGGCATGGGCGTGGCGGAAGCGGACAGCGATCGGCCCCTTCATCGTTGAAGAAACGGTTACGGAAAGCAGCCGGCACGACACCGGCGGCCGCGCCCGGAGGCACCCGGCGCGATTAGGTTTTGACAGCGCCGCACGCGCATGGCAAGGCACCGCCCGCGAATCCGCCCCGTGCGGCGCCTTTCTGCGCGCTCGGGTAGCGGCTACACGACATGCAGATGTACGAAATACGAACGTCCGGAGACATATCTTGGTGAAGCCCGAATGGGGAACGAAGCGCACCTGCCCGAAATGCGGCACCCGCTTTTACGATCTCGGCGCCGATGACCCCGTCACCTGCATCGAATGCGGGACGGCCTGGGCGCCGGAGCCGATCCTGAAGTCCAAGCAACCGCTGCCCTTCGAGGTGGCGAAGAAGGAAGCCGACGAGAGCACCGACGACGTCAGCCTCGACGAGGACGACCTCGACGTGGACGTCGACGACGACGTGAACCCGGACGACGAGAACGACCTCGGCGGCGACGACGATCTCGGCGAGGTCGCCATGACCAAGGAATCCGGCGAAGACGTCTGATTCTCGCGATTTTTGAAGAAAGCCGCACGAGGCGCTTGCGCACCGCGCGGCTTCTGGACTAAATGCCCGCCGCCCGAGACCAGACCGGGCGCGCAAGCAAGCGTGTGGGGCCGTAGCTCAGCTGGGAGAGCGCTACAATGGCATTGTAGAGGTCAGGGGTTCGATCCCCCTCGGCTCCACCAGCCTTCCTCCCACATACGCTTTCATCGCTTTCCGTATCGTCGAGGCAGCCACTCCGCGCAGATCACGGCCTTCCGATTGGGGACTTGCGTTTGCACGGGGTGCTTGCCGTGTTAGACGCTGCTCCACGAGAGCAGGATTGAAATGGCTCGGAATGAACAGCGAACACCATTCTTATACTGCCGCGGCAAACGCGGATGATGAAATCGATCTCGTAGAACTTGCAAAAACCTTGTGGGCAGGCCGTAAAACAATCGCGATCTGCCTTCTCGTGCCGATACTCGCCATTCTGACGTATCTGCATGTAGCAACATACAAGTACGAGGCAGTGTTGGCGGTGACGCCTACCCAGTCGGAAACAAATGGCCTTACCACCAAGATGGGAAATCTTGGCGGCCTTGCCTCGCTTGCCGGCATAAGCATGCCGCAGGATTCGAGTGCCCTGGCATTTTCGCTGTATCTGGAAGGCGTCTACTCTAGGAGCCTGGCCAGTGCTCTGTCAAAGCACGAAGATCTGATGCGTGTCATCTTCAAAGACGAATGGAACGAAGGTGCGAAGCGTTGGGAGAAACCTTCAGGAATTGCGTCCGGCGTCGTCAAATTCATCAAGGCGGGCATGGGTGTTCCGGACACCACGTGGCAGCCCCCCGACGGGGCAAGGTTGCAGGAGTATCTGAAGCGCGAACTGAGCGTTTCCCAGGACCCGAAATCTCCGCTTGCCATCCTTTCGTTCAAGCACAAGGATCCGGACTTCGCGGTTCATTTGCTCAATGCCATGAATACGGAAATGGACGCGCTTTTGCGGGCGAAAGCCTTGGCGCGCGCCAACGGCAACATCGCCTATCTCTCGGAACAGCTTGGCAAGGTGACGATCACAGAACATCGGGAAGCGATCGCGCGTTCGCTGAGCGAACAAGAAAAAATCCGGATGTCGGCGAGTTCATCGGCACCCTATGCCGCCGAGCCGTTCGGCACCGCCGCGGCTTCGCTCAAACCGGTGACCCCCAAGCCGGTTTTATCGTTGTTTCTGGGAATCGTGCTTGGTCTGGTGGGCGGCTCTATTCTGGTCTTCGTTCGTTCGCGGTTACGCCCATACAATCGAGAATCTTCCGATTCTGAACATTGACGTCGAACCGCTCCTCGGCGAGACGCCGGCTCTCGGTACCCATGCGTGCAATGAGGTCCGGGTTCACCAGAAAGCGGCGCATGGCGGCAGCGAGAGTCTGTGGATCGCGGGGGGGGACCATGAAGCCGTTTTGTCCATCGATCACGGTTTCACGACAGCCCGGCGCATCGGTGGTCACAACGGGCCGGCCCATGGCCATCGCCTCCTGCGTGCTACGCGGAACACCTTCGCGATAGGACGGCAGCACGAAGACGTGCGCCCGGGCAAGCCAAGGCTCGACAGAGACGTGACCGGGCCATTCGATCAGCCCTTCGTCGACCCAGGACTGTACGTCGGCATGGGAAATGGCCGCGGGATTATCGTCGAGTCCGCCAACCAGCAGAAAGCGTGCATCAGGGTGTGAGGTACGCAGGATTCGGGCCGCATCTATATAATCCACGACGCCCTTGTCCCGAAGCAGGCGAGCAACGAGAATGAAGGTGACGGGGCCGCGGGGCAACGGCATGATACTCCATTCATTCAAATCGACACCAATCGCTCCGACAAGAGCGGCCTTGTCTCGAGTGATCAGCTTGCGCGTGACGAACTCCTGCAAATCGTCAGGGTTCAAAAACATGAGGCGGTCCAAACGCACCATGGCAAAGCGTGCCAGTGTGGAGATTATGCCTTGCAGAAGGCGTCGTTGCCTGCCTTGGCCCGGAGCAACCGTGAAGGCGAAGCCCAGCCCTTCAATGAGGCCATAGCGACGGGGAACCTTTGCCATCCAGGCTGCAATCGTACCGTATATCACGGGCTTGATAAAATAGCTGAAACAAAGATCGGGCTGATGCCGTCGCAACAGGCGATGCAATTCCAGTATCGAAGCCATTTCCTGTAGCGGATTGGTGCCGGCCCGAGCCATTTCGCACTCCACAGGCCGGACACCCATTGCACGCAAGGTTGTACGCGAAATCTCGTCATGATCGGGCGCAAACGCCAGAACCTCGTGCCCGCGCCGGATCATTTCCGCCATCAAGTGACCCCGGAAATTGATCAGGGACAGGGCGCCGTTGGAGATCACGGCAATCTTCATACAGCGTATCCTGTCAGGCCTCGAACTTGAGGCGGTAGGCAATCGGCCGGAGAGGTTTCAAACGACATTCTCACGTTTCGACGTTTCGTGTGACGTTCCAAACCAGACGGTGCGGTAGCTGTCCACCATGCGTTCGATGGAAAAGCGCTCTGCGACGCGTCGTCGGGCCGCCTCCCGACGGGTAGGGCGGGCTGGGCCGGTCTGCTCGCGCAAACCCTTGGCGATGGCGTCCGCGAGGGCCTCCGGGTCGCGCGGCGGCACGATCCAGCCTGTATCTCCAATGATCTCCGCAGCGTCGCCCACGTCTGTCGAAACACAGGGAGTTCCACAGGCCATGGCCTCGGCGAGTACGTTGGGGAAGGCTTCACTGCGCGAGGACATGACATGCAGATCGAGGGCGTTCATCACTATGGGCACGTCGCTCCTGCGGCCGAGCAGCCTGACATGCTCTCCAAGACCCATGTCCGAAATCAATCCGGCCAATACCTCATTGTCCGCATCCATCCCGCTGCCGATCAGAAGGCAAACGGGTGCCTCGCCATGCGTCTTCAGAACGTTCAAGGCCTGCAACAGGTTGCGGTGGTCCTTTAGTGGATCATGGCGGGCGACAAAGCCGATCACGGACGCGTCGATACCAAGTCCCAGATCGGCGCGCAGCGCAGCGCCCGCATCAGGATCGGGCTGAAACACGTTCAGATCATAGCCATTGGGGATCACGTGCATTCGCCCCTCGTCATATCCGAGCCGGGAGTGGACCTCCCGGCTTTTCCGGGCGCAGCAGACGATCACGCGGGGAATGAAACGAGACAGGAGGGCACAAAGTTTCGCGACCAGTATGGTGCTGCGCCGACTTTCATTCGGCACGAGCGTGGTGTGGTGGATGCTCCAGTTGACGTTCCGAATTCCAGCCAACCGCGCACCGACCCCACCCAGAAGATCGGCATGATACATCCACGTCTGCACGACATCCGGGCGCACCTGTCTCAACAACCGCCACAATCGCCACAGACTGGATAGTTTGATCCGCCCTCTCGGCATATCCAGACAGGTGACAGCGACTCCATGAGCTTCAAGTAACGGCCCATACTTGCCCGCATCCATGAGCGAGACGACATGATGCCGGTCTATCGGATCATGCCTGCACAACCGGTACAGAACGGCCTCGGCGCCACCGTCATCAAGGTCCGTGATCAGGTGAAGTACAATCATCTCACGTCTCAAATTCTAGAGGAACTGCTCTAGATTACCCTGAGCCAGAACAGCCACTGCAAACTGGCGTACGGAATAAACAGAAGCGTGATCAGACTGACCGGTTTTGATGGCCACTTATTCATGGAAATGACCAGAGAAGGGAATGCGGCTGCAATAAATCTCGTTGAATATCCTCCGGTAAAGGCATTAACAATTACAATTGATAATATAATTAATGCATAGCGCCCATCCGCAGACGCCATAATATCTTTCCATCTGAAAAGACAAAAAAACCACATCAGAATCCAAAAAAATAAATAGTAGAAAGTACTACTCATATCGTGGTATTCTGCGCGCCGATCCCCGATTGCCCCCAACACCGCCTCTCGCAAAGGACCAACCAATATAGCAATTAAAAATCCAGTTAAACAGAGCATAATAAGATTTTTAAATCTTGAATCAAAAAATTTATTCACAGAAAAATGCATAATCGCAAAAAGGAAAATAGATGTGTGTATTGATGCGCAAACCGCATACGCGAAAAATGTTATTACTTTCCCTCTTTGACCTGTCCAAAAGAAAGATATTATAAATATTGCAAATGCAATCCGGAGCTGGGAAAATGCATAATCTATGATCAATGGATTCATAAGAAGAAGAGTATATATCCAACCAGCTCGCGATGCTATCTCAAAAGAAATCCTCCAAATAACCATTGTAGTAATCAGAAAAAATATTTGATCTACACTTAACCCAATTGATCTGTTCAAATATGATAAGAACATATTCCACAGAAATTCTGCGGAAAAATACATAATTAAACTATATTCTGATATATAGTCAGTCGGCAAATCAAATCCTGTGACCATCCTTTCATATACGGAACGGTCTGTCATTTGATGACCATTCACATATGAAAATATTTCAGGCCACCCCGGCAACTGAAAAGCTATAGAAAATAAAAATGAAAGAAATAATAGTGAAATCGGTTTTCTTTTTACAAGAATAGAAAATGAGTTAATAAAATTTGATTTTATATTTCCCTTTTCAATAAAATATTGATCAGCAGGTAAATTCATTGCCGTGCCGCACATAAATCTAAACTAGCTTCGTATATTTCAATTATTTTCTCAGGGCGAAAGTCAGCTACTCTCTTAAGCACATCGGGGGAAGCGACTTCATCTAATGCTTCCGCTAGCGCCGTCTCTAGCGCCTCTACATCCCCTACAGGAACCAACCTCCCCCAACGCCCACCTTCTAATATCTCTCTTGGACCATTTCGGCAGTCGGTACTCACTATGCGTGCGCCGCATGCCATGGCCTGAATCAGACTGTTCGGAAAGCCTTCCGTCCTGGACGAGAGCACATAGAGATCACATGCGGCCATCCAGCCGAACGGGTTAGATTGAAACCCCGCCAACTCTACAGAATCATTCAAACCCAGCTCTTCAATCCTCTGTTCCAACTCGGGCCGGAGCGGACCTTCGCCAAGAATCAGTAATCGGCCATCACGGCTCGTCTTCAGGCGCGCAAAAGCATCGAGTAAAGTTGCATAGTCCTTCTCCGGAACCAAACGCCCAACAGCAAGCAGTATAGGAGGCTCACCCGGTTGGAGCCAAGGATGGCGTGGACGCTGCTCTGCCATACGTTGTATCTCGGGGACCGCCACAGGATTTGGAATCGCAGTCACGAGGCGTGAATCTAGGCAGAAGTCGACGACCAGTTCCATCGCGACACCTTGGGAAACAGCGATAACGCCATCTGCGTAAGGATAAAGGAGACGCATCAGCCAATGCATCGTGGTTGTGGCACGATTACCAACAGCACCGGAGGGACTGCTACGCTCACTTACCACCAAGCGCGTTCTCACCCCGGCCAACTTACGCGCAAGAATTGCGACAATATTCGCATGATTCAACGCCGAGAGCATCACGTGCGGACGTTCCCTACTCAAGTAGCGAATCAACGGTAACAAACTGGTCAACATCCTGCTGCGGTTGAGGTCGATCACATTTACGTGTGCAGAAACTTCGGACCGATAAGGACCTTCCGCCTTCGTGAGCACCAGATCGACCCGATGACCGCGTGCCGCAAAACCATTCGCCAGCGTCACCATCACCCGCTCCGCGCCGCCGCCTTCCAACGACGGCAGAAAGATCGCGATATGGCGAGGTTGCCCGAAATTAGCCATGAACCACGGGCTTCCGGCAGAGAGTTACAAGGACGTCCTCGATCATGAACTGTTCCGGTTTAACCGGCTTTTCGTGCCAGTTCAGAGCCTCATCCCAGAAACCGGGGCATTTTCTGTAAGCATCCGCCGAGAACGCATAACTGATCTCCACGACAAGCCATGCGTTCTGGCTGCGTACAAAATCAAATGCACAGGATTGTGATCGCATTCGAGATGAAATCTCGAATGCTTTTTCGACACACTCCAAGGGAATCTGATCTTCTTCATAAACGATCGCGCCGCTGCCGGAAGCGCGGAAATCCCCGCTCCGCACGAGTCTTTTTATGGCGAAGGCTCTTTTGCCAATCACGACAACACGGATGTCGAAGTGATTTTCAGGAATAAAATCCTGAAAATAAACGTAGTTTTTTTCCGGCAGACGATTTCTGTTCGTCTCGTGCGGAAGCAGGCCTCTGATAAAACCCCGGCCGATGTCGATGAACGACCGCACCGTCCGATCACGCCTGAATTGCCACAGCCGTTCCTGCAAAGCGTACCAGCGTGAATTCGACCATCCCTTCCCGAAGGAGCGCCGGATCAGCCGTCGCGCCTCCGACCTTCGACGTACCAGTCGGACGTTCTGGGAACCCGCTCCGCCCCGAAGCTTCCAGACCAGAGGCAAGGGCACATTCTCAACCCATCGCAGGGCAGTGTCCCTGTCATAGAACACATGGCTGGGAATAAGCGGGGCGCCGATGGCTTCCAGCAGATATTTCTGTCCTACCTTGTCGTCGTAATGCCATGATGAGGCTGTGCTGGGGAAGACCACAAGACCCATCGCCTCTGCCGAAGCGATCAGTTGCCGCGCAAAGAGCGCCGCCTGGTAATCGTGATGCTCCCAATGCCAGAGCAACGCTCGGCACCCTTGCAACTGGCCGATAATATCGGTCGCAAAGCAATCCACGATTTTAAAAGGGATATCGTTTTCTCGACAGTAGGACACCCATTCTGCAAAGAAAGCGCCCTTTTTCGTGTGAATAGCGATCACGCGCGTTCAGCCTCCTGAAAGTTCTCCAGCGCGCTGACGACGAGCTCCTGATGTGACGCACAGCGCATCAGGTTCAGGCGATGCAGTCGACGCGTCGGCGAGACCACGAGATCACGCATGAATTTCCATCGCATCAGCCTGCGGAAGCCCCGGAAACGAACGGGTGACGACAAGTCGATCATGGCCTGAGCCTGCTTGTTCCTGACGAATGCCTTCCATGCATCGAGCCACTTCTGCGGGTGATTTTCCAGCTGGTCCCGCATCTCTTCGATCCGGGCAAGAAAATCATCACGTGCATGGCCTTGCAATAATTGCATTCCACCCTTTGATGCGGCTTGGTGATATGGATGCAGTTCGATCCGGATATACTCTAGACTGGTATCGTTGAAGTCCAGATCAAGACAGGCAAAATATCCTGATTCCCATTCCGGTGGAGGAACGGTGGAATCGAAGATCAGATTGCCAAGACTATAGACGATAGGCTTCCCTTTATAGACCTCATAAGCGCCGGGCACGTGCGGGTGATGTCCCATGATGGCATCGGCGCCAATATCGACCAGGTAGTGAAAGAGCCTGCGCAGGCCGGGCCTTGGCCACGGGAAATATTCATTTCCACCATGAACACAGATGACGATGGCATCGGCCTGTGTACGCTCCTGCATGATCAGTGGCGTTAGGCTGATCGGGTCCAGCAACGCCGCACCCGCCTGACCGTCATCGGAGATGTTGAACTCCCGCTCCGCAACGGAGAATACGGAAACACGTCGTTCCTTGAGTTTGATCCGCAGGGGACTTTCGGCGGACAATCGGTCGGGTCCGGCGCCGACATATCTGATGCCTCGCGCATCCAAAGCCGTAAGTGTTTGCGCCAGGCCATCTCTACCATAGTCGAAAATATGGTTGTTGGCCAAACAGACAGCATCGATTCCAGCCTGGTTCAAAGCTTGCAGGGCCTCTGGAGCGATATGCATTGCCGGGCCAATTTTTCGGATAGCGCTGCCCTCAACACGTAAGGGGGCCTCCAAGTTGACCATCGTGAAATCTGCTTGATCTATGAGCTTCAGGGCGGTTCCGAATATATCCTCGCCTCTATCAAATATCAGCTTTTCGTATGGTCCGCGCGGTGCGAAATCTCCCCCGAACAGCAGTCGAACAGGGCTTTGCCTATCCATTCGCAATTTCCTTTCGCTTCCGGTCGAAGTCGACAACGCACCAAGTAAAAGCCAGAATTGATAACGCAATCATGATAGAGCTGGATACTGAGAACCAAACAATAGCTGTCAGGGCGCTACCCGATAGTGAATAGGCGCTCAGTATGGACAGGGAGCGCACAATCAGCAGCAACAGGTTGAAGCCGAGCAAAAGGTTCTGACGTCCGATGACCGGGATACTGCGCGTCACAGGCACATTGATGATCATCATCGCAATCCATAGAGACATCCAGCGTGCGTAGTATCCGGCTTCCCTCCACTCCTCACCAAAAACAAATGCGAAGATGGCAGGGGAAAACCATGCCGCACCAACGATGGCTGGGGCCAACGCCGACAGGGCCGCGGTCGTTTTCAGCAACAGCGGCGCAAGCGCTTTGCCTTCACGTGCCAATTCGGCAAAACGCACATAAAGTACGTTTCCCATCGCGTTTCCGATGAGATTCGACGGGAGGTTCAGCACGCTACGGGTCAACGTATAGAGCCCTGCCGCCACCGGAGAGAACAAGGCGGCCAGCAGGATCACCGGAACGGATTGCGAGGCAGCATTCAGAACATCGGTCGGCATCCGGTAGAGTGGGAAGTCGCTGTGCGCTTTCAAAAGGTTCATGCCACTTGGACTTGTGGACGATGGCATCGTGCGCAAATGCTTGCCGATACCAATACGCAACAGGACAGCCTGCATGAATGGCGCCAACGCGCTGACCGCGACCAGCACGATCGCCGCCGGAGTGACCAAGCCTCCAAGAATGCGCGCAAGGTTGGTCAGAAAGGATTGAGCGACGGCCACGAACCCGATCAGTCGGAAGACACCATACCGCGCTGCGCGAAAATCCATAATATCCTGAAGTGCCGTAAAGAACAGCGCCACGGGCAGGAACCAGACCAGAAGTCCAAGTTCCCCGATCCCCATGAGTATGGCGAACGGTTCCCGAAAACCCAGCAAGAGAAGCGCCACTATGCCTGAGACAATCCCGGCGAGGTAAATGCACAGACGAACAAGATCCCGAACTTCCGCTTCCGAGTCAGCCACGACGATGGCCATGGGATAACGCAGCGCAGCAATCGGAGCGCATATGCTGACCACTCCAAGGAACACACCCTGGATACCGAAGGTCTCGGGTGTGTAGATGCGCGTGATCAGCGGGGAAAACGCAAGAACAATCACCTGCGCTGCGGCCGTCCCACTGGTTACGGCCGCGAGATTACGCAAAAGTGGTGAACGGAGCAGGCGCTGCATCATCCAACTATATCGCCGCTGCGCCTGTCATCATAACGACACGTTCCTGACCAAAGGTTCCTTGCGCGCGCCAGACGCACGACCACAACTATTCGGTCAGCGTCCGATCGACGCGTAACTCAGCCCTCTGCGGAGAGGCTCCTCCACCGGATACACGTTCCGCAGGTCCACGAACACCGGCGCTTTCAATCCGTCCCGCACCCGCCCCAGATCCAGCGCGCGGAACTCATTCCACTCCGTGAGCAGCACCGCCGCATCCGCGCCGTCCAGCGCCGCATAGGCGTCGCCGCACATCTCCACGCCGGGCAGCAGCGCCGCAGCCGCCCTCATCCCTTCCGGATCGAACGCCTTCACTTTCGCCCCCGCCGCCTGCAGCGCCGGGATGATGACGAGGCTTGGTGCCTCGCGCATGTCGTCGGTGTTGGGTTTGAAGGTGAGGCCGAGGATGCCGATGGTCTTGCCGTCCACTGATCCGCCGCAGGCGGCGATGATGCGGTCGGCCATCGCGCGCTTGCGCTCGTCGTTCACCTTCACGGTCGCCGCCACGATCTGCAGGGCGACATCGTTGTCCTCGGCGGTCTTGAGGAGCGCGAGCGTGTCCTTGGGGAAGCAGGAGCCGCCATAGCCGGGGCCCGGGTGCAGGAACTTCGGGCCGATGCGCTTGTCGAGGCCGATGCCCTTCGCCACACCCTGCACGTCGGCGCCGACCTTCTCGCAGAGGTCGGCGATCTCGTTGATGAAGCTGATCTTCACGGCGAGGAATGCGTTCGCGGCGTATTTGATGACCTCGGCGGTCGGCCGGTCGGCGAACAGGATCGGCACCTCGCGCAAGCTGAGCGGACGGTAGATCGCCTTCAGCACCTCGCGTGCATGGTCGTCGGCGACGCCGCAGACGACGCGGTCCGGGCGCATGAAATCCTCGATCGCCGAGCCTTCGCGCAGGAATTCCGGGTTCGAGGCGACGCTGATCGCCTTTTCGGGCGCCGCCTCGCGCGCGATGCGCTCCACTTCCGTGGCCGTCCCCACCGGCACCGTCGACTTGTTGACGATGACGCAGGTCTCGGGCGCGGCCTCCGCGATCTGGCGCGCGGCGGCGTAGACGTAGGAGAGGTCGGCATGGCCGTCGCCGCGTCGGCTCGGCGTGCCGACGGCGATGAACACCGCGTCGGCATCCTTCACGCCCGCGGCGAGGTCGGTCGTGAAGGTCAGGCGCCCCGCTTTCACGTTGCGCGCCACCAGATCGTCGAGACCGGGCTCGAAGATGGGGATTTCGCCCGCCTTCAGCCTTTCGATGACGGCGGCGTTGAGATCGACGCACGTGACGCTGTGACCGAACTCGGAGAAACAGGCGCCGGAAACGAGCCCCACATAGCCCGTCCCGATCATCGCAATACGCATTCATTGGCCCCTGAGCAGCAGACGCCCCAGCGGGTTAGCGCGCGCCGCCGCGAAATGCAAAGCCGCCGTCACGGCTCGGCCCGCGTTCAGCCCGCATGGCCGAACTGCACCGGGTTCGGCCCGCGCTGCTTCTCGTCGATGATGAGGCTGCTGTTCGCGGGCGGGCGGGCGCGCTGGCGGCAGTGCAGGCGCTCGCAGAGGTCGCAGCCGAGGCCGATCGGCGTCGCCTCGCCGCTGCCGAGGTCGAGCCCGCGCGCGTAGACGAGGCCGTGCGCGTGGCGCGCCTCGCAGCCGAGCGCGATCGCGTATTCGGGGCGCACCCCGCCGTAGGGCTGCGCGTAGGCGCGCACGGTGCGGGCGATCGACACGTACTTCGTGCCATCCTCCATCCCGATGAGCTGGCGCAGGATCTGCCCCGGCCGCTCGAACGCCTTGTGCAGCGTCCACAGCGGGCAGTTGCCGCCGTGGCGCGAGAAGGGGAAGCCGCCCGCCGAGAAGCGCTTGGAGATGTTGCCGGCGCGGTCGACGCGGACGAGGAAGAAGGGAATCCCGCGCGCGCCGGGGCGCTGCAGCGTGGTCAGCCGGTGCGCGACCTGCTCCAGCCCCGCGCCGAACCGCGCCTGAAGCAGATCGAGGTCGTAACCGGTCGCCTCGCAGGCCGTGTGGAAGCGGCCGTAGGGCATCATCAGCGCGGCGGCGAAATAGTTGGCGAGGTTCTGCACCAGCAGGCGCTCCGACGCCGCGTCCGGCATCCCGGCACGCGCCACGATCGCGTCGATCTCGGCGCGGCCCTCGGACAGCGCGAGCTGATAGGCGGCCTGAAAGCTGCGCGAGGCGGGGTCGAGCAGCTCGGAAAGCTGGAGCTGGCGGCCGTGGAGATCGAGGCGGCGCAGCAATTCCGGCATCACCTCGGCGGGCAGGATGCGCACGGTGAGGCCGTGGCGTGCGCGCAGCCGGTCGCTGACCGCGGCGAAGAAGTCCGGCGCGGCGAGGCGCAGCTCGTCGGCCAGCGCCTCGGCGCGCGTCTCGAGCTCCGGGAAATGGTTGCGCCGGTCCTGGATGAAGGCGCGCACGACCTCGAGCGGCCCTTCGCCTTGCGCCGTTCCGGTTTCGGCGCCACCGCTGCGGGCATCGCGCAGCGCGCTCCGCAGCCGCACGATCGCCTGCGCGATGCCGGGCGAGGCGGCGACGAACTCCTGCACCTCGGCGCGGCCGACATCGAGGCCCTTCAGCAGCGGATCGGCGAGCGCCTCGGCGACGTCGAGCGCCAGCCGGTCGTCGTCCGCGCCGGTGAGCTGGCGCAGGTCGAGATTATACTGGTGCGAGAGCTTGAGCAGGAACGGCGCGGTCAGCGGGCGCTGGTTGCGCTCGATCAGGTTCAGATAGGAAATCGAGACGCCGAGCTCCTCGGCCATGCGCGTCTGCGTGAGGCCGAGCTGGCTGCGCAGGCGGCGCACGCGCGGCCCCGCGAAGAGCTTTCCGCGCGGTTCGGCTGTGTCGATTGCAACGCTGGCCATTTGTACGTCTCTTTTACTTTTTAACAATCAGAACACGAAATTTACAGACACTTACACACGTTTTTTACACGATTCCCTTGAAGCGAGTACGGGAAACGGGACAAGGCATCAATAGCAGATTTACAAGGCACTGCGATTCGTGAGGCCCCCAATCGAAGGGCCCGCTTCCGCACTGCAATGTAAAAAGACTGTGAATGGTTAAAGACGGAGTTACACAAGATGAGCGCCCAGCCGACCTTCGAATCGCTGATCCCTTCCGCCCCCGCCGGCCGCTTCGACGGCATCAAGCGCCCCTACACGCCCGCCGACGTGGAGCGCCTGCGCGGCTCGTTCCCGATCGCCTACACGCTCGCCGAGCGCGGCGCGAACAAGCTGTGGGAGCTGTTGAAGACCGAGCCCTACATCAATTCGCTGGGCGCGCTTTCGGGCAACCAGGCGATGCAGATGGTGCGCGCGGGCCTGAAGGCGATCTACCTTTCCGGCTGGCAGGTCGCCGCCGACGCCAACACGGCGGGCGCCATGTACCCGGACCAGTCGCTCTACCCCGCGAACGCCGGGCCGGAACTCGCGCGCAAGATCAACAACGCGCTGATGCGTGCCGACCAGATCGAGCACTCCGAGGGCGGCGCCAAGCGTGACTGGTTCGCGCCGATCGTCGCCGACGCCGAGGCCGGCTTCGGCGGGCCGCTCAACTGCTTCGAGATCATGAAGGCGTACATCGCGGCGGGCGCCTCGGGCGTCCACTACGAGGACCAGCTCGCCTCCGAGAAGAAGTGCGGCCACCTCGGCGGCAAGGTGCTGATCCCGACGCAGGCGCACATCCGCAATCTCGACGCCGCGCGCCTCGCCGCCGACGTCTGCGGCGTGCCGACGATCATCTGCGCCCGCACGGACGCGGAGAGCGCCAAGCTCATCACCAGCGACATCGACGAGCGCGACCGTGAGTTCCTGACCGGCGAGCGCACGCCCGAGGGCTTCTTCCGTCTGAAGGACGGCACCGGCGTCGACCACTGCATCAAGCGCGGCCTCGCCTTCGCCGAGCACGCCGACCTGCTGTGGTGGGAAACCAGCCACCCGAACATGGACGACGCGCGCCGCTTCGCCGAGGCGATCAAGAAGGAATTCCCGAACAAGATGCTGGCGTACAACTGCTCGCCGAGCTTCAACTGGGAAAAGAACCTCGACAAGGACGACATCGCCAAGTTCCAGCGCGAGATCGGCGCGATGGGCTACAAGTACCAGTTCGTGACGCTGGCGGGCTTCCACCAGCTCAACTACGGCATGTACGAGCTGGCGCGCGGCTACAAGGACCGCGGCATGGCGGCCTATTCGGAACTCCAGCAGGCCGAGTTCGCTGCGGAAGCCAACGGCTACACGGCGACGCGCCACCAGCGCGAGGTCGGCACCGGCTACTTCGACATGGTCGCGACGACGCTCGCGGGCGGCGAAAGCTCGACGACCGCGCTCGCCGAATCGACCGAGGCCGACCAGTTCAAGAAGCACGCGGCGTAAGCCGAACGCATCATCGGGGAGGTGACGAGGCGCCCGCCGGGACAACCGGCGGGCGCTTCTTTTTGCGTGTCGCGTATCCGTCACAAACGCGGTGCAAGGATGAGGGTCAGATAAAACGCCGGAGCCAGCGATGACCCGTTTCAACCCGAAGCCGCAGGATGCGCCGTGGCTGACCCCCTATCTCGTGCTCACCGACTGGGCGGACAACCGCCGCTATTACGAGAAGGTGTTCGGCTTCGAGCTGGGGCTGGTGCTGGACGGTCCCGGCCACACGCCGATCCACGCCGAGTTCCGCTACAAGGGGCAGCTGCTCTTCATGTGCGCCCCCGAGGGCACCGGCGGCAGCCCGATCCGCAGCCCGCGTTCCGAGGCGCTCGCCCATTCGCCGGTCAGCTTCTGCGTCTATGTCGACGACGTCGACGCCTTCACCAATCATGCGCTCGAGGCGGGCGGCATCATGACCGAGGAGCCCGCCGACCAGTTCTACGGCGAGCGCCGCGCCGTCTTCACCGACCCGTCGGGCTACACGTGGATGTTCATGTCGAACATCAAGGCGATGAGCGAGGACGAGATCCGGGCGGCCGCTTCAGCGATGGCCGACTAGCGCCGCGCGCGTTTCCGCGTCGGCCGGAAAGAACGTCTCCAGCGACAGTTCGGCGAGCGTCACGTCGGCGGGCGTGCCGAAATTCGTGATCGTGCTGATGAAGCTGAGCGTGCGCCCGCCCTCGCCGCGCAGCCTCAGCGGCAGGACGATGCCTGCCGTCTCGTGCGCCTCCGCATCGGGCGCATAGGCCGCGAGTTCGCGCCAGAGATCGGCCAGAACCGGGTCGCCGGTCGCGAAGGCATCGCGCTGCAGGCGCGTCAGCAGGTGGCCGCTCCACGCCGCGCGGTTGACGATGCGCGGCGCGAGGCCCTCGGGGTGCATCGCGAGGCGCAGCACGTTGACGGGCGGCTCGAGGAGGTGCGGCGCGGCGCCCGCCACCAGCGGACCGATCGCGCCGTTCGCCGCCACGAGCGTCCAGTGCCGGTCGACGGCGACCGCGGGAAACGGTTCGTGCGCCTTCAGGATATGCTCGACCGCCTGCCGCGCCGCCGCGAGCGCATCGGAGGTGAAGCCGTGCGCACTGAATGCGGGCGCGTAACCGGCGGCGAGCAACATGGCATTCTGCTCGCGCAGCGGCACGCCGAGCCGGCCCGCCAGCGTCAGCACCATCTCGCGGCTGGGGCGTGCACGGCCGGTTTCGACGAAGCTCAGATGCCGCGCCGAGATCTCCGCATCGAGCGCGAGATCGAGCTGGCTCATGCGCCTGCGGCGGCGCCAGTCGCGCAGGTGATCGCCGATCGTGGAAGCCTGTGTCGCCATATCCGCGAGCATAGCGGGGACGGGCAGGTTTCCAATTACCTGCCGGGTAATCGACACGCCCCCGCCCCGAAAGGCAGCCTTGCCGCATCGAAACGCGATCAAGGAGAAACGTCATGTCCCTCAGCCCCGACAGCTTCACCCGGCGCACGCTGCTGCTCGATGCCGCGATGTCCGGCGCCTGCGCCGTCCTTCTGGTTGCGGGCGCGGGTGCGCTTGCCGACCCGCTCGGCCTTCCCGAAGCGCTGCTGCGCGTCTCGGGCCTCGTCCTCGTCCCCTTCGTCGGGCTTCTCGTCTGGCTGATGCGCGCGGGCAGTCCCTCCGCCATCGGCGTGCGCGCCGTCGTCGCCATCAATCTCGCGTGGGTCGCGGCGAGCGCCGCCTTGCTGTTCTCGGGCCTCGTCGATCCGACGTCGCTCGGCACGGCGTTCGTGATCGTGCAGGCGCTCGCCGTGCTGGTGTTCGCCGAGCTTCAGATCGCGGCGCTCAGGCGGACGGCGTCGCTCCGGGCGGCGTGACCGCGCCGCCGCCGGGCGGCACGCGCTTCTCCACCGGCGGCTGCGCCGCGCTCGGCCGCCGGACGAGGATCATCGCCGCGAACAGGATGGCGATGCCCGGGATATCCGTTGCCGACAGCACCTCCGCGAACCACAGATAGCCGAGCAGCGCCGCGAACACCGGCTGGATGAGCAGCCCTACGCCGCTGGCGAGCGGCGTGAGATGCGGCAGCGCATAGATGATGAGCCCCTGCCCGATCACCTGGCTGCCGAGCGCGAGCAGGATCACCGGCATCCAGTCGTCGGGCCACACATTGCCGGGCGCGATCAGGGCCACCGGCAGCAGGCAGACCGCGCCCGCCAGCGTCACCGGCGCAAGCGTCGCCATCGCCGAAAGGCCGCCGCGTGCCTTGCCCATCACCACCAGATAGGCCGTGTAGAAAACGGCCGCGATGAAGCAGAGCAGATCGCCGAGAAGATGTTCGCCGGACACGCTGGCGGAATCCCCCATCAGCAGGCCGATGCCGAACGCCGCCAGAACGAGCGCGAGCGCCGCGACAGGCGTCGGCCACCGGCGCGCGGCGAAATAGCCGCAGATCGGGAACAGGAAGGCGGCGGCGTTGCCGAGCAGCGCCGCGTTCGCCAGTTCCGTCCGCACGATGCCGAGGTGCCAGGCCGCGAGGTCGGCCGCGAAGAAGAGGCCCGCCAGGAACAGCCACGGCACGCTCTTCAGCGGGGGCAACAGCGGCGCGTCCCGTTCCGTCGCGCGCGCCAGCGCGTAGAGCAGCGGAACAGCCAGCGCGAGGCGCCAGAACGCCGATTGCAGCGCGCCCACGTCCGCGACACGGACGAAGATCGGCCCCGCCGACAGCATTGCGCTGCCTGTCAGAAACATCGGGAAAGCGAAGCGGGGAGTTTTCATTGGCGCGCCCATACCTAATCTTGTTTGTCGCCGCCATCCCGCGCACCCACGTTGCGGGCCGGAGGGACAGCAGGAAGGTTCGTGATGCCGACACTCTTCGACCCCGTTCAGTTCGGCGCGATCGCCGCCGACAACCGCATCCTGATGGCGCCGCTCACCCGCGCCCGCGCCGACCGCGACGGCGTTCCGCAGGCGTTCGTGAAGGACTATTACGCCCAGCGCGCCGGCGCGGGCCTCATCATCTCAGAGGCGACCGGCATTTCCCGTCAGGGCCTCGGCTGGCCGAACGCGCCGGGCATCTGGTCGGAGGCGCAGGTCGCGGCATGGAAGACGGTGACGACGGCGGTGCACGACGCGGGCAGCAGGATCGTCTGCCAGCTCTGGCACATGGGCCGCCTCGTGCACCCCTCGGTGAGCGGGCTGGAGCCGGTTTCGTCGAGCGCGATCGCCGCGCCGCATTATGCCCACACCTACGAGGGCAAGAAGGACTATGTGGTGCCGCACGTGCTGACGGCGGACGAGATCGCCGGCATCGTCGCCGACTACGCCGCCGCCGCCCGCAACGCCATCAGCGCCGGCTTCGACGGCATCCAGCTCCACGCCGCGAACGGCTACCTGATCGACCAGTTCCTGCGCGACAACACCAACAGGCGCACCGACGCATACGGCGGCAGCCCGGAAAACCGCACGCGCTTCCTGAACGAGGTGCTGGACGCGGTGATCGCAGAGATCGGCGCCGACCGCACCGCGATCCGCTTCTCGCCGAACGGCGAGACGCAGGGCGTCGACGACAGCGACCCCGCCACGCTGTTCGACATCGTCGCGCGTCAGCTCGCCGGGCGCGGCCTCGCCTTCGTCGAGCTGCGCGAGCAGCGCCCCGGCGGCACGTTCGGCAAGTCCGATGTGCCGCCCGTGTCGCCGTCGTTCCGGCGCCTCTACGACGGCCCGCTGGTGCTCAACAACGATATCACGCCGGAAATGGCGGCGGAGATCGTGGAAAGCGGCAAGGCCGACGCCATCGCCTTCGGCCGCCCGTTCATCGCGAACCCGGACCTGCCGCTCCGCATCAAGGACGGTCATCCGCTGGCGACGGAAGATTACAAGCTCTGGTACGCGAACGGCCCCGAGGGCTACCTCGACTATCCGACGTGGGAACAGGCGCAGGCCGCAGCGTGATCGCCGACGGCGACCCATTCTAGAGCTTCGGCGCGATCACCATCAGCATCTGGCGCCCTTCGAGCTTCGGATGCTGCTCGACCTTGGCGTACTCGGCGGTGTCGAGCTGAACGCGCTCCAGCAGCTTCATGCCGAGCTGGAGGTGCGACATCTCGCGGCCCCGGAAACGCAGCGTCATCTTGACCTTGTCGCCTTCCTCGATGAAGCGCTGAACCGCCTTCATCTTGGTGTCGTAGTCGTGGTCGTCGATGTTCGGACGCATCTTGATCTCCTTGATCTCCTGCGTCTTCTGGTTCTTGCGGGCGGCGTTCGCCTTTTTCTGCGCCTCGTACTTGTACTTGCCGACGTCGAGGAACTTGGCGACGGGCGGATCGGCGTTGGGCGAGACCTCGACGAGATCGAGGCCGACTTCGGCGGCCGATTCAATCGCTTCTGCTGTGAGCATCACCCCGAGGTTTTCACCTTCGTGGTCGATGACACGGACTTTCGGGGACTGGATGAACTCGTTGTAGCGAGGGCCCGAGAAGTTTTGCGGCACCGGGGGGCGCCGGGTCAGAGGCGGTCGAATAGCGGTCTCTCCATAGTCATTGGCGAAAATCGAAGGCGCCTATGTAGTCGCTGGCCGCGCTTTCGAAAAGGGCGCGCTTGCAACAGGTGCGCGGAAAAATTTCGGGGTCGTTCAGCGCAGGTCCGGCGGCGTCGCCTCCGACCTCAGCCACGCGGCCGCCGCTTCGAGCGGCATCACCTTCTGGCGCTCCTCGCCGAGCGTGCGGATGGCGACGGTGCCCTCCTCGGCCTCGCGCTTGCCGACGACGAGGAGGTGGGGGACCTTGGCGAGGCTGTGCTCGCGGACCTTGTAGTTGATCTTCTCGTTGCGTGTATCCGCCTCGGCGCGGAGGCCGGCGGCGCGGAGCGTCTCGACCACGTCATTCGCGTAGCCGTCCGCGTCGGACACGATCGTCGCCGCCACCGCCTGCACCGGCGCGAGCCACATCGGCAGCCTGCCCGCGAAATGCTCGATCAGGATGCCGATGAAACGCTCGTAGCTGCCGAAGATCGCGCGGTGCAGCATCACCGGGCGGTGGCGCTCGCCGTCCTCGCCCACGTAGGACGCATCGAGCCGCTCGGGCATCACGCGGTCGGACTGGATGGTGCCCACCTGCCACGTGCGGCCGATGGCGTCGGTCAGGTGCCATTCCAGCTTCGGCGCATAGAAGGCGCCCTCGCCCGGCATTTCCTCCCAGCCGTATTCGGGCGTCGCAAGGCCCGCGGCGGCGACCGCTTCGCGAAGCTCGGCCTCCGCCACGTCCCACACGGCGTCGCTGCCGAAGCGCTTTTCCGGGCGCAGCGCCAGCTTGATCGCGTAGGTGAAGCCGAAATCCTTGTAGATGCGGTCGGCGAGCTCGCAGAAGGCGCGCACCTCGTCGACGATCTGGTCCTCGCGGCAGAAGATGTGCGCGTCGTCCTGCGTGAACTGGCGCACGCGCATCAGGCCGTGCAGCGCGCCGTGGGGCTCGTTGCGGTGGCAGCAGCCGTTCTCGTAGAGCCTGAGGGGCAGGTCGCGGTACGACTTGATGCCCTGCCGGAAGATCAGCACGTGCGCCGGGCAGTTCATCGGCTTCAGCGCCATCCACTCCGCGTCCGCCGAGACGATCGGCCCCTCGTCCTCGACGTTCGGCACCTCGTCGGGGATCACGAACATGTTCTCGCGGTACTTGCCCCAGTGGCCGGACTGCTCCCACTGGCGCGCGTCCATCACCTGCGGCGTCTTCACCTCGCGGTAGCCCGCGCCGTCGATGGCGCGGCGCATGTAGGCCTCGAGCTGGCGCCAGACCATGTAACCCTTGGGGTGCCAGAAGACGCTGCCGTGCGCCTCCTGCTGGAGGTGGAACAGGTCCATCTCCTGGCCCAGCTTGCGGTGATCGCGCTTCGCCGCTTCCTCCAGCATGTGGAGGTGCGCGTCGAGCTGCTTCTTGTTCAGCCACGCCGTGCCGTAGATGCGCGAGAGCATCGCGTTCCTCTGGTCGCCGCGCCAGTAGGCGCCCGACACGCGGGTCAGCTTGAAGGCCTGCGGATCGAGCTTGCCCGTGGAGGCGAGGTGCGGCCCCCGGCACATGTCGAACCACGTGTCGCCGGACCAGTAGACGCTGATCTCCTCGCCTTCCGGCAGCTCCGCCGCCCATTCGGCCTTGAAGGTCTCGCCCATTTCGCGCCAGCGCGCGATCAGCGCGTCGCGGTCCCACACCTCGCGCCTGAGCGGCTGGTCGGCGCGGATGATGCGGCGCATCTCCTCCTCGATCGCCGGGAGGTCCTCCTCGGTGAACGGCCGCACCGGCGCGAGGTCGTAGTAGAAGCCGTCATCCGTGGCCGGGCCGAAGGTGATCTGCGTGCCCGGAAACAGGCTCTGCACAGCCTCGGCGAGCACGTGCGCGAAGTCGTGGCGCACGAGTTCGAGCGCCTCCGCCTCGTCCTTCACGGTGACGAGCGCGAGGCTCCCATCGCGCTCGATGGGCCGTTCGAGGTCGATGACCTCGCCGTCCACCTTCGCCGCGAGCGCCGCCTTCGCCAGCCCCGGCCCGATCGCGCGCGCCACGTCGCCGCCCGTCGTGCCGCGCGGCATCTCGCGCACGGAACCGTCGGGCAGGGTGAGGCGGATCATCTCGGACATGGTCGTTTCTGGGCTTTTCTCGGTTGAATGACGCGGGGCTTATGCCTTTTCCATGCCGAGGCTGGCAACAGGCGCTTTGCAGCGGGCGCCGGACGGGAGCCACTTGTCACAAGCCGACAATAAGCGCAGCATATCAAGTATTTCCGAATACAGGGGGATTGTATTCATGGACGACGCGACTCCGGGTCATACGAGAACCGGCGATTTTTCTGACGGCTTTACTTTCCACGGCCGCTGGCAGGAATTCCTGCCGATCGCCGCGACGAACCTGCTGCTCACCATCGTCACGCTCGGAATCTACCGCTTCTGGGCGAAGACGCGCGAACGCAGGTATCTGTGGAGCCGCACGCAGTTCATCGACGAACGGCTCGAATGGGCGGGCACCGGCAAGGAGATGTTCATCGGCTTCCTGATCGTGATGGCGATCTTCGTGCCGCTGCTCGTCGTCGTGCAGTTCGGCGTGCAGGCGCTTGCGTTTCGCGGCCACGCCCTTGCCGCGGGCGTGCTGGGCCTCGGCACCTATCTCGCGATCTTCTACCTCGTCGGCCTCGCGCTGTTCCGCGCGCTCCGCTACCGGCTGAGCCGCACCTACTGGCACGGCATCCGCGGCGGCAGCGACGACGGCGGCTGGAACTACGGCGTCTCGGCGCTGTGGAAATACGTCGTCGGCTTCCTGACCTTCGGCCTGCTCATCCCGTGGACGATGGTGACGCTGTGGCGCGAGCGCTGGAGCAAGATGAGCTTCGGCCCCTTCGCCTTCGAAACCGGCGACAGCCCGCCGACACGGGGGCTGATCGGGCGCTACCTGCTGATCTACGCGACTCCGGTGGTATGGGGATTGATCGTCGCGGTGCTGGGCATGGGCACGATCTTCACGGCCATGACCGAAGCGAACCCCCGGGCAACGTCCGGCATGGCGGGGATGTTCATCCTGTCCGTGTTCAGCTTTTACATCCTCTTCTCGCTGCTCAGCCTCGCCTACTACGCGGCGTTCATGCGCAAGGTGATCGGCGAACTCGGCATCGGCGATCTGCGCTTTTCGTTCGAGGCGCGCACGATGGACTGGGTGATGCTGATCCTCGGCAACTTCGCGCTCGTCATCTTCACGCTCGGCTTCGGCATCATGTACCTCGGCTATCGCCACTGGTCTTTCTACGTCCGGCATCTGAAGGTGCAGGGCGAGGTCGATCTGGCGACGCTGACGCAGTCGACCACGCGCCTCAGGAGCGATGCGGAAGGTCTTGCCGACGCCTTCGACATCGGGGCAATCTGAGGCCGGATGACGCACGCATGGCTGTATGATGGCGAGTCCGCGCTGCGGCGGAGCGTGACGCTCGGTGCCCGCGAAGGTGCGCTGGAGATCGCGGGCGAAGACGGCAGCGCGCGCGTCTCTCCCGCCGATCTTGTCTTCATCGAGAGCCGCCCCGGCGAGACGATCTACGGCCGCAAGGACAAGCCGGGCTGGCGGCTCGGCGTTGCGGCGCCCATACCGGGCGGGATCGCCGCGCTGCTCCCGCAGGCCGAGCGCTACGGCGGCTGGATCGACCGCGTCGGCCTGTGGCGGGCAACCGCCATCGGCCTCGCGGTATCGGCGGCGGTGCTGTTCGCCGTCTACCAGCTCCCGCACTGGCTGGCGCCGCTGGTGCCGGACCGCGTGATGAAGGCCTACGGCAATGCGATGGTCGGCGATTTCGGTGGCAAGTTCTGCGCCGGGCCGGGCGGGCAGCAGGCGCTCGACGCGCTGACGCGGCGGCTCGCACCCGGGATCGAAGGTCTCAACATCCGCGTCGTCGACCTGCCCGTCGTCAACGCCGCCGCACTCCCCGGCGATAACATCGTGATCTTCGACGAGCTGCTGAAGGAAGCCAAAAGCCCGGAAGAGTTCGCAGGCGTGCTCGCGCACGAGATCGCGCACATCGAACACCGCGACGTCGCCGAGGCGATGGTGCGCGAGCTCGGCCTCGGCCTCGTGCTGACGACGCTCGGCGGCGACGTCGCCGGGAACGTCCACGGCCTCCTCTCGCTCAGCTACAGCCGCGACGCAGAAGCCGCCGCCGACGCCGAAGCGATCGCGATGATGAACCGCGCGCGCATCTCGCCCGCGCCGACCGCGGGCTTCTTCGAACGGCTCGCGAAAAGCGAGGATGCGATCGGCCGCGCGGACATGCTCGTCTACCTCTCCTCGCACCCGGTTTCGAAGGGTCGCGCCGCCGCGTTCCGCAAGGGCGCAGTGGAGGACAACGACTACACCCCCGCGCTTTCCCGCGACGAATGGGACGCGCTGGTCGATATCTGCCATAACGACCCCGACCGGCGAGACTGACGACAGGAGTTCCATGCCCACGATCACGTCGCGCGGCGGCGTTTCGCTTGCCTACGCGCATCGCGCGGGAACCGGCCCGACGCTCGTGTTCCTGCCCGGCTACATGTCGGACATGGAAGGCGGCAAGGCGCTCGCCGTGGATGCGTGGTGCGCCGAAAACGGCCGTGCCTGCCTGCGGCTCGATTATTCGGGCTGCGGCGCGAGCGGCGGCGCGTTCAGGGACGGTACGCTCGCGCGCTGGCGCGACGACGTGCTCGACGTCATCACCGCCGCCGCGCCGCAAGGCCCGCTGGTGCTGATCGGCTCGTCGATGGGCGGCTGGCTGATGCTTCTCGTCGCACTGGCGATGCCCGGGCGCATCGCCGCGCTGGTCGGCATTGCCGCTGCGCCCGATTTCACCGACTGGGGCTTCAGCGACGCGCAGAAGGCCGCTTTCGCGCGCGGCGAGGACCTCGTCGAGCCCTCCGCCTATTCGGACGAGCCCTATGTCACCACCGCCGCCTTCTGGCGCTCGGGCGAGGCGAACCGGCTGCTGGACGGGCCGATCCCGCTTGCCTGCCCCGTGCGGCTGCTGCACGGGCAGGCCGACCCGGACGTGCCCTGGTCCGTCTCGCTCCGTCTTGCCGGGGCGCTCGGTTCAGCCGACGTACAGACGCTGCTGGTGAAAGACGGCGACCACCGCCTGTCGCGGCCGCAGGACATCGCGCTGCTGCTGCGCGTGATCGAGGACCTCTAGATGCTGACGCTCGCCGCCCTCATGCTGATGCAGGTGGTCGCGCCGCTGCCGGGACCGGCCGCGCCCGCCGGCGACCGCGCGCTCTACGCGGACTGCGTGCGCGCCGCGAACGAAGGCGTACCGGGCGCCATCGACGCCGCGACGCGCTGGCTGAACGCGAGCGGCGGCGTGCCCGCGCGGCACTGCCTCGGCCTTGCCTACATGGGCGCGAACCGGCCCGCCGACGCGGCGCGTGCGTTCGAGGACGCGGCGCGCGTCGCCGAATCGAAGGGCGACGCCTCCGCCGCCGAGCTTTACGGGCAGGCGGGCAACGCGCTGCTGCTCGCGGGACAGTACGCGCGCGCCGAGGTGGTGCTGAACAATGCGCTCGTGCTCGCGGCGCAGCAGGGCAAGGCGAAGGGCGAACTGCTGATCGACCGCGCCCGCGCCCGCGAGGCGCAGGGCAACAGCACCGGCGCCCGCGCCGATCTCGAACAGGCGGTCACGCTCGCGCCGAACGACGCGGCGGGCTGGCTGCTGCTGGGCGCATTGGCGCGGCGCGAGGAGCGGCTCGACGACGCGCGCCCGGCAATCGCGAACGCGCTCAGGCTCGCGCCGAACGACCCCGACGTGCAGCTCGAGGCGGGCAACATGGCGGCGATGGACGGCGACTATGCGAAGGCCCGGGCGTTGTGGAACGCCGCCGTCCGCGCCGGGCGCGACACGCCCGCCGGCAAGGCCGCCGACGCCGCGCTGCTCAGGAACCCCGAGTAGCGCTATTCGCCCTTCGGCGGCAGCTCCCACGGCGTGAACGACGACAGGCCGCAGCTTCCCGTGGTCATCTTCGTCGTCGTGTCGAACAGCGTGATGATGTCGCCGCGGCAGTATTGCGCGATCGACGAGCTGTGCCTGAACGCGTCGTTCTTGAGGCCCCGGCAGCTTTGCGGGAAGTCCATCCGGTACACGCGGCTCCCGCGCATGTGGAAGAAGGCCACATAGTCGTTCACGGCCTCGACGCGATCGACGTCGCGCTGCTGGATGCAGGTCACGGGCTCGCCGACGGCCTTGCCGGGCACGGCGCCGAGCGCCTCCTGGCGCGCCGGGCCATCGTTCGCGGCGCACCCCGCGAGGGCGGCCGCAGTGAGCAGAAACAGGCTACGCATGTGTTTGGTCTCCACTGATCCCCACTGCCCGAATCTAGCAGAATCCAAAGGGGTTTAGTAGCCCGCCGCCTGCCCGTCCTTCCGCATTTCGGAGGCGCCGCGATAGACGCCGGTGCCCGGATCGCGCCAGATCGCCTGATAGCCGCCATAGGGGCCGACCGCGTAGCGCACCGTGTGGCCGCGCGCGCGAAGCGCCTCGGCGACCGCCTGCGGCACGCCCGATTCGATCTCGACGACGCCGCCGTCCGTCATCGGCGCGCCGCCTTCGGGGTCGGTGGAGCCGCCGTGGTGGAAACGCGCCGCGTCGCCCGCCGCCTGCACGCCCATGCCGAAGTCGACGATGTTGACGACGATCTGCGCGTGGCCCTGCGGCTGCATGGCGCCGCCCATCAGGCCGAAGCTCATCAGCGGCTCGCCGTCCTTCGTGAGGAAAGCGGGGATGATGGTGTGGAACGGGCGCTTGCCGGGCGCGTAGGCGTTCGGATGCTTCGCATCGAGGCTGAACTGTGCGCCGCGGTCCTGAAACATGAAGCCGAGCGTGCGGCCGCTGCCGTCGTCCGGCACCAGCCCCGAGCCCATGCCGCGATAGTTGGACTGGATGAGGCTCACCATCATGCCGTCCTTGTCCGCCACGGCCATGTAGATCGTGTCCTTGCCCGCGCCTTCGATGGCAAGGCCGGGCATGTCCGTCTTCGCGGCGCGGCCCATGTCGATCGCCGCGCGCAGTTTCGCCGCGCGGTCCTTCGAGAGCAGCTCGGCGAGCGGGATCTTCGCGAAGGCGGGGTCCGCATAGAAGCGCGCGCGGTCGGCGAAGGCGCGCTTCTTCGCCTCGACGAACACGTGCCAGAAGTCGGGCGAAGCGCGGCCCATCGCCTTCAGGTCATAGCCTTCGAGGATATTGAGCATTTGCAGCGCGGCGATGCCCTGCCCGTTCGGCGGCAGCTCCCACACGTCGTAGCCGCGATAATTGACCGAGACGGGATCGACCCATTCGGACCTATGCGCGGCGAAATCCGCCAACCGGTGCGGCGCGCCGATGCGGCGGAAATACCCGTCCATCGCCCGCGCGAGGCTACCCTTGTAGAAGGCGTCGCGTCCGCCTTCCGCGATCTCGATCAGCGTCAGCGCGAGGTCGGGATTCCGGAAGACCTCGCCTTCCTTCGGCGCGCGGCCGCCGGGCATGTAGACCCGGCGCATGTTCCCGATCTCCTCGATGACGCCCGCCTTCGCCAGCGTCTCGAAGCTCGCCGTGCCGCGCGCCCAGTACTCCGCGATCAGCTCGCTGACCGGGAAGCCCTGCTGCGCGTAGCGGATCGCGGGGGCGAGCACGCGCCGCATCGGCAGCCTGCCGAACTTCGCGTGCATCTCGAACCAGCCGTCGACCGCGCCCGGAACCGTGACGGAAAGCGCACCCCAATCGGGAATCGTGCCGTCCGCGTCCTGCGCGCCGCGCGGCGTCTTCGCGATGCGCGCCTTGAGCGCGGCAAGGCTCTGCCCCGAAGGCGCGCGGCCCGAGGCGTTGAGGCCGTGGAGCTTCCCCGTCTTCGGGTCCCGGATGATCGCGAACAGGTCGCCGCCGATGCCGTTCCCGGTCGGCTCCATCAGGCCGAGCGCGGCGTTCGCCGCGATGGCCGCATCGACGGCGCTGCCGCCCTCCTTCAGCACGTCGAGCGCGACCTGTGTCGCGAGCGGCTGGCTGGTCGCGGCCATCCCGTTCAGCCCGAGCACGGCAGACCGCGTGGCGTGCGGCGCGCCCGAATAGCGGTCGCCCTGATCCTTCAGCACGGGCTCAGCCGCGAGGCCGGCCGAGGACAGCATGACGGCACCCATCGCAAGTCCGGCAAGTCGCTTCATGATGCCCCTGTCCCCCTATCGGAAATTGTCCTTCGCCGTGCGCCGCGCCGCGAGTTCGGCAACGCCCTCGGCGCGCGTGAACGGGTTCGTGGCGCGTTCGAGGCCGATGGTGGACGGCACGGTCGGCTCGCCGCGCCCGCGCATGGCGACGACTTCGGCCTGCCGCGCCGCAAGCGCCGCGTTTCCGGGCTCGACCGTCAGCGCGAAACGCCCGTTCGATTCGGTGTATTCGTGCGCGCAGTAGACGCGCGTCTCGTCGGGCAGCGCCATCAGCTTGCCGAGGCTGTCGAACATCTGCGCGGGCGTGCCCTCGAACAGCCGCCCGCAGCCCATCGCGAACAGCGTATCGCCGCAGAAGAGGACGCCGTCTTCGGGGAAGCTGTAGGCGATATGCCCGGCCGTGTGGCCGGGCACGTCGATGACGCGGCCTTCGGCGCCGCCGATCCGTACCCTATCGCCCTCGCCCACCGCGCGGTCGATGCCGGTGATCTTCGCCTGCTCGCCCCTCGGGCCGGTGACGGCGCAGCCCGTGGCCGCCTTGATCTCCGCGTTGCCGCCGACATGGTCGGGGTGCCAGTGCGTGTTCAGGATCTGCGTGATCCGCCAGCCGCGCGCCTTCGCCTCGGCGAGCACCGGCTCTGCGACGGCGGGATCGACCACCGCCGTCTCGCCGCTCGCCGCATCGTGCGCCAGCCAGACGTAGTTGTCGGAAAGCACGGGGATGCGGACGATCTCGAGCATGGCGGCCTACCAGACCCCCGTGTTGGGCATCGAGGCCCACGGCTCGGCGGGCGGCAGGCGCTCGCCCTTTTGCAGAAGCTCGATCGAGACGCCGTCCGGCGAGCGCACGAACGCCATGTGCCCGTCGCGCGGCGGGCGGTTGATGGTGACGCCGCCGTCCATCAGCCGCCGGCAGGAGTCGTAGATGTCGTCCACCGCATAGGCGAGATGGCCGAAGTTGCGCCCGCCCGTGTAGACCTCGGGGTCCCAGTTGAAGGTGAGTTCCACCTGCGCGTCCTCGTCGCCGGGCGCGGCGAGATAGACGAGCGTGAAGCGCCCGGCCTCGCTGTCCATCCGGCGCACCTCGTCGAGGCCGAGCAAATTGTAGAAGGCGATGCTCGCCTCGAGATCGCTGACGCGCACCATCGTATGGAGATACTTCATGCGGCTGCCTTTTCCGCCCTGAGCGGGCGCCCTTCATAATCCTCGAAACAGCGGACGACCCAGTCCGGCACCGGCGCGGGGGCACCGCGTGCTTCGGCGACGTTCACCGCCACCTGCTCGCCGACCGCGCGCAGGTCGTCCGCACCCGCGCCGTGAATCTCGTAGTCGAGGTGGAACGAGCTGTTGCCGATGCGGCGGCAGCGTACGCAGATGTCGATCATCTCGTCGAGCAGCACCGGCTTCTTGTATTCCACGACGTTGCGCGCGACGTGGAACTCGGGGCCCATGCCGGTCGGCGACAGGGCGTAGATGCCGACCGCGCGCCAGTATTCGGTGATGCCGATGTCGAGATATTCGAGATAGCGGGAGTTGAAGACGATGCCCTGCGGATCGCATTCCGCGTAGCGGACGCGCTTGGGGAACGAGAACCGGAAATCGGCGCGCGGCATGGAGCCCTTTCTTCGTTCAGCTGTTGTGCAGCGGCAGGACGCGATAGAGTGCGCCGAAACCGCTTATGGGGCATACAATGGCCGCTGACACCGCCAACCGCAACTCATCACTCATCATAGCCGCCGCCATTCTGGCGATCGGCGTCATCCTCGGCGGCTATCTCCTCGGCGACGGGCTGAAGCGCGCGCGCCTCGCCGACCGCGCCGTCATGATGCGTGGGCTCGCCGAGCGCGACGTGACCGCCGACCTCGCCACGTGGACGATCCGCACGCTCTCGACGGGCAACAACTTCGCCGCCGTGCAGGCCGACGCCGCGCAGGACGCGGAAACGATCCGCACCTATCTCGGCGAGCACGGCTTCACCGCAGCCGACCTCCAGCCCGCGGGCATCAGCGTCAGCCAGTGGAACAACAACGGCATCGACCAGATTCAGGTGCGCCAGCAGTTCCGCCTGCGCACCACCAGAATCGCCGAGGCCAAGGCCGCGCACGCCGGGCAGGCGGCGCTGCTGGCGCGCGGCGTCGCGCTGGAGGACGGCGGGCCCTCGATCGCCTACAGCTTCACGAAGCTGAACGATGTGAAGCCGGCGATGATCGCGGAAGCCACCAAGGACGCGCGCAAGGGCGCCGAACAGTTCGCCAAGGATTCGGGCGCGAGCGTCGGCAGCATCCGCTCGGCGAGCCAGGGCTATTTCTCGATCCAGTCGCGCGACGGCGATTCGGGCGGCCCCGCCGACGCATCGCCGGAGCAGAAGGTGCGCGTGGTGACGACGGTGGAGTTCTACCTGAAAGACTGAGGGGACATGACCTCGACGTCGTGCGTCCCTCGACTTCGCTATGCGTCGATGATCCGCGTCAGCCGCGTGATGTCGGCGTCGAGTTCGCTGTCGTCGGCGCGCAGCTCCTCGATGCGCTTCACGGCGTGCATCACCGTGGTGTGGTCGCGCCCGCCGAAGCGGCGGCCGATGTCGGGGAGCGAGCGCGGCGTCAGGCGCTTGGCGAGGAACATCGCCACCTGACGCGGCCGCGCCACCTCGCGCGCGCGGCGCGCCGACAGGAGATCGCTGAGCTTGATCGCGTAGTAGTCCGCCACCTTGCGCTGGATCTCGTCGATCGTGACCTTGCGGTCGTGCGCCTTCAGCACGTCCGCCAGCACCTGCCGCGCGAAATCGAGGTCGATGGGTTTGCCCACCAGCGTCGAGTAGGCGACGATGCGATTGAGCGCACCCTCCAGCTCGCGCACGTTCGAGGTGATCTTGCGCGCGAGGAAGTCGATCACGTCCTCGCCGACGGTCGCGCCCGGCAGACGCTTCATCTTCTCGAGGAGGATGCTGAGCCGAAGCTCGTAGTCGGCCGGGTTGATGTCGGCGACGAGGCCCCACGCGAGGCGCGAGAGGATGCGGTTCTCGATGCCTTCGAGGTTCTGTGGCGAGCGGTCGGCGGTGATGACCAGCCGTTTCCCCGCCGAGATGATCTCGTTCATCGTGTGGAAGAACTCTTCCTGCGTCGAATCCTTGCCCGCGATGAACTGCACGTCGTCGATCATCAGGAGGTCGGCGGAGCGCAGCCGGTGCTTGAACGACAGCGTGTCCTTGTCGCGCATCGCCGAGACGAACTCGACCATGAACTTCTCGGCCGACATGTAGACGACCTTCGCGCCCGGCATGGCGCTCCGGATCTGCCAGCCGATGGCGTGCATCAGGTGCGTCTTGCCGAGGCCCGTGGTGCCGTGGAGGAACAGCGGGTTGAAGTCGATGGGGCCGCCCTCGGCGACCGTGCGCGCGGCGTTGTAGGCAAGCTCGTTCGCCTTGCCGACGACGAAGCTGTCGAACGTGTAGCGCGGCTCCAGCGCGACGCCGAAAGCCGGTTCCTCGCGCACCGCCGCCGGCGCGGGCGCGGACTCCGCGGCGGCGGCCCGGAGGCCGTTCTCGACGACGATGCGGACATGCCGGACGGCAGGCGACTGCGCCGCCCAGAGCAGCCGCAGCCGCTCCGCGAAATGGCTCCTGATCCAGTCCGCCGTGAAGTGCGTCGGCGAGCCGAGCGTCACCGTGTCGGCATCGACGCTGACGAGGGCGAGCGGCTTCAGCCAGCTGTCGTAGGTGCGCGCGCCGTACTCGGCGCGCAGGTGCGCGCGAATCGTCTGCCAGATCGATTCGGCCGAATCGGTGCCGGAGAGGAACAGGGAGACGCCCTGCGCCGGGCTGCGCCCGGCCGCGTCCGTCACCGGCACGCACCGTTTCCCCGCCTGTTTGCCGTGCGTCATATCCCCCAAACCCAGCATCCTCAGACCAAGGCACACGCACGGCGACTCGCCGAACGCCAAACCAACGAAACAGCATCGTCCCGCCGGTCTATCGGCGGGAACGCGGCGTACTCTTGCGTCACTTTGGGGAAGGAGCGAACTCCCCTTTGGCGCGAAGCCGGGGGCCACCTTAGGCAGGCCCCGGACGGGCTTTCAAGGGCCGCCGGTGCCACGAAAATGAAATAAAAGATTTGACAAGGACGCCCGCCGATTCGCCGCTCCGGGCCCGCCGAAAGGCATGGTCCGTCACGCAGGCGGAACGAATCGCGAATGTGTCCCAAAGCAAAACGCCGCCGGAATCCGGCGGCGTTTGATCCTTGAATTCAAAGGATTTTCAGGCGAGCGCCTTCACGCGCTTGCTGAGTCGCGAGATGGTCCGCGCCACGGTGTTCTTGTGGAGAACGCCCTTGGTGACGCCCCGCATCATCTCCGGCTGCGCGGCCTTCAGCGCGGCGGCGGCCTCGTCCTTCTTGCCGCCCTCGAGCGCGGCCTCGACACCCTTCACGAAGGTGCGGATGCGGCTGACGCGCGACTTGTTGATCGCCTGGCGGCGGCTGTTGCGACGGATGCGCTTGCGCGCTTGCGGTGTATTCGCCATCGGGTCCTCGAATGATCCTGATCCGGACCGGCGCACGGGCCGGCTGGACGCGGGGAGACCCGCGCCCGGGAAAGCGGGCCTCCTACAAGGCGCCGCTGCCGCCGTCAAGCACGCTTTGCCGCCGCCTTCCTCACAAGTTTCGGGATGTACAGCGTCCGGGCCGCCGATAGTCTCCCGGCGTTTTTGAACGGCAAGGACGGAACCGTGGCAACAAGCCTGGGCGCAATGCTCGCCGCCGCGCGCATCGAGGGGGACGGCGCGGGCTACACGATCACCGGGGAATGGATGCAGGGGCGCACCACCTACGGCGGGCTTTCGGCGGCGCTGTGCCTTGCCGGGACGCTTGTCGCCCACGCGGACCTGCCGCCGCTCCGCTCGGCGCAGATCGCCTTCATCGGCCCGGCCGGAGGCGACGTGACGGCGCGCTCGCGCGTGCTGCGGCAGGGCAAGTCGATGACCTATGCGGAGGCCGACCTCCGCCAGGGCGAGGCGCTGGCGACGCGCTGCGTCTTCGCGTTCGGCAGCGGCCGCGAATCGGCGATCGGCATCGACCATTTCCCGATGCCCGCCGTCTCCGCTCCCGATGCGTGCGAGCCGCTATGGCGCAAACGCACGCCGCTGAGCTTCCTCCAGCAGTTCGACGCGCGCGTCGGCTTCGGCGGCAGGCCGGGCGACGGCACGGGGAACGGCGACATCGCCTACTGGTTCCGCCTGCGCGAGCCCGCCGGCATCCCGCCCGCCGTGCGCCTGCTCGCCCTCGCCGACACGCCGCCGCCCGCGGTGATGCCGATGTTCAATACGTTCGCGCCGATCAGCACCGCGACATGGCAGATCGAGGTGCTCGACACCGGGGCGAGCGGCGAGGGCTGGCACCTCATCCGCTCGACGGCGGAGACCGGCGCGAACGGCTACACCTCGCAGACGATGGGCATGTGGGATGAGCGGGGCCGCCCCGTGCTGGCGGGGCGGCAGATGGTGGCGCTGTTCGGCTAGACCCGCGCTATTTCTGGCAGGACGGGCAATAGAAGCTGGAGCGTCCGGACTGGACGATGCGGGCGACCGGCGCGGCGCAGCGCACGCAGGCCTCGCCCTCGCGGCCGTAGACGCGGAATTCGTGCTGGAAATAGCCGAGCTCGCCCGCCACCTGCCGGTAATCGCGCAAGGTGGAGCCGCCCGCGGCGATGGCGCGCTCCAGCACCTCGGGAATCGCGGCGGCGAGCCTTGCAAGCTCGGCGCGCTTCACCTTGCCGCCCTCGCGCGCCGGGTGGACCCCTGCGTCGAACAGCGCCTCGCACACGTAGATGTTGCCGAGCCCCGCGATCAGCCGCTGGTCGAGCAGCAGCGCCTTCACCGGCGCGAACCGTCCCCTGAAGCCGGAGAGATCGACCGGCGCGCCGAGCGGCTCGGGGCCGAGGCCCTTCAGCAGGAAATGGCCGTCGAGGTCGCCCGTCCGCACGAGGTGCACCGAGCCGAAGCGGCGCGCGTCGTTGAGCACGGCGCGGCGGCCCTCGTCCGTCTCGATGACGATATGGTCGTGCTTCTCGTCGGTTTCGGGGTCGACGCGCATCCGGCCCGACATGCCGAGGTGCAGGATCATCGTGTCGCCGCGGTCGGTATCGACGAGGCCGTACTTGGCGCGCCTGCGGATGCCGGTGACGACCGCGCCCGTCAGCCGCTGGCGGAGGTCCGCCGGGATCGGCCAGCGCAGGTCCGGCCGCCGCGCCTCGACGCGCGCGAGGCGGCGGCCTTCGAGGACCGGCCGCAGGCCGCGCATCACGGTTTCGACTTCGGGAAGCTCGGGCATGGCCCGAAGCCTCTATGCCGCGTTTACGAAGGGGGCAAGCGTGGGCTAAGGCAACGTCCCATGTCGGAAACAGTCTCATACGGCTTCCAGGAGGTCGCCCCCGACGAGAAGACGCGGCGCGTCGGCTCCGTCTTCGCGCGCGTCGCGGCGCGCTACGACCTGATGAACGACCTGATGTCGGGCGGGCTGCACCGGCTCTGGAAGGACGATTTCGTCCGCGCCGTGAATCCCCGCGCCGGCGAGCGCGTCCTCGATATGGCGGGCGGCACCGGCGACATCGCCTTCCGCATGGCGAAGCGCGGTGCGAAGGTGACGGTCGCGGACATCAACCCGGCGATGCTCGACGTCGGCAAGGAGCGTGCGGCGAAGCGCGGCATCCCGAACCTCGAATGGTCCGAGCAGAACGCCGAGACGCTGAGCTTCGAAAGCGCGCGCTTCGACGCCTACACGATCGCGTTCGGCATAAGGAACGTCACCGACATCCCGGCCGCGCTCCGCGAGGCGTACCGCGTGCTGACCTTCGGCGGGCGCTTCTTCTGCCTCGAGTTCTCGCGCTGCGAGTGGCCGGTGTTCGCCGACGTCTACGACAGCTATTCGATGAACGTGGTGCCGAAGATCGGCAAGGCGGTCGCGCGCGACGAGGAGGCCTACCAGTACCTCGTCGAATCGATCCGCCGCTTCCCCGACATGGGGGCGTTCAAGGCCATGATCGAAGACGCGGGCTTCGCGCGCGTCTCCGCGCGGCCCATTCTCGGCGGGGTCGTCGCCATGCACGGCGGCTGGAAGATTTGACCGCCTCTCTCGTCCATGCCTTCCGGATGCTGCGCTGGGGCCGGACGCTCGCGCGGCACGGCGCGCTGCGCGAGCTCGAGACCGCGCCGCAATCGCCGCCGCTGCTGCGCCGTATCGCGCGCCTCGCCCGCTTCGGCACCGGCGCGCCCGAAACGCCCGGCTATGCCGACGCCTTCCAGGCGCTCGGCCCCGCCGCGATCAAGCTCGGGCAGGCGCTCGCCACCCGCCCCGACCTCGTCGGGCCGGAGGCCGCGAAGGACCTCACCCGGCTTCAGGACAACCTGCCCCCCGCGCCGTTCGCCGCCGTGAAGGCCTCGATCGAGGAGGCCTTCGGCGTGCCGCTCGACTCGCTCTATTCGAGCTTCGAGGAAACGCCGGTCGGCTCGGCCTCGGTCGCGCAGGTGCACCGCGCCGTCACCACCGATGGCCGCGCTGTCGCCGTGAAGGTGCTGAAGCCGGGCATCGAGGCGGATTTCGCGCGCGCCATCGAGACCTACGAATGGGCCGCCGTCCGCGCCGAAACGATCGGCGGCGAGCTTGCCCGGCTGCGCCCGCGCGCCACCATCGCCTATTTCCGCCGCTGGGTGGAACGCGAGCTGAACCTCCGCATGGAGGCCGCGTCCGCGTCCGAACTCGCGGCGGCGCTCACCCCCGAGACCGGCTTCGTCGTGCCCGAGGTGGACTGGGCGCGCACCAGCCGCCGCGTGCTCACCATCGCGTGGATCGACGGGGTGAAGCTCACCGACCTCGCCGCCGTCGACGCCGCGGGCATCGACCGCAAGCTGCTGTCGCAATCGCTCGTCCGCAGCTTCCTCAGGCAGGCGATCGCGCACGGCTTCTTCCATGCCGACCTCCATCAGGGCAACCTGTTCGCGCTGCCGGACGGGCGGCTCGCGGTCGTCGATTTCGGCATCATGGGCCGCATCAACCGGCAGGCGCGGCTGTGGCTCGCCGAGATCCTGCACGGGCTCCTCACCGGCAACTACGCGCGCGTCGCCGAAATCCATTTCGAGGCGCAGTACGTGCCGCCGCATCACGACATGGCCGAGTTCGAAACCGCGCTGCGCTCGGTGGGCGAGCCGATCCGCGGCCTGCCCGTGAAGGACATCTCGATCGGCAACATGCTCGACGGCCTGTTCTCGATCACCCGCCAGTTCGACATGGTGACGCAGCCGCACCTGCTGCTGCTCCAGAAAACGATGGTGATGGTGGAGGGCGTCGCGCTCGCGCTCGATCCCGACGTCAACATGTGGGAGATTTCCGGCCCCTTCGTACAGGACTGGATGCGCGACGAGCTTGGCCCGGAGGCGGTCGTCGCCGACCGGATCGTCGAAAGCGTCCGCGCCCTCGCCGGTCTTCCCGACGTCCTCAAGCGGCTGGAAGCGATGGTGCCCAATCCCGGCGCCGCGCCGCCGCTGCCGCCGCTCGCCCCCCTGCCTGCGCCGCGGGGGCCTTCGCGCACGGCATGGCTGCTGCTCGGCGCCGGAATCGGCGTGGGCCTTGGCTGGCTGGCGATGACGCTTTAAGTCTCGTGTTCGTGGGCAAGCGCATCCTTCTCATCATCTCGGGCGGCATCGCCGCCTACAAGGCGCTGGAGCTCGTCCGGCTGCTGAGGAAGGACGGCATCGCCGTGCGCGCGGTGCTCACCGACGCGGCGCAGCAGTTCGTGACGCCGCTCAGCCTCGGCACGCTCACCGAGGACAATGTCTACACCGATCTCTTCGACCTGAAGGACGAGCGCGAGATCGGCCATATCCAGCTTTCGCGGCAGGCCGACCTCGTCGTGGTCGCGCCCGCGACCGCCAACATCCTCGCCAAGATGGCGGGCGGCATCGCCGACGACCTCGCCACGACGCTGCTGCTCGCCACCGACAAGCCGGTGCTCGCCGCGCCCGCGATGAACGTCCGCATGTGGCTGCACCCGGCGACGCAGCGCAATATCGTGCAGCTTCGCGCCGACGGCGTGACGATCATGGAGCCGGACGAAGGCGACATGGCCTGCGGCGAATACGGCCCCGGCCGCCTGCCCGAGCCCGAGGCGATCCTCGTGTCAATCCGCGCCATGCTCGCCGCGCCGCTCGATGAAGCGCAGGGCGCGAGCGCACGCTACGGCCTCACGCCGCCGCCGCTTGCGGGCAAGCGCGTGCTCGTCACCGCCGGGCCGACGCACGAGCCGATCGACCCCGTGCGCTACATCGCCAACCGCTCGTCCGGCAGACAGGGTTTCGCCATCGCGGGCGCGCTCGCCGCGCTCGGCGCGGACGTGACGCTCGTCGCCGGGCCGGTGGCGCTCGCGACGCCGCCGGGCGTGCGCCGCGTGGATGTCGAAACCGCGCGCGAGATGGCCGCCGCCGTCGAGGCCGCGCTCCCCACCGACGCCGCCGTGATGGTCGCCGCCGTCGCGGACTGGCGCGCCGAGGCTACGAACCAGAAGATCAAGAAGGACAAGGGCGGCCTCGAAGCGTTGCCGCTCGTCGAGAACCCGGACATCCTCGCCGGGCTCTCGAAGTCCCCGAAACGCCCCGCCCTCGTCATCGGCTTCGCCGCCGAGACCGAGAAGGTCGTCGAGCACGCGCGGGCCAAGCTCGCGCGCAAGGGCTGCGACTGGATCGTCGCCAACGACGTTTCCGGCGACGTGATGGGCGGCGCGAGGAACCGCATCCACATCGTCAGCGCGCGCGGCGTCGAGGACTGGCCGGACATGGAAAAGGACGCCGTCGCCCGGCGCCTCGCACAAAGGATCGCAGATGAGCTCACCGATTGAAATCCGCCTGAAGCGCCTTCCCCACGGCAAGGGCCTGCCGGTGCCCGCGCTCGCGACGCGCGGCGCGGCGGGCATGGACGTGGTCGCCGCCGAGGATGTCATCATCCCGCCGGGCGGGCGGCACGCCGTCGCCACCGGCTTCGCCTTCGCGATCCCCGAGGGCTACGAGGTGCAGGTGCGCCCGCGCTCCGGCCTTGCGCTCAAGAACGGCATCACCTGCCTCAACACGCCCGGCACGATCGACGCGGACTATCGCGGCGAGGTGAAGGTCATCCTCGCGAACCTCGGCGCGGAGCCCTTCGCCGTGAAGCGCGGCGAGCGCATCGCGCAGCTCGTCGCCGCGCCGGTGCAGCAGGCGCGCTTCGCGGAGGTCGACGATCTCGACGAGACGGCGCGCGGCGCCGGGGGCTTCGGCTCCACGGGACGGTGACGCTCACCGACACGCAACTCGAACGCTATGCCCGCCACATCATCCTGAAGGAGGTCGGCGGGGCCGGTCAGGCGAAGCTACTCGCCGCGCGCGTCGCCGTGGTCGGCGCGGGCGGGCTCGGCAGCCCCTGCATCCAGTATCTCGCGGCGGCAGGCGTCGGGCATCTCACGGTCATCGACGACGATGCCGTGGACCTCTCCAACCTCCAGCGGCAGGTGCTGCACGGCACCGATGACGTCGGCCGCGCCAAGACGGAAAGCGCGGCGGATGCGGTCGCCCGCCTGAACCCGGACGTGACCGTGGCGCAGCATCGCGTGCGGCTCGATGCCGGGAACGCGGCTGCGCTTCTGGCAGGCCACGACGTCATCGCGGACGGCTCCGACAGCTTCGAGACCCGCCGCGCCGTCGCCGATGCCGCGCTCGCGCTGCGCATCCCCCTCGTCGCGGCCGCGGTCGGGCCGTTCGAGGGGCAGATCGCCACCTATCGCGGCTGGGAGGCGGACAAACCCTGCTGGCGCTGCTTCGTCGGCGAGGCCGCGGACCGCGAGGGCGCGACCTGCGCCGAGGCGGGCGTGCTCGGCGCGCTCACCGGCGTGCTCGGCGCGATGCAGGCGCTGGAGGTGATCCGCGAGATCGCGCCCTTCGGCGATTCGCTTGCGGGGCGTGTTTTGCTGTATGATGCGCTCGGCGCCCGGGTCCGTACCGTGCGGCTGCCGAAGGATCCCCGATGCCCGTCGTGCGGAAACGTGTGAAACAGCAAGGTCTTGCGCTCGTGTTTGCCGAGGCGAACCACACGCGCCTGCACGGCGGCCTCAGCCTCGCGCTCGCCGCGTCCGCGCTCGGGCGGCCGGTGCGGCTGTTCTTCCAGGGCGAGGCGGTCTGCGCGCTCCAGACCGGACGCCACTGGGCGGGCGACAAGGCCTGCAAGGCGGGCGGCCTGCCGCTGCTCTCCGACCTTCTCGATCAGGCGGTCGGGGTCGGCCTGCCGATGATGGCGTGCGAATCGGGCATCCACCTCTGCGGGCTGAGCGCGCCGGGCCTCATCGCGGGCGTCGAGACCGGCGGCCTCGTCGCCTTCCTCGCCGATGCGCGGAACGACGAGCTGCTGTTCGTCTAGTTTATGGTCTCGCCCTTGTAGACGCCCCACAGGTCGACCGCGAGCACATAGCCGTTGCGGCCGCCGAGCGAGAGGCGGCACCAGCCTTCGTCGCAGACCTGGATGTCCGCGACCACGCCCGGCTCCGCGCGCCACACGGGCGGGCTCGAAAACTCGGCGCGGGCATAGAGGTTCGCGACCTTGCCGCGCACCATCGCCGTGCGCTTGCCGGAAAGCAGGTTCTTGTTCATCCAGCCGGTCTCGCCGTCCGGGTCGCGGACCTGCCGCCAGATGCCCCATTCGCGGATCACCTCCACGGGGAGCCCCTTGCGCCTGTAGGTCCACGTCACCGGATAGGCCTCGCCCGGCCCCGCGCGCATGTTGGCCTCGCCCGAGGCGATCGAGACCCAGCGCGGCGTCGGCAGGCCGGAAAGCCCCTTGGTGGCGTCCGTGTCCTGCGCCGCCGCGGGCGCTCCCGCGAACGCGGCGGCGAGCAGCAAGGCGATGGTGCGTTTCATACCGCTATTGAATCGAAACCACCCCGCCATGCAAGCGCCTCCCTCGATCTCGCGGCCTTGACGTCGCTGCGGGGCGATCCTAGCCACGGGACATGGAAGAACGCCCCCGCCGCCCGCGCGTCGTCGTCACGCGCCGCCTGCCGCAACCGGTCGAAGCGCGCATGACCGAGCTGTTCGATACCGTTCTCAATGCCGATGACATGGCGATGACGCCGGATGCCCTCGCCGCCGCGATGGCCGACTGCGACGTCTTCGTCCCCACCGTCACCGACGCCATCGACGCGGACCTCATCGCCGCCGCGCCGCCGCGGCTGAAGCTGATCGCCAACTTCGGCACCGGCGTGAACCACATTGATCTCGTCGCGGCGCGCGCGAAGGGCATCATGGTCACGAACACCCCCGGCGTCCTCACCGACGACACCGCCGACCTCGCCATGTCGCTGATCCTGTCGGTGCCGCGCCGCCTCACCGAAGGCAGCCGCCAGCTCTATTCGGGCAAGTGGGACGGCTGGAAGCCCTGCGACGTGCACGGCCACCGCATCACCGGCAAGAAGCTCGGCATCATCGGCATGGGCCGCATCGGCCAGGCCATCGCGACGCGCGCGCGCGCCTTCGGCCTGCGCATCCACTACCACAACCGCCGCCCGCTCGCCGACACGGTGGAGGGGATGCTGGGGGCGACCTACTGGGACGATCTCGACGCCATGATCGAGGCGGTGGACATCGTTTCCATCAACTGCCCGCTCACCGACGACACGCGCCACCTGTTCGACGCCCGGCGCATCGCGCTGCTCGGCCCGGACGGCTACCTCGTCAACACCGCGCGCGGCGAGATCATCGACGAGGATGCGCTGGCGGGCGCGCTCGAGAAGGGCATCATCGCGGGCGCCGGCCTCGACGTGTTCGAGGACGAGCCGCGCATCAACCCGCGCCTGCTGCCGCTGGGCAATGTGACGCTGCTGCCGCACATGGGCTCGGCGACCTTCGAGGGGCGGCAGGCGATGGGCGACAAGGTCGTCACCAACATCCGCGCGTGGGCGGACGGGCACCGCCCGCCCGATCAGGTGCTCGAAGGCTGGCTTTAGGACGAACCGCCTCTCCGGCGCGGTAAAGCGCGGGCGACGCCGCTCCGGTCAGCTTCGGTCAATCCCGCATCCGCGAAACTTTCGGAACACGTCGCGTCGCCCGGACGTTCAGATGTGCAAGTCTGTGCATTTACAGGAGAGAAGACATGCGCAAATCCATGATTGTGCTGGCGTCCGGCGCGCTGCTCGTGCTCGGCGCCTGCACCGGCAGCCGCACGGTGGACAGCGGCCTCATCGGCGCCGGCGTCGGCGCCGCGGCGGGTTCGGTGGTGCCGGGTGTGAGCACCACGGAAGGCGCGATCGCGGGCGGCGCGGCCGGCGCGATCTACGGCGCGGTGACGGACGGCGACGCCAAGCGCGGCAGCAAGAAATACTGCCGCGACCGCTATCCGCGCGATTCGCGCGAATACGATCGCTGCCGCCGCGATCGGTAAGGCTCAGTCGCCGGTCTGGATGCGTTCGACGAGTTGCTTCACGGTCGGGATGAAGCCGTTCGAATAGAACGGGTCCGTCGAGAAGTGGTGGGCGCTGTGGCCGGCGAACATGAGGTTGTCCTCGGGCGGCGCGCCGTGCGCGATGTCCTGAAGCGTCTTCTGGATGCAGAAGGAGCGCGGATCGGCGAGCCGCCCGGTGCTGTTCTTTTCCAGGTGCTCGGCCCACGCGCTGAACCGGCACTGCGACAGGCAGCCCATGCAGTCCGCCTGGTCCTTGCGCACGGCGCGCGCCGTCTCCGGCGTTTCGAACACCAGCGTGTCGTCGGGCGTCTTCAGCGCCTCGGTATAGCCCTGCGCGTGCCAGCCGCGCGCGTGCAGCAGGTCGTCGCGCGTGACGTAGTATTTCTTGTTCGCAGGCACGCCCACGTCGAGCAGGTGCGTGCGGTGGTCGTGCGGCTCGGTGGAAATGCCGATCTGCCGCTCGGAGCGGTGGATCAGCTCTTCGAGGAACGGCGTCTTCACGGCTGACGAGTAGAAGCCGGTCGGCGAGAACGCCTGCAGCAGGATGTCGCCCTCGCTCAGCGTCGTCAGCTTGCGCTTCCACACGTCCGGGATCGGGCTTTCCTGCGTCAGCAGCGGCCGCGATCCGAACTGGAAGGCGATGGTGCCGAGCTCCGGGTTGTCGACCCAGTGTTCCCATTCGCGCAGGTACCAGACGCCGCCCGCCATCACGATCGGCACGTCGTCGGAAATGCCGACCTCGCGCATCGTGTCGCGCAGGTCCTTGACGCGCGGATAGGGGTCCTGCGGCCGAAGCGGGTCTTCGGCGTTGGAAAGGCCGTTGTGCCCGCCCGCAAGCCACGGGTCTTCATAGACCACCGCGCCGAGCCACTCGGACGCCTTGCTGTACGCGCGCTTCCAGAGCGCGCGGAAGGCGCGCGCCGAGGAGATGATCGGGTAGTAATAGGTGCGGTGCCGCGCAGCGATCTCGCTCAGCTTGTAGGGCATTCCCGCGCCGCAGGTGACGCCGTCGACGAGTTCGCCGACCTTTTCGAGAACGCCTTCGAGGATGCGCTGCGCGCCGCCCATTTCCCACAGCACGTTGATGTTGATGCCGCCCGCGCCGCCCGCGATCTCGTGCGCGCGGCGAACCTGCTCGACGCCGCCCGCGATGCCGTAGGCGACCAGTTCCTCGTGGCGGTCGCCGCGCGTGCGGCCGCGATAAATCTGGGGGACGATGTTGCCGAGACTGTCATAGCTGTCGGCATTCACCGCCGAAACCGTTCCGAGACCGCCCGCCGCGGCCCACGCACCCGACGACGCATGGTTGGTTGCGGATACGCCCTTGCCGCCCTCGACGAGCGGAAGCAGCTCGCGCCCGCCCATGCGGATGGAATTCAGAAGCTTCATCGTAAACTGTGTCGTTTCTCAGCCGCAGCGCCCCTCCGGCGCCTCCCCGTTTCGCGAGCTATAGACCACGAACGCGCGCTTTGGCGCAAAAAAGTACCGAACCGTGGAATATAGCAGGGGGGAGCCGCCCTTGGCGACTCCCCGGATGCCACGCTCAGTCGCGGTCGCCGGCGATGAAGTCCGGAAGGCCGCCTTCGGCCTCGCCCGACTCCTCGCGGCGGGGGCGGTCGCCGCCACCCTCGCCGCGATCCCGGCGGGGGCCGCGGTCACGGTCACGGTCACGGCCACCGCGTCCACGATCACCGCCACGGTCACGGTCGCGTCCGCCGCGATCCCGGTCGTTGCGCTCGCCGCGCGGACGCTCCTCGCGCGGGGGACGCGTATCCGGCAGCTCCTCGCCCGTCTCCTGGTTGACGAGGCGCATCGACAGGCGGACCTTGCCGCGGTCGTCGACGCCCAGCACCTTCACCTTCACCTCCTGGCCTTCGGTCAGCACGTCGGAAACCTTGGCGACGCGCTCGTCCTTGATCTCGGAGATGTGGACGAGGCCGTCCTTGGCGCCCATGAAGTTCACGAACGCGCCGAAGTCGACCATCGACACGACCTTGCCGGCGTAGATCTTGCCCACTTCCGGCTCGGCGACGATGCCGATGATCCAGTTCCTCGCGGCCTCGATCTTGGCGAGGTCAGACGAGGCGATCTTGATGGTGCCGTCGTCCTCGATGTCCACCTTGGCGCCGGTTTCCGCGACGATCTCGCGGATCACCTTGCCGCCGGTGCCGATCACTTCGCGGATCTTGTCCTTCGGGATCGTCATCGTCTCGATGCGCGGCGCGTGCGCCGACATCTCGGTGCGCGTGCCGTCGAGCGCCTTGTTCATCTCGCCGAGGATGTGCGCGCGCCCGGCCTTCGCCTGATTGAGCGCGACGCGCATGATCTCTTCGGTGATGCCGGCGACCTTGATGTCCATCTGCAGCGAGGTGATGCCGAGCTCGGTGCCCGCCACCTTGAAGTCCATGTCGCCGAGATGATCCTCGTCGCCGAGGATGTCGGAGATCACCGCGAAGTCCTTGCCTTCGAGGATGAGGCCCATGGCGATGCCCGAAACCGGGCGCTTCAGCGGCACGCCGGCGTCCATCAGGGCGAGGCTGCCGCCGCACACCGTCGCCATCGAGGACGAGCCGTTCGACTCGGTGATGTCGGCGATGACGCGCATCGTGTACGGGAACTCTTCCTTGGCCGGCAGCACCGGACGCAGCGCGCGCCACGCCAGCTTGCCGTGGCCGACTTCGCGGCGGCCCGGCGCGCCGAAGCGGCCGACTTCGCCGACCGAGTACGGCGGGAAGTTATAGTGCAGCAGGAAGTTCTCGTGGCTGATGCCGTAGATGGCGTCGATCATCTGCTCGTCGTCGGCGGTGCCGAGCGTCGTCGTCACGATCGCCTGCGTCTCGCCGCGCGTGAACAGCGCGGAGCCGTGCGTGCGCGGCAGCACCTGCACTTCGGCCATGATCGGGCGCACGTCTTCCTTGCCGCGGCCGTCGATGCGGCGGCCGTCCTTCAGGATCGCGCCGCGAACGATGTCGGCTTCCAGCTTCTTCACGAGCTTGCCGAGCTTCAGCTTCTCGGCGGGCTCGGCGTCGGCGAACGAAGCCTTCGCCTTCTCGCGCGCCGCGTCGAGCGCGGCGACGCGCGCCTGCTTCACGGTCAGCTTGTAGGCGGCCTCGATGTCCTTGCCGACGAGCTTCTTGAGTGCGGCCTTCTTGGCGTCGGCACCGTCGTCGAGCTTCAGCTCCCACGGGTCCTTGGCGGCCTTCTCGGCGAGGCGGATGATCGCGTCGATGACCTTCTTGCCGTTCTCGTGAACGAACATCACGGCGCCGAGCATGACTTCCTCGGAAAGCTCGTGCGCTTCCGATTCCACCATCAGCACGGCGTCCGACGTGCCGGCGGCGACGAGGTCGAGCTTGGACCCCTCGATGTTGCGGCTGGGGTTCAGCACGTACTCGCCGTCGACATAGCCGACGCGGCCGCCCGCGATCGGGCCCATGAAGGGCACGCCCGACAGCGTCAGCGCGGCCGAGGCGGCGATGAGCGCCAGCACGTCCGGCTCGTTCTCGCCGTCGTAGCTCAGCACCTGCGCGATGACGTTGATCTCGTTGTAGAAGCCTTCCGGGAACAGCGGGCGGATCGGGCGGTCGATGAGGCGGCTGGTAAGCGTCTCGTGCTCGGTGGGGCGGCCTTCGCGCTTGAAGAACCCGCCCGGGATACGGCCCGCGGCCGAGAATTTTTCCTGGTAGTGCACGGTCAGCGGGAAGAAATCCTGGCCTTCCTTCACCGACTTCGCAGCCGTCACGGCGCAGAGCACCACGGTTTCGCCGAGCGTCGCGAGCACCGCGCCGTCGGCCTGACGGGCAATGCGGCCCGTTTCCAGGGTCAGCGTCTTGCCGCCCCACTGCGTTTCAACCTTGTGGATATTGAACATCTGTTTTCCGTTTCCTTCGCGGCCGGTCAAAAACGGGCCCTATGCCCGCCCGGCCTCCATCATCCGTCCCCGCGCCTATCGCGGCGGACGGTTTGCGCACGTCGGCAGGCATTTTCGCGCCCGCCGTACCTTCAATGCGAAACGGGCGCCGTGCGCGGCGCCCGAGACGAACCTTTTACTTGCGAAGCCCGAGCTTCCCGATGAGGTCGGTATACCGCCCCTCGTCCTTCCGCTTCAGGTAATCGAGCAGCGTGCGCCGCTTGTTCACCAGCATCAGAAGGCCGCGCCGCGAATGGTTGTCCTTGGCGTGGCTCTTGAAGTGCTCGGTGAGGTTGGCGATGCGCTCCGAAAGGATCGCGACCTGAACTTCGGGGCTGCCGGTGTCGCCTTCGGCGCGGGCATGTTCCTTGATCAGCGCTTCCTTGCGCTCGGCTGTAATCGACATCGTGGACTCCTTGTCGTCTAGAGGTTGAAGCCCCGCTCCACACGGACCGTCCCCGCTTCAACGCGGGCGAGCGCGACGGGCACTTCGTCCAGCATCGCGACCACGAGTCCGTCCGGTTCGGGACGTCCGGCGAGCGTCTGGCCCGATTTGAGCCGGGCCGCTTCGCCGGGGTCGACCGCCAGAGCCGGGATGTCGTCCAGCCCTGCGGTCAGCGGCAACAGTGCCGCCATAAGCCGCCGCTCCATAGCGAGTTCGCCGAGTTTGTCCAGCGATATCGCGCTTTCGAGGCCGAACGGCCCCGCCTTCGTGCGCCGCAGCATGACCACGTGCCCCACCGTGCCCAGCGCCTCCGCGATGTCGCGCGCGAGGCTGCGGACGTAGGTGCCCTTGGAGCAGGAGACCGAGAACGTCGCCGTCTCGCCGTCCGTCTCCAGAAGCCGCAGGGCGTGTATGATCACCGCGCGCGGCGGCAGCACGACGGTCTCGCCGGCCCGCGCCCGCGCATAGGCCCGCTCGCCGTCCACCTTCAGCGCCGAATAGGCAGGCGGGCGCTGCTCTATGGCGCCGGTGAAGCGCGGCAGCACCGCTTCGATCGCCGCGCGGGACGGGCGGATGTCCGAAGTTGTCACCACCGCGCCCTCGGCATCGTCGGTCTCAGTCGCAATGCCGAAGCGCACGGTAAATTCGTATACTTTGTCCCCGTTCAGCATCCGCCCCGTCAGCTTGGTCGCCTCGCCGAGCGCGATCGGCAGCACGCCCGTCGCCAGCGGATCGAGCGTGCCGCCGTGGCCGACCTTCGGCCTCGGCAGGCCCGCCTGCCGCCACAGCCGCTTCACGGCGGCGACGCCCTGCGCCGAGGTCAGGCCCAGCGGCTTGTCGAGGATGATCCAGCCATGCACGCGGGCGGCTTTAACGCCGCGCGCCGCGGCTGTCAGTCTTCTTTGCCGTCCTCGGCCTTTTCGGCTTTCACCTTTTTGCCGGGGTCTTCCGCGGTCACGAGGCTTTTCAACTGGCAGGTGCGCCCGTCGACGAGGATCTGCCCGAACCTGTCGAGCGTCCCCGTGCCCTTGGTGATGAAGCCGATCCTGTTCGCGAAGTTGAGGCCGGTGCACGGGCCCAGCGTCTCGGCATAGTACCAGCGCCCGGTCTGCCCCTCGATGTAAAGGGCCTTGTCGCTTTCGGCGCGGAAGTTGCGGATGCCGGTCGTGTCGGCGAACGGTATGCGCGCCTCTTCGCCCAGTTTTGCCGGGGGCTTCGCCTGCGGCTCGGCCGCCATCGCCGGAACGGCGGCAAGGAGCGCGGCGATCACGCCTGCTCCGACAGCATGGAACATCGTCTTCATGCCCTGTCTCCTTCGCGCCCTTATCCTCCCCGCCGGGTGAACGACGACTGAGCGGCAAGGTCAGTCCCCGTTCAGGGCCAGACGCTCCAGAAAATGCTTGCGGCACAGGGCGACGTACCGGTCGTTGCCGCCGATATCGGTCTGCGCGCCTTCATGCACCGGCTTCCCGGCTGCATCGACGCGCAGGTTCATCGTCGCCTTGCGACCGCACGCGCACACGGATTTCAACTCGACGAGCTTGTCGGCGATCGCGAGCAGCCGCGCGCTCCCCTCGAACAGCTCGCCCCGGAAATCGGTGCGAAGCCCGTAGGCGAGCACGGGAACGCCGAGCCGGTCGCAGACCGCCGCAAGCTGGTCGACCTGCTTCCGGCTGAGGAACTGCGCCTCGTCGACAAGCACGCAGTGGATCGGCGCCTGCCCGTGTTCCGCCGAAACGATGGCATCGAGGTCGGTATCGCCCGAAAAGGGGATGGCTTCGGCCTCAAGCCCGATCCGCGAATTGATGCGCCCGTGCCCGGCACGGTCATCCACCGCCGCCGTGAACAGCAGCGTCCGCATCCCGCGCTCGGCGTAGTTGAAGCTCGATTGCAGTAGCGTCGTCGATTTCCCCGCGTTCATGGACGCGAAGTAGAAATACAGCTTCGCCATCAGTCCTCGAGGTCGCGCGCCACCTTCGGGTCGCGCAGCAGCGCGTCGATGCGGCTCGCTTCCTCGTAGCTCTCGTCGAGCCGGAACTTGAGCTCGGGCGTGTATTTCGTGGTCATCGACCGCGCGACCTCGCCGCGCAGGAACTTCGCGTTGCGCCGCAGCGCCGCGAGTACCTCGTCATCGTCGCCGCCGAGCGCCTTCACGAACGCCGTGGCGATGCGGAGGTCCGGCGAGACGCGCACCTCGCTCACCGAGACGATATGCGATTCGAGCACGGGATCGCGCACCTCGCCGCGGCCGAGCACACCCGCGAGCACGTGGCGCACCTGCTCGCCGATCCTGAGCAGCCGGACCGATTTGCCCTCGGGGGTCTGCGTCTGCCGCATAGGCGCCCGCGCGAAACGCCCTAGAGCGTCCGCTCGCGCTCCTCGACCTCGAACGTCTCGAGATAGTCGCCGGGCTTGATGTCCGTGGTGTTCTCCAGCGTGACGCCGCATTCGAGACCGGCGCGCACTTCGGCGACGTCGTCCTTGAAGCGGCGCAGCGAGGCGACGGCGCCGTTGTAGATGATGACGTCGTCGCGCAGCACACGCACCTTGAGCGCCTTGCGGATGACGCCTTCCAGAACGAGGAGACCGGCGGCCTTGCCGTGCTTGCCGGCCTGGAACACTTCCCGGATCTCGGCGCGGCCAACGACGTTCTCGATCTTCTCCGGGCCGAGCTGGCCGGCCATCGCCGCCTTCACGTCGTCCACGAGGTCGTAGATCACGTCGTAGTATTTGAGCGCGACGCCGCGCTGCTCGGCGATCTCGCGCGCCTTGGCGTTGGCGCGCACGCCGAAGCCGATGATCGGCGCGTTCGACGCACTCGCGAGCGTCACGTCCGATTCGGTGATGCCGCCGACGCCCGAATGCAGCACGCGCGCCCTGATCTCGTCGGTGGAGATCTTGTTCACCGCCGCGACGATCGCCTCGACCGAACCCTGTACGTCGCCCTTGATGATGAGCGGGAACTCGAGCGCCTGCTTCTCCTTGAGCGCCGAGAACATCGTCTCGAGGTTCGCGGGCGCCTGCGTGGTGCGCTTGCGCTGGAGCACGGAGGCGCGATAGGCCGCGATCTCGCGGGCGCGCGCCTCGTTCTCGACGACGGCGAACGCATCGCCCGCCATCGGCGTGCCGGAGAGGCCGAGCACCTCGACGGGCTTCGACGGGCCCGCCTCCTTCACCTGCGCGCCGCGATCGTCGACGAGCGCACGCACCTTGCCCCACTCGGCGCCGACGACGAAGATGTCGCCCACGCGCACGGTGCCGCGGCTGACGAGCACGGTCGCAACCGGACCGCGGCCCTTGTCGAGCTTCGCCTCGATCACCGTGCCCTCGGCCGGGCGGTTCGGGTTCGCCTTCAGCTCCAGAAGCTCGGCTTGCAGCAGGATCGCGTCGAGCAGCTTGTCGAGGTTCGTCTTCTTGAGCGCGGAGACCTCCACGTCCTGCACGTCGCCGCCCATGTCCTCGACGACGATCTCGTGCTGGAGCAGCTCCTCGCGCACCTTCTGCGGCTTCGCGCCCGGCTTGTCGCACTTGTTGATGGCGACGATCATCGGAACGCCCGCCGCCTTGGTGTGGTTGATCGCCTCGATCGACTGCGGCTTCAGGCCATCGTCGGCGGCGACCACCAGCACGACGAGATCGGTGACGTTCGCGCCGCGGCCGCGCATCTCGGTGAACGCCTCGTGGCCGGGCGTGTCGAGGAAGGTGACGAGATCGCCGGTGGCGACCTTCACCTGATAGGCGCCGATGTGCTGCGTGATGCCGCCGGCCTCGCCGGTGGCGACATCGGTGCCGCGCAGCGCGTCGAGCAGCGAGGTCTTGCCGTGGTCGACGTGGCCCATGATGGTGACGACCGGCGGGCGCGGCAGGAGGTCGGCGGGGTTGTCCGCCTCGCCCTCGAGGCCGAGTTCGACGTCGGATTCGCTGACGCGCTTGATGTTGTGGCCGAACTCGGTGACGAGCAGCTCGGCCGTGTCCTGGTCGATGGTGGTGTTGATCGTCGCCATCGAGCCCATCTTGAACAGCGCCTTCACGAGGTCGGCGCCCTTCTCGGCCATGCGGTTCGCAAGCTCCTGCACGGTGATCGCCTCGGGGACAACCACGTCGCGCACCTGCTTCGCCTGGTTGGCGCCGCCGATGTGGGCACGGCGTTCCTTCTCGCGCGCGCGGCGGAGCGCGGCGAGGCTGCGGGCGCGGCCGTCCTCGTCGCCTTCCAGCGCGCGGGTGACGGTGAGCTTGCCGGAACGGCGATGGTCGTCGCCGCGTCCGCGCGCGGGCTTCGGCGCTTCCTTGCGCACGGGCGCGGGCGCGCCGCGGCGCACGCCGCGGCCGTTGTCGTCGTCGGCGGCGGGCGCGGCCTCGCGCTTCGCCGCCGGGGCGGGCGCGGCCGAAGCCGCGGCTTCCGGCGCAGGTGCGGCCGCCGGTTCGGGCGCAGGCGGCGCGGCTTCGCGCGCCTCTTCCTCGCGGCGCTTCTCCTCGGCACGGCGGCGCTCGGCGTCGAGCGCCTCGGCACGCGCGGCCTCCTCGCGGCGGCGCTGGTCCTCCAGCGTCTTCAGGCGTGCCTCTTCGGCCTCGCGCAGCAGCTGCGCCTGACGCTCCTGACGCGACATCAGGTCGTTGGGCGCGGCGGCGGGACGCGGCTTCGGCGCCTCGACGGGCTTCGGCGACGCGGCGACGGGCGCCGGGGCTTCCGGCGCGGTCTCTACGACCGGCGTTTCCTCGGGCGCGCCATCGGGCCGTCCGAGCACGCGCCGACGCTTCACCTCGACGACGACGGACTTGGTCCGGCCGTGGCTGAAGCTCTGCTTGACCTTGCCGACGTCGACCGTGCGCTTGATTCCAAGCGGTGCACGCGCGCCCAGCTTCGGTTTGTTATCGTCGCTCATTCGTACCCTTTACAACTCAAGTCCAGCGGGCGGTTCGCCGCCCTCAATTCCGATTCCGTCATGCAGGCCGAGATACGCGCGCCAACGGCCGACCGCAGACTCGACGCGAAGCGCCGCCTGCCGGTCGCGAAGCGCGGCGTGTACCACATTGGCCTGCCCGAGCGCCAAGGACAATTCGTCCCGGCCCGTCGGCAAGGCGATTGCTTTGGCCTTTCCGCCCGCCGAATGCAACCGCTGCGCCAGCTTGCGCACCCCGTCCGGGGCCGCGTCGGCCGCGTGCAGCACGAGCGCCGCCTCGCCGCTATCCACCGCCGCAGCGATACGGTCGCTGCCGAGCAGCAGGTTGCCTGCGCGAAGCTCCAGCCCCAGCCGGTCGAGCGCCGCGCGCTTCAGCCCGGCCTCGATCCGGTCCGCCATGCCTTCCGGCACGCGCCGCACATCGCCCTTGAAGGCGCGTTGCAGCGCACCCTTCAGCTTGCCCTTGGCTTCGGCCTCCGCGACGAGCGCGCGGTCCGGCTTCACCCACGCGCCGCGGCCCGGCGCGCGCGCGCCGATGTCCGGCAGGACCTCGCCGTCGGGGGAAAGGGCAAGACGCACCAGCGCGTCCCGCCCCTCACGCTCACCGCTTATTATGCAGCGACGTTCGGGCTCATGCTTCGGCATCCGCGGGTGCGTCCTCCCCGGATGCGTCTTCGCCCTCGAACCAGTGGGCGCGCGCCGCCATGATGATGCGGTTGCCTTCGTCCTCGCCGAGACCGTACTCCTTGAGCACGCCCTCGCGCTTGGAGACGAGTTCGTCGGTCGCGAGATCGCCGAGATCGTCGAGCGTCTTGATACCGGCCTTGCCGAGCGTGACGAGCATCTTCTCGGAGAGCCCGTCGATGGCAGCGAGATCGTCGGACACGCCGAGCGCACGGCGCTCTTCGCGGGCGGCGGCCTCGCGGCGCTCCAGCGCCTCGGTGGCGCGGTTCTGAAGCTCGCCCGCGAGGTCCTCGTCGAAGCCCTCGATGGCCGCGAGCTCCTCGGTCTCGACGTAGGCGACCTCCTCGAGCGCGGTGAAGCCCTCGGCGACGAGCAGCTGCGCCAGCGTCTCGTCGACATCCAGTTCGTTCATGAACAGCTCGGAGCGCTCGACGAATTCCTTCTGGCGGCGTTCGCTCTCGTCGGCCTCGGTCATGATGTCGATCTGGTGGCCGGTGAGCTGGCTGGCGAGACGCACGTTCTGGCCGCGGCGGCCGATGGCGAGCGAAAGCTGGTCGTCGGGCACCACCACCTCGATGCGCTGCTCTTCCTCGTCGATCACGACCTTCGCCACCTCGGCGGGCTGCAGCGCGTTCACCACGAAGGTCGCGATGTCGGGCGACCACGGGATGATGTCGATCTTCTCGCCCTGAAGCTCCTGCACCACCGCCTGCACGCGGCTGCCCTTCATGCCGACGCAGGCGCCGACCGGGTCGATCGACGAATCGCGGCTGATGACGCCGATCTTGGCGCGGCTGCCGGGATCGCGCGCGACCGCCTTGATCTCGATGATGCCGTCGTAGATTTCCGGCACCTCCTGCGCGAACAGCTTCTTCATGTATTCGCCCGCCGCGCGCGACAGGAATATCTGCGGACCACGGTTCTCGCGGCGCACGTCCTTGATCAGGCACCGGACGCGGTCGTTGACGCGCAGGATCTCGCGCGGGATCTGCTGGTCGCGGCGGATGACGCCCTCGGCGCGGCCGAGATCGACGACGACGTGCCCGAACTCGACGCGCTTCACGACGCCGGTCGTCACCTCGTTCACGCGGTCCTTGAATTCCTCGTACTGGCGCTCGCGCTCGGCATCGCGCACCTTCTGCACGATCACCTGCTTCGCCGCCTGCGCGGCGATGCGGCCGAACTCGATCGGCGGCAGCGGATCGACGACGAAATCGCCGATGGCGGCGCCCTTGTCGCGCTTCTGCGCATCGACGAGGCTGATCTGCTTGAAATAATCCTCGGGCGCCTCGACCACTTCGAGCACGCGCCACAAACGCATCTCGCCGGACTGCGGGTCGATCTTGGCGCGGATGTCGTTCTCGGCGCCGTAGCGTGCCCGCGCGGCGCGCTGGATGGCCTCTTCCATCGCCTCGATCACGATCACGCGATCAATCGACTTCTCGCGCGCAACGGCATCGGCAATCGCCAGCAGCTCGGCCTTGTTGGCGGAAATCGCGGTGGCCATCAGTTGTCTTCCTCTTCCTCGTCTAACTCGTCTGCGCCCTCGCTGGAGAGCGGCTTCGTTGCCTTGATGAGTTCGTCCGTCAGCACCAGCTTGGCGCTGGCGATGCCTGCAAACGGCAGCGCAGCCTCGCCGAGTCCCTCGACCGCGATGCGCACCATAGCATCATCGAGGCCGAGAATGTGCCCCTGAAACCGCTTCCGCCCCTCGACCGGTTCGGCGAGCTGGATCTTCGCGACATAGCCGGCCCAGTCGGCGAAATCCCGAAGGCGGGTCAGCGGCCGGTCGATGCCGGGCGAACTCACCTCGAGGTTGTACTCGTCCGGAATCGGGTCGGCCTCGTCGAGCACGTCCGACACGCGGCGGCTGAGCGATGCGCACTGGTCGATGGTGAGCTGCCGCGTCGCGGGGTCTTCCGCCATCACCTGCAATGTCAGCCCGCCCGGACCGTTCATCAGCGCGACGCGCACGAGATCGAAGCCCATCGCGGTTGCGATCGGCTCCAACAGTGCCTCGAGCGCCTTCGTGTCCGTCAAGCTCCAGCCTCCCTTGCGGATACGACCCTTCGGCGCCGGTCCCGAACCTTGGAACCGACCTCCGCTTGGACTACCCATGTGGAGAATGCCGCCCATATAGGCACAAAACCGCCGTCCCGCAAGAGCAGGCGCGGAGGTGTCATCATGGGCATTTGTCAGCAGCCGAACATCAGGTTAGCCTTCACCCATCCCCGCACGATGGAGACATTGCCTCATGATCCGCACCTTCACCGCGCTCGCCCTCGTTTCCGCCGTCAGCCTCGCCGCCTGCGGCGCGAACGGCAACACGAACCGGGACACCGAGGCCGCCGCACCGACCGCAAAGACGGGCAAGCCCTTCACCGCCGCCGAGATGGGCAAGTTCGAGGAGCCGTGGGCGCTCGCCTTCCTCCCCGACGGCCGCATCCTCGTCACCGAGAAGAAGGGCGCGCTGAAGCTCGTCCGGCTCGGCGGCGACACGCGGGACGTCGCGGGCGTGCCCAAGGTCGACTACGGCGGCCAGGGCGGTCTCGGCGATGTCGCGCTCCATCCCGACTTCGCGAACAACGGCTACATCTACCTGAGCTACGCGGAGGCCGGCGACGGCGACACGCGCGGCGCGGCGGTGGCGCGCGGCAAGCTGGTGCTGGACGGCGGCGCGCCCCGCATCGAGGCACTGCAGGTGATCTGGCGGCAGGAGCCCAAGGTCGCCGGACGGGGCCACTACGGCCACCGCATCGCCTTCGGGCCGGACGGCATGATGTACGTGTCGAGCGGCGAGCGGCAGAAGTTCGACCCCGCGCAAGACCTGAACGCCAACCTCGGCAAGATCGTCCGCCTCTCCGACACGGGCATGATCCCGTCGGACAATCCCTTCTACGATCAGGGCCGCGTGAAGGCGCAGGTCTGGGCCTACGGCATCCGCAATCCGCTCGGCATCGACTTCGACGACGAGGGCCGCCTGTGGGAGATGGAGATGGGTCCGGCGGGCGGCGACGAGCTGAACCTCATCCGCAAGGGCGTGAACTACGGCTATCCGAAAGTCTCGAACGGCGATCACTATGACGGAACGCCCATTCCCGACCATGCGCCGGGCGACGGGTTCGAGCCGCCGAAGCTGTTCTGGAACCCGTCGATCTCGCCCTCCAGCCTGCTCGTCTACAAGGGCGACCTGTTCCCGGAGTGGAAGGGCGACGCCTTCATCGGCGCGCTTTCAGGCGAGGCGCTGATCCGTGTCGATCTCGACGGCGAGACCGCGACCAAGGCCGACCAGTGGCCGATGGAAGCCCGCATCCGCGCCGTGGAGCAAGGCCCGGACGGCGCGATCTGGCTGCTGGAGGACGGCGAGAACGGCCGCCTCCTCAAACTGACGCCCGCGTACTGAGCGTCGAGAATCGGTCCAGACCGGATCGCGCTTCCCGATGAAGGCGCCGATGCCCTCGCAGGCGTCGGCCGCCATCATGTTCTCGGTCATCACCGTGGCCGCATAGGTATAGGCCTCGGCGAGCGGCATCTCGCACTGCGCGTAGAAGGCGCGCTTGCCGACGCCGACCGTGAGCTGCGAGCGCGCGGCGATCTGGCGGCCAAGCGCCATCGTCTCGGCCGTGAGCGATTCGTCCGGGACCACGCGGTTGATGAGGCCGATCTCGGCGGCACGCACCGCGTCGATGAGGTCGCCGGTCAGCAGCATCTCCATCGCGTGCTTGGGCACGACGCTGCGCGTCAGCGCCACCATCGGCGTCGAGCAGAACAGGCCGATGCGCACGCCCGGCGTCGCGAAGCGCGCCGACTCCCCCGCCACGGCGAGATCGCAGCTCGCGACGAGCTGGCACCCGGCCGCGGTCGCAACGCCCGAGACCTCGGCGATCACCGGGCAGCGATGATTGACGACCTGCTGCATGAGCTGGCTGCACGCCTCGAACAGCCGAATGAACGCGGCGCGGCCGCCGTCATCCGCAGCGCGCGCGGCATCCATTTCCTTGAGGTCGTGCCCGGCGGAGAACACATGCCCGGCCGCCGCGATCACGATGACGCGAACCGACCGGTCCGCATCGGCGGCGCGGAGCGCGGCGCGCAGTGCCTCGATCATGGCGAAGGACAGGCTGTTGCGGCTTTGGGGCGCATTCAGGGTGAGGCGACAGACACCACCTTCCAGTATGGAGATTACCGGGGTTTCATTTGTAGACATGTCGCGCGTCCCTCGACTTCGCCCGGGATGAAATAGATTTTTACTCTACGTCCGTCATCCCGGGCGAAGTCGAGGGACGCACCACCATCCTACCGCCGCCGATACCGGAAATACCAGATCGGCCGGCCCTCGCCCGCCGCCCATTCGCCGTAGCGCGTCGGCGGCCAGTCGTCGGGTCGCTTCTCCCAGTCGGACGGACGCTCGGCGAGCCATTCGAAATCAGCCCGCCGCGTCATCTGCATCACCGACCAGCGCATGTAGACGGGATGGTCGGTGGCGAGCCGGAACTCGCTGCCCGGCTTCAGCTTCGCGGCGATGCGGTCGAGCGGCCCCGGATTGACGAAGCGCCGCTTGGCGTGCCGCGCCTTCGGCCACGGGTCGGGATGCAGCAGGTACACGCGCTCCAGCGACGCGTCCGGCAGGCGTTCGAGGACACCCAGCGCATCGCCGTCATGAACGCGGACATTCCTGAGGCCGTCGTCCTCGATGTGGCCGAGGAGCCCCGTCACGCCGTTCAGGAACGGCTCGCAGCCGATGAACCCCGTCCCCGGCCGCGCCTTGGCGTGCGCGACCAGATGCTCGCCCTTGCCGAAGCCGATCTCCAGCTCCAGCGGCCGCGCATCGCCGAACAGGCGCACGCTGTCCAGCGGCCCGTCCTTCGGCACGGCCACCGCGGGCAGCAATTCCTCGACAAGCCGCTGCGCCCGATTGCGCAGCGCGAAGGCCTGTCGCCGCCCGTAGAGGCGGCGGATGGTGGTCGGATCGGACATCGAAACTCGTCGGATCAGTTGGGAGGACGGCAGGCCTTGCCCGCATACTGGTGGCGGTGCAACCGGTATTCCTTGCCGTTCCAGCGTTCGACCGGGAAGCAGAAGCCGGGGCCGCCGATCTCGATGTCGGGCCAGCCGCCCGCGCCCTTCGTGGCGAGCGTGTTCGGAATGCCGGGCCCACCGGTGATCAGTTTCCAGCCGCCCGCCGCCTGCTTGCTGACGATCGCGTAGCCGGTGCCGGTGTTGCCGAAGCAATAGCTGCTGCCCTCGGTGATGATGGCTTCCGGCTGGCCGTCGCCGTTCAGGTCGCGCACCGTTTCGATCGCGCCGGGCGTGTACGACATCGTGCCGGGATCGCCGCAGCCTTCCCAGCGGTTTCCCTTCTTCGCGAATCCCGCCGCCTTGAACGCCGCTGCCGTATCGGCCGGCGACAGCTTCATGTCCGCCGCCGTCGCGGTGGATACCGAAAACGCAAACACACAAACGCCGAGACAGAGAACACGCATGGCTTCCTCCCTCGCCCTGTTGCGAAGCGCGGAGCCTACGCCTTTCAAAGCGAAAGCGGAACGATTCGTCCCTAGTGCCGGAAGTGGCGCATCCCGGTGAACGCCATCGCGAGGCCCTTTTCGTTCGCCGCCGCGATCACTTCGTCGTCGCGGATCGAGCCGCCGGGCTGGATCACCGCGGTCGCGCCCGCATCCGCCGCGGCAAGAAGCCCGTCCGCGAACGGGAAGAACGCGTCGGACGCCACCGCCGAGCCGACCGTCTTCGGCTGCGCCCAGCCCGCTGCTTCCGCCGCATCGCGCGCCTTCCACGCGGCGATGCGCGCCGAATCGAGGCGGCTCATCTGCCCGGCGCCGATGCCCGCGGTCGCGCCGTCCTTCGCGTAGACGATGGCGTTCGACTTCACGTGCTTCGCGACGCGCCATGCGAACAGCATGTCGGCGAGTTCCTGCGGGCTCGGCTGACGCTGCGTGACGATCTTGAGATCATCGACGCCGAGCGCGCCGTTGTCCCGCGATTGCAGCAGGTAGCCGCCCGCGATGGTCTTGAGCGAGAGACCCCCGCGCGCCGGGTCCGGCAGCGCGGTGAGCAGCAGGCGCAGGTTCTTCTTCTTCGCGAAGATGGCAAGCGCGGCCTCGTCCGCATCGGGCGCCACGACGACCTCGGTGAAGATGCCGGTGATCGCCTCCGCCGCCGCCGCGTCGAGCGGACGGTTCACGGCGATGATGCCGCCGAACGCCGAGACGGGATCGCACGCGAGCGCCGCCGCATAGGCATCGGCAAGGCTCGCGCCCGTCGCGACGCCGCACGGGTTCGCGTGCTTGATGATGGCGACCGCAGGCTCCGCGTCCCTGAACTCGGCGATGAGTTCGAGCGCGCCGTCGGCGTCGTTCAGATTGTTGTAGCTGAGTTCCTTGCCCTGCACCTGCCGGGCCTGCCCGATGCCCTTCGCGTGCGGTCCGCGCGGCGCATAGAACGCCGCCGTCTGGTGCGGGTTCTCGCCGTAGCGGAGTTCATCGCCGCACGTCATCGCGACCGTCAGCGTATCGGGGAACGGCACGCCCTGATCGCCGAATGCGAACCACGACGAGATCGCGCTGTCGTAAGCCGCCGTCGCCGCGAACGCCTTCGCCGCGAGCCGCTTGCGAAGCGCAAGATCGGTCGCGCCGTCGTTCGCGGCGAGCGCCGCGATGAATTCCGCATAGTCGACGGGATCGGTGAGGATCGCGACGTAGCCGTGGTTCTTCGCCGCCGAGCGCACCATCGACGGCCCGCCGATGTCGATGTTCTCGATGATCTCGTCACGCGCGGCGCCCTTCGCCACGGTCGCCTCGAACGGGTAGAGGTTCACCACCACCACGTCGATGGCTGCGATGTCGTGGTCGCGCATCGCGGCGGCGTGCTCGGGGTGATCGCGCAGCGCCAGAAGCCCGCCGTGCACCTTCGGGTGCAGCGTCTTCACGCGCCCGTCCATCATCTCGGGAAAGCCCGTGTGCTCCGACACGTCCTTCACGGCGAGCCCCGCGTCGCGCAGCGCCTTCGCCGTGCCGCCGGTGGAAAGCAGCTCCACCCCGCGTCCCGCGAGCGCTTTGGCGAGATCGACCACGCCTGTCTTGTCCGAAACCGAAATCAGTGCCCGAGTGACCTTCACCGGCATCTCGCTCATCGTGACTTTCCTGCCTGTTACTTGCTGGCGCGCTTGAACGACCAGTTGACCGTCGCGCCGCCGTCTTCCGTCTCGCCGCTGATGACGACCTGCGCCACGCCGCGATGCTTGCCGCTTTCGTCGACGAAGATGCTCTCGTCAACCGTCAGGCGGCCGCCGCGCACCTTCATCTGCCACACGCGCCCCGCCGCGAGCTTCACGAGCGCGCCCTTGCCGTCCGCGGTCGGCGTCGCCTCGACGCCGGGCGCAAGGTGGAAGCGCACGTCGAAGGGCAGCGCCCTCCGCCGCCCGAGCAGCCGCGTGACGCGCGCGGGCTCCAGCGCGTCCTCGCCGCGAATGTCGCGCCCGTCGGCCGCGAGGAAGATGCGGCGGCGGTGGATCACGCCGAAGCGCTTCGCATAGCCGTCGTGCGTCGCGTCGAGCCAGCAGCCCTCCTCGCTTTCGTGGCGCGTGACGACCACCTCGCCGACGCCCTTGCCGAGCCCGCCGCCGCCGAGCAGCCGCGTCGAATTGGTGTCGTTCACGACGAGCGTCGAATGCGCGGCCGTCGTGCGCAGCAGCCCCGCGAGCGCATCCGGCAGCGGCACGCCCGCGCCCTCCGCGCCGCCGCAGTTCACGATCATGCGCGCGTCGCCGTCCGACATTTCGAGCGCGAGCGTTCCGGCGTGGGCGCCGCTGGCGGTATCCTTCGCGGGCGGCGGTCCGGCATCGACGACGATGACGGTCTTGCCCGCGTCCATGCGCTGGAAACCCGATGCCGCGCCGTTGCGCGTCGGCCGCACGTTGCCGCCGACGAGCGCGAGCGCCTTTGCGATCCGCTCCGGCGCGCAGACGTTGCCGCCGTGGATGGCGGCAAGCCGTCCGTCGCCGAGCGTCAGTCCCTTGACGCCGGAGGCGAGGCTTTCGATCGCCTCGGCCACCACCGGCGAGACGTCCATCTTCCGCGCCTCGTAGAAGGCGCGCAGCGTCAGCAGGCGTTCGAGCAGCGCAAGCGCATCGGAAGGCCGCCGGCTGGCAACGCCGCCGCCCGGCAGCAGCACGTCCTCCAGCGCCTTCCTCAAAGCGCTTTCGGCGCGCACGCTGCGCGCCGCGCCTTCGGGCAGGATCAGCCCCGCCGCGAGCAGGCCCGCGGCGGCTTCGACACGCGGCAACCCTTCCGGCATCTTGTCCTGCGCGCGGTCCACGTGCCGCGCGGCGCGGGCGAGGTGGTTGAGCACGAGGCTGCGGTAGATGGGCTCGCTGCGCGACAGGATGTAGGGCGCGTAGAGCGGCCAGAACATCAGCCGCCGCCCGGCGAGATCGGCGCGCCACGCCAGTTCGTCGTAGTCGCGGTAGCTGGCGAGCCATGCCTCGACCACCAGTTCGGCGACGATGGCGCCCTTCTTGCGGTCGCTCGCCGCGGCGAGGTCGCGCAGCCATTCGAAGCCGTGCACCCATTCGCGCCACGCGAGCGGCGCGCGCGCGGTCGCGAAGTTGAGCGTGCGGATCGCCTCGACATGCCCGCCGAAACCGAGCTTGCCCGCCGCGATCTCGCGGCCCGCGACGGCATCGCCCGCGATCGGATCGGCCGGCGTGCCGAGCAGCTTCAGCGGCGGACGTCCGCGCAGCTTGCGGTTGTGGAGCGGCGTCGCATAGCCGATGCGCGCGAGCTTTTCTGAGAGGCGCGCGCCGAGCGTCCGCGCGTCGCCGCGCCCGCGCGTCAGCCGCTGGCCCCCGTCGCGCCCGCCGCCGTCCTTGCCGCCCGCATCGCTCACGCCGCGCCGCCCCCTCTCAGCCGCGCGATGTTCGCCGCATAGGCGTCCGGCCCGCCGCGGAAGGTCGCCGTGCCCGCCACGAGCACGTCCGCGCCCGCCGCGATGGCGCGCGGCGCGGTCGCCGTGTCGATGCCGCCGTCCACCTCGAGGTCGATGGTCTTGCCGGTCGCGTCGATCAGCCGCCGGATCGCCTCGATCTTGCGGAGCTGACTGTCGATGAACGACTGCCCGCCGAAGCCGGGGTTCACGCTCATCACCAGCACGAGGTCGAGGTCCTCGATCACGTAGTCGAGCACGTCGAGCGGCGTCGCCGGATTGAGCACGACGCCCGCCTTCTTGCCGAGCGCGCGGATGGTCTGGACGGTGCGGTGCAGGTGCGGGCCCGATTCGGGGTGCACGGAAAGGATGTCCGCGCCCGCCGCCGCGAAGGCCTCGAGATACGGGTCCACCGGCGCGATCATCAGGTGCACGTCGAACGGTTTCGCCGTGTGCGGGCGCAGCGCCTTCACGACGCCCGGCCCGATGGTGATGTTGGGCACGAAATGCCCGTCCATCACGTCGACATGGATATAGTCCGCGCCCGCCGCGTCGATGCGCCGGACCTCGGCGCCGAGGTCGGCGAAATCGGCGGAGAGGATGGAGGGCGCGATACGGACGGGCTGCTGCATGTGACCGGCTTTAACATCCCGTGCCGGGAGGTCAAATTCGCGGCCTAGTCCCTCGCGATGCGCGCCATGAAAAACCCGTCGAGCCCGCCTTCGGCGTCGAGATGGCCGGGCAGGGTCCGCACGAAACCCTCGGGATTCGGCATGAGTCCGGCAGGAAGTTCCCCGGCCTCGACCGGAACCGCCCGCGCCCACGGCGTCCGCGACAGGAACGCCGCGACCTGCGACTCGCCCTCGTCGCGTTCGAGCGAACAGACGCAGTAGAGCATCCGGCCGCCCGGCTTCAGCATGGCGAACGCATGGTCCATCAGCGCCGCCTGCATCCGCACGAGTTCGCCGATCTGCCGCGCCGACTTGAGATGAAGAACGTCCGGGTGCCGCCGGAAGATCCCGGTGCCCGAGCAGGGCGCATCGAGCAGCACCGCGTCGAGCGGCGCGGGCGGTTTCCATTTCAGCGCATCGCCCGCGACCACCTCCGCCGACAGGCCCGTCCGCGCGAGGTTTTCACGCACGCGGGCAATGCGGTTTTCCGAAATGTCGAGCGCCGTCACGCGCGCGCCTGCGGCGGCGAGTTGCAACGTCTTGCCCCCCGGCGCGGCGCAGAGATCGGCAACGGATTCGCCCGGCTTCGGCGCAAGCAGCCGCGCCGGCAGCGACGCCGCGAGGTCCTGCACCCACCACGCACCCTCTTCGAAACCGGGCAGCGCCTCGATGCGGCCGTGCCGCGCCAGCCGCACATGGCCGGGCATCAGCGACGTGCCGCCCAGCCGCTCCGTCCACACCGCCGTCTCGCCCGCATCGCGGAGCGTCAGGTCGAGCGGCGGCTCCGCGCCGAGCCCCGCGGCAGCGGCGGCAACCACGTCCTCGCCCCACGCCTGCCAGCGCAGCGCCCAGAGTGCGGGCAACGTCGGCGGCGACGGCAGGGACGCCCCCTGCTTCAGCAAGGTGGAAAGCACCCCGTGCGCGAGCCTGCGCGGCCCGCCTTCGAGCAGCGGCAGCGCGGTCGCGATCACCGCGTGCGGCGGCGTTTCGAGCAGGATCGTCTGCACGAGCGCCATGCGCAGCACCATGCGCGCCCGCGCATCGTCCGGCAGGGGCTTTCGCGTCGCGCCGTCGATCAGCGCGTCGAGATCGGGGAGGTGCCTGAGCACGCCCGAAACGATGGCGCGCGCGAGACCCCTGTCGGCAGGCGCATCCAGCTTGCGGAACGCGCGCTCGATGGCGCGGTCGAGCGGTTCGCCGCGCCACAGCACGGCCTGCAAGAGCGCAAGCGCCGCCGCGCGCGCGGGTACGCCGGAAATCTGCTCCACGCTCAGCGGCGGCGCTTCAGCGGATCGAGCGCGCTCACCCGGCCGCGCTCGGCGGCTTCATGAATACTTTGCGGTCGCGCACCCTGCCCCATTTCCTGCGCAATGCGGCCGAGCGCCGCGACACGGTTCTCGGGGTTCGGGTGCGTCGAGAACAGGTTGTCCATGCCGCCGCCGATCAGCGGCTCGACGATGTAGAGCTGCGCCGCCGCCGGGTTCTTCCGCGCGTAGGGGTTCGGGATGCGCGACGCGCCCGCCGCGAGTTTCTGGAGCGCGGAAGCGAGCTTCATCGGCTTGCCGCTGATCTCCGCGCCCGCGCGGTCCGCGCCGTATTCGCGCGTGCGGCTGATCGCCATCTGCACCAGCATCGCGGCGAGCGGCGCGACGATCACCGCCGCGATGACCGCGATCGGGTTGCGGTTGTTGCCGCCGGCGAACAGCGCGAAATTGCCGAGCATCGAGATCGCGCCCGCCAGCGTCGCCGTCACCGTCATCAGCAGCGTGTCGCGGTTCTTCACGTGGCCGAGTTCGTGCGCCATCACCGCCTCGATCTCGTCGCGGTCGAGGATGCGCAGCAGGCCGGTGGTCGCGGCAACGGCGGCGTTCTCGGGGTTCCGGCCGGTCGCGAAGGCGTTGGGCGCGTCGGTCTCGATGATGAACACCTTCGGCATGGGCAGGTCCGCGCGCTGCGCGAGGCTCTTCACGAGGCCGACGAACTCCGGCGCGCTCCGCGCGTCCACCTCGCGCGCGTTGTGCATCCGGAGCACGATCTTGTCGGCGTTCCAGATCGCGAACAGGTTCATGCCGCCCGAAATGACGAGCGCGACGAGCGCGCCGCCGCTGCCGCCAAGCATGTAGCCCAGCCCCATGAACAGCGCCGTCAGCGCCGCCAGCAGCATCACCGTCTTCATCTGACCCATGTCACACGAGGCTCCTTCGGTCCTCGTGAACATTATCGGGATGGATCAGCCCCGCTTCAAGACTTTCCGCCGCCGAGGATGAGGCCGATGCGCTTGAAATGGCTGACCGGGAACAGCCGCGTCATCCAGTCGATGAAGCGCGCGTCGGCGCCGATCAGCACGCGGTGCTGGCGCCGTTCCATGCCGCGGATGATCGTCTCGGCGGCCTCGGCAGGCGTGGTGCGCGCCGCCTTCTCGAACTCGTCGCCCGAATCGAGCGCGTTGGTGCGCCCGTCCATGCCCTTGATGAACTTGGCGTTGCGCGCGACGTTGGTCTTGATGCCGCCCGGGTGCACGCGGATCACGGCGATGTGGGGATCGGTCTCGCCAAGCTCCAGATACAGCGCCTCGGTGAGCCCGCGCACCGCGTACTTGGAGGCGTTGTAGGCGGACTGGGTCGGATAGCCCATCATGCCGAACACCGACGAGATGTTCACCAGCCACGCATCGGCGGACTTGCGAAGGTGCGGGATGGCGTGGCGGCAGCCGTTCACGACCGCGCCGAAGTTCACCGCCATCACCCGGTCGAAATCCGCCTTCGGCGTATCGGCGAACGGCGCCACCACCGAAAGCCCGGCGTTGTTGATGATGCCGTCGAGCCCGCCGTATTCCGCCGCGGCCGCATCGATCCAGCCTTTCAGCGCCTCGTCGTCCGTCACGTCGAACGCGGCCGTCGTGTGCGGATAATTGCCGAGCAGCCGCGATGTTTCGGCAAGCCCCGCTGCGTCCTTGTCGGAAAGCGCGAGCCTAGCGCCGCGCTTCGCAAGGCCCAGCGCCAGCGCGCGCCCGATGCCGCTTCCGGCGCCCGTCACCGCGATCGCCCGGCCTTCAAGGCTTTTCATGTCGTCCACCTCCCTCTATCCCGCCTGCATGGTGCCGCGCCGAGCGCGGGGCGCACAGCTATGAATATGGTGGAAGAGCGCGATGGAAGACCCGAAGCCTGCGAAAGCCGAAAAGCCCGCGAAGCCCGATGAGGCGCCGAAGCTGAAGGAGGAAGGCGGCCCCGCCGGCCCCGACCCGGTGCGCTACGGCGACTGGGAAAGAAAGGGCATCGCCGTCGATTTCTGACAGCAATGCCCTTTCAGAAACGCCGCCGACCGGCGGCGGCGTTTCGGGGGAGCTTACGCGGCCTTGCGGCGGCGGCGCGCGGCGAGCGCACCGACGACGCCGAGACCGAACAGGCCGATCATGCCCGGCTCCGGCAGCCAGATCATGCGCAGTTCGCCCCGAAGCATCGCGTAGATCTCGTCGAGATAGAAGGACACGCGCGTGTCGCCCGACATCTCGCCGAAGCTGGAGTTGGTGCAGGCGTTCGACGCCGGCGTGACGCCGGCATCGACACCCGGCGCGTTCGAGTCGGGGTCGATGAACCCGGGACCGCAGGCGCCGTCGAACACCGCACCCGTGATGCCGAACGATGTGATGCCGGCCAGCAGACCGCCGATGAAGGTGGGACCGCCTGAATCGCCGCCGGAGCTGTTCACTTCGGTGCGCACGCCGTCGATGACGACACCGGTGTCATGCGCGAAGCAGAACTCGAGGCCGCCGCAGAATATCCGATCGACCGTGCCGAACACGTCGTTCTCGTCGAGTCCGCTGTCGAAATCGAACAGCAGCACGCCGTCGCCGACATCCTCGAAGATGTCGCTGCCGAGCGCCTCGTAGATGTTGTTGCCCGCGCGCTTGTCGAAATCGTCGGCCGCAGGCGTCAGGCCGCGCGTGCCCGCCGTGCCCTCGCCCGTCGTGCCGAAGCCGACCTTGGTGTGAACCTGTCCGAGTTCGTCGCCGCCGGTGTAGACGCCGTAGATTTCCTCGCCGTTCGACGCCGACGTCTTGAGCTTGATGAAGGCGATGTCGTTCTCGGGGAAATTGAAGCCCGGATGCACCCAGTAGCTGAACGCTTCGTACTCGGCATCGAAGGTTGAGCCGGCAAGGCCGTTGCCCGCACCGGTGCGGAAACGGATGCGGTTGAGATCGGGCGCATCGACGCAGTGCGCCGCCGTGACGACGACATCCGCGGCGATGAACGTGCCGGTGCAGACGGTGATGAAGCCCGCCGCGTCCAGTTCATCGGTGTTCATGATGAGGCCGCCGACGCCCGAGTAGGCGCTTGCCCCCACCTTGAACTGCGGGTCGTTGACCTGGCTGAGGCTGGAAACCACCAGCTTCGGCTGCAACAGGGCCTTGTTGTCGGCCAGTGAAATCTTGGCAATGCCGCCAGCGAGCGCGGACGACGAAGCGATGAGCCCCAGCGCGATCGCGCAAGGCCCGGCAAGACTGGATTTTTTCATTTTTCCCACCCTGACACTAGAGACGCAGACCCCTCCCAGCAGGGGTACGCACGGCGTGCCGCGTGGCGGACACGCAGATGGGATCAGCCAAGCAAGGGCCGGGCCACCTCTGGCGGCGGCCACGAAATCATGCGGTTAACATTCCGGCCCGGAAACATTGTTGTTCGATTGTAAAATATGGCGACAGAGCGCTGCCGACAACGCGCTCAGGCATCCTCGCTGCGCAGCGGCCGCGAGAGCAGCGCGGCGATCACCGTATCCACCGATGCGCTGCCGTCCAGCAGGCTGCACACGGCGCGCGTGATCGGCATGTCGATGCCGAGCTCGTCCGCGGCGGCTTGCAATACCGGCGCGGTGAACGCCCCTTCGGCGACGGTCAGGCGGTCGCTGAGCAGTTCCCGCGCCGTCCGGCCCTCGCCGAGGCCGTGCCCGAGCGAGAAGTTGCGCGACTGCGTCGAGGAACAGGTGAGCACCAGATCGCCGAGCCCGGAGAGGCCGCGCATGGTTTCGGAGCGCGCGCCCTTGGCGATGCCGAAGCGCAGCATTTCCGCAAACCCCCGGCTGATCAGCGCCGCGCGGGCGTTTTCGCCGAGCTTTCGCCCGACGACGACGCCGCACGCGATGGCGAGCACGTTCTTGATCGCGCCGCCGACCTCCGCGCCGATCACGTCGTCCGTCCAGTAGGGGCGGAAGCGCGGCGCGGCGATGCGCGCGATCAGCCGGTCGGCGAGCGCGCGGTCGGCGCACGCGAAGGTGATCGCGGTCGGCAGGCCCGTCGCCACCTCGCGCGCGAACGTCGGGCCGGAAAGCACGGCAAGCGGCGCCTCCGGCAGCACTTCCGCCGCGACCTCGCCGACAAGCCGCCGCGTCGCCGCCTCGATGCCCTTGGCGCAGAGCACGATCGGCGTATCCCGGTTCGGCACGCCGGCGAGCACCGTCCGCACGTGCTGCGCGGGCGCAACGACGAGCAGCATCCCGCAATCGCCGAGCGCGCCGAGGTCGCTCGTGGCAACGATCGCGTCGGAAAGGCGGACGCCGGGAAGGAACAGCCGGTTCTCGCGCGCGGCGTTGATGTCCTGCACCACCTCCGGCTCGCGTGCCCACAGCACCACGTCGCCGCCCGAGGCCGCGACTTCGGCCAGCGCCGTTCCCCACGCCCCGCCGCCGATGACTCCGACCTTCATGCCTTCACTCCCGCGCCGCGCACCGGTTCCGCCGCCGGGTCGAGCGGCCAGCGCGCGCGCGCCGGCACGTCGAGCGCATCCGTGTACCCGGCCCGCAGCCGTTCGATGCCCGCCCATGCGATCATCGCGGCATTGTCCGTGCAGAGCGCGAGCGGCGGCGCAGTGAAGCCGAGGCCGCTTTCATCGGCGAGCCGCTGGAGCGCCGCCCGGATCGCTGCGTTCGCCGCGACGCCCCCCGCCACGACGAGCCGCGTCGCCTCGGGCATCCGTTCGAGCGCGCGCCGCGTCCGGTCGACGAGGCAGTCGACGACCGCCTGCTGGAAACTCGCCGCCAGATCGGGAACGGACGGCGGATTCGCGCCTTCGGCTGCACGCAGCACGGCGCTTTTCAGCCCCGCGAACGAGAAGTTGGAATCGCCGCTCCCCAGAAGCGGGCGCGGCAGCGGCACGGCCTTCGGATCGCCGTCCTTCGCCGCGCGCTCGACGGCGGGACCGCCGGGAAAGCCGAGCCCCAGAATCTTCGCCACCTTGTCGAACGCCTCGCCCGCCGCGTCGTCTATCGTCGTCGCGAGCCGCCGGTAGCGCCCAACGCCCTCCACGCCGAGCAACTGGCAATGCCCGCCGGACGTCAGCAGCAGCAGATAGGGGAAATCGAGCGTGGGGTCCGCAAGCCGCGCCGAGAGCGCATGGCCTTCGAGGTGGTTGACCGCGACGAGCGGCTTGCCGCTCGCCAGCGCCAGCGCCTTGCCGGTGACGAGCCCGACCATCACGCCGCCGATGAGGCCTGGCCCCGCCGTCGCCGCGACGGCATCGAGATCGCCGAAGCCGATGCCCGCCTCCGCCATCACCGCCTCGACGAGCGGGGCCAGCCGGTCGACGTGCGCCCGCGCCGCGATCTCCGGCACGACGCCGCCATAGGGGCGGTGCGCCTCCTCCTGCCCGGCGATGCGCTGGGCAAGGATGGTGCGGTTTCCGTCGACGAGCGCCGCCGCCGTTTCGTCGCAGCTCGATTCAAGGCCCAGAACAATCATGGCAGAACGATCATATTGTCTCCGCGCCCGTAACTAGATACGCCGCCCCCCATGCACAAGGCTGAGCCTCTGAAACTCGGAACGCGCGGGTCGCCGCTCGCGCTCGTCCAGGCGCGCGCCGCCGCCGCCGCGCTCGTCGCCGCGCACGGCTGGCGCGAGGACAGGATCGAGATCGTCCCCATCAAGACCACCGGCGACAAGGTGCAGGACCGCCCGCTCGCCGAGATCGGCGGCAAGGCGCTCTGGACCAAGGAACTCGACCGCGCGCTCATCGCGGGCGAGATCGACTTCGCCGTCCATTCCGCCAAGGACATGGAAAGCATCCGTCCCGAGGCCATCGCGCTCGCAGCGGCGCTGCCGCGCGCCGACGTGCGCGAGCGGATCATCGGCGTTCCCGGCCTCGACGCCCTGAAGCCGGGGATGCGCGTCGGCACCACCTCGCCGCGCCGCGCCGCGCAGCTTCTGGCGCGCGTCCCCGGCCTCGGCCTCGTGCCGTTCCGGGGCAATGTCGCGACGCGTCTTGCCCGCATCGAAGCGGGAGAGGCCGATGCGACGCTGCTCGCGAGCGCCGGGCTCGCGCGGCTCGGGATGCACGATGTCGGCACGCCGATACCGGTCGAGGCGATGCTCCCCGCGCCGGGGCAGGCGATCATCGCGATCGAGGCCCGCGCCGGCGACGACGCCGTGCTCGGCCGCCTCGCCGCGGTGAGCGACGCCGACGCGATGACGGCGCTCGTCGCCGAGCGCGCCTTCGCCGCAGCGCTCGGCGGCAGCTGCCACAGCCCGGTCGCCGCCTATGCCGAGCCGCACGGCGCAGGCTTCCGTCTTCGCGCCGAGATCCTCGGTCCGGACGGTCAGGAACGCATTGCAGGAGAAACGCACTTTCCGGATTCGGATGCGGCAGCAGCCGCCGTCGCGCTTGCAAAAACCCTTCTCAATCGGGCCTCGCCCGCCCTTCGGAGTCTCTTTGTCGCATGAGTCGTGTCCTGATTACCCGCCCGCAGCCCGGCGCTGCGGAAACCGCCGCCCGTCTCCGCGCGCTCGGCCACGAGCCCGTGGTCGTCCCGCTGTTCGAAGTGGCGGCCAGGGACTGGACGCCGCCCGCCGCGATGCCCGACGCCGTCATGCTGACGAGCGCCGCGGCCGCGCGCGAAGGCGGCGCGGCGATGGCGCCCTTTCTGGGGCTGCCCTGCTTCTGCGTGGGCGAACGCACCGCCGCCGCCGCGCGCAGCGCCGGCTTCACCGACGTTCGCACGCCTGACGTCTGCGACGGCGGCGAGCTGCTCGGCGCCATCGCCGCGGCGCTCAAGGGCAACGTGCTGCACCTCAGCGGCCTTGAAATCGCGAGCTATGCGCCGCCGCGCGGCCTGCGGCTCGACCGGCGCATCGTCTACGGCGCCAGCTTCCACGGCTGGTCCGACGCGGAGCGCGCCGCGGCGCTGACGGCCGAGGTCGCGCTCGTCTATTCGCCGCGCGGCGGCGAGGCGCTTGCCGCCGCGCTCGGTGCGGGTCGCAGCGCCGTCCGGCTGGCCGCGATCAGCCGCAACGCGGCAGCCGCCGCGGGCGACGGCTGGGCCGCCCGCGCGATCGCGGCCTTCCCGGACGAGGACGCGCTGTTTGCGGCGGCCGGGCTGTTGTGCGAGAAGCAGGCTGGTGAGGCACCGCTGACGAGGACCGGATGATCGACGACGAAACCCGCGAAGCGCCGCGCCCGCGAAGCGCCGTTCCCTGGGTGCTGGCGGCGGCGCTGCTGCTGTTCGCCGCCGGGCTGCTGCTCAGCCCCTGGTTCGAGACGAACGTGCGCACCCGCCTTCCCGGCGCGCTGCAACGCCCCGATGTCGAATCCATCGCCGCCCGCGTCGAGCGGGAGGCGGGGGCGATCACTGCGCTCGAAGCGCGCGTCTCGGCGCTCGAAGCGCGTCCGGCGGTGCCTGCGCCGCTCGGCGATGCCGCGGCGACGCCCCCAGCGCTCAACGATCCCGTCCCGCTCGCGCTCGGCGCCGGGCCGAATCCCGAACGCCTCGCGCGGCTTGAGGCGCGCATCGAGGCGCTCGACCGGGGACAGGCGCAGGCATCGACGCGGCTCGACAATGTTTCCGCCGAGCTCGCCGGGCTCAACGTCAAGATCGAGCAGGTCGGCGGCAACGCCGCCCGCTCCATCGAGGCCGCCGCCGCCAGCGCCGAGAAGGCGCGCGGCGTGCTGCTGGTGACGGCGGCGCGGCGCGCTGCCGAGCAGGGCCAGAGCCTCGCCGTGCTCGCCCCGGCGCTGCGCCGCCATTTCGCGGCCGCCGACGCCGATGCCGTCGAGCGGCTGCTGACCGCGTCCCCCGGCGCGCCGACGCTCGCCGTGCTGCGCCGCCGTTTCGAGCAGATCCGCCCGCAGCTCGCGGAAAGCGCGGCGCCCGAGCGGCAGGACACACTCTGGCAGCAATTCAAGGCCGGCGTCGCCAGCCTCGTCCAGGTCCGCGAGAAAGGCGCCGCCGCCGCCCGCAGCGCCAACGAGGCGCGGCTTGCCGACATGGCGACGCGGCTTTCGCAGGGCGATGCCGCGGGCGCGCTGCTCGCCATGCAGCGGCTTCCGGCGCGCACGCAGCAGCTCGCCCGGCAGTGGCGCATCTCGGCGGAAGCCTATGCCAACACCTACGGCGCGCTCCAGCAGCTCGAAGCCTCCGTGCTGCTCGAAGACACCGACCTGCCGCTCACCGCGCCCGCGGCCGGGCAGCAGAAGCCGACGCAATCGCTGTAGACGCGCGCCCGCGACCCGGATTCCCGTGCGAAGATCAACCCGAGCCAAGACAGGCGGATGATGGAAGGCCTTATCGAACTGTTCCTGCAGCCGGCCACGTGGGCGGCGCTGGTCACGCTGATCGCGATGGAAGTCGTGCTCGGCATCGACAATCTGGTCTTCATCTCGATCCTGACCAACAAGCTGCCGGACGGGCAGCGGCAAAAGGCGCGCCGCATCGGCATCAGCCTTGCCCTCCTGATGCGGCTCGGCCTGCTCGCGACGGTGGCGTTCATCGTCACGCTGGTGAAGCCGGTGATCGAGCTGTTCGGGCAGGCGTTCTCCTGGCGCGACATCATCCTCATCGCGGGCGGCCTGTTCCTCGTCTGGAAGGCGACCAAGGAAATCCATCACAACGTCGATCCGGCCCCGAACGAGGACGTTTTCAATACCGGGCAGGCGGTGATGTCCTTCGGCGCGGCGATCACGCAGATCATCATCCTCGATCTCGTCTTCTCGATCGACTCGATCATCACTGCGGTGGGCATGACGGATCACGTGCCGATCATGGTCGTCGCCGTGATCGTCGCGGTCTTCTGCATGTTGCTCGCCGCCACGCCGCTCGCCGACTTCATCGAGGCGAACCCGACGGTGGTGATGCTCGCGCTCGGCTTCCTGCTGATGATCGGCATGACGCTGATCGCCGAGGGCTTCGGCACGCACGTGCCGAAGGGATATGTCTACGCCGCGATGGCCTTCTCTGTTCTGGTCGAGGTCCTCAACATCATGTCACGCCGGGCGAAGCGCCGCCGCGAAGGGAAAGACAATTGACCGCGTATCTCCACAAGGGCGACCTGCCCGCAGACGTGCTCGCACCCGGCGCCATCGCCGTGGACTGCGAGGCGATGGGCCTCAACCAGCTCCGCGACCGGCTCTGCGTCGTGCAGCTTTCGGACGGCGGCGGCGACGAGCATCTCGTGCAGTTCCCGATCGGGCAATATGACGCGCCGAACCTGAAGGCGGTGCTCGCCGATCCCGCGCGCCTCAAGATCCTGCACTTCGCGCGCTTCGACGTCGCGCTCATCCTGCAGTATCTCGGCGTCGTCATGGCCCCGGTGTGGTGCACCAAGATCGCCTCGAAGCTCGTGCGCACCTACACCGACCGCCACGGCCTCAAGGACCTCGCGCGCGAGGTCCTCAGCGCGGACATCTCCAAGCAGCAGCAGTCGTCGGACTGGGGCGCCGACACGCTCAGCGAGGCGCAGATCGAATACGCCGCGTCCGACGTGCGCTACCTGCACCGCATCAAGGCGATCCTCGAGGAACGGCTGGAGCGCGAGGGGCGCAGGGCGCTCGCCGAGGCCTGCTTCGGCTTCCTGCCGACGCGCGCCGCGCTCGACCTTGCCGGCTGGGCCGACAAGGACATCTTCAGCCACGAGAGCTAGGCCGCAAGCGATGACGCAGGCCGCCGACGATCTTGCCAGCGACCGCCGCCGCTGGGCGATGCCGGGCAGCGCGTGGGACCGGCAGGTCGCCATCCTGAAGCGCCTGCTGCCGGCGACCGCAGCGGTGATCCTGCTCGCCTGCCTCGTCTGGCCGCTCACAGCGCAGCAGGAATTCAGCTTCATCCTCTCCCGCGACGGGGTGGAGAAGGCCGGCGAGCGGCTGCGCATGGAAGCGCCGATGTACCGCGGCGAGGACAGCCGGGGTCGCCCGTTCAGCATCCTCGCCGACGAGGCCGTGCAGCGCACCTCGAACACGCCGGTCGTCGAGCTGAAACGCATCGAGGCGCGCCTGACGATGGAAGAGGGCATCGCCACCGTGACCGCGCCGAGCGGACGCTACGACCTCGAAGCGGAAAAGCTGAACGTGCTCGGCCCGGTCGTCTTCCACCGCCCGGACGGCTTCGCGCTGCAAACCGGCGACGTCGCCGTGGACCTGCCGACGCGCAAGGTGGAAAGCATCGGGCGCGTCAGCGGGCAGATGCCGCTCGGCTCGTTTTCCGCCTCCCGGCTCGACGCCGACATCGAAACGCGCGTTGTCACCTTGTCAGGCGGCGTGAAAATGCGGATTACGCAGCGATGATCCGCACCCCCCTTCTCCTCGCCGCCGCCGCAGTGCTCACGCTTCCCCTTGCCGCCTCGGCGCAGAGCGGTTTCGGCAGCTCGGCGCTCAAGGGCCACGACACGCGCGCGCCCATTGACATCGACGCCGCGCGCATCGAGGTGCGGGACCGCGATTCGCAGGCGATCTTTTCGGGGGCGGTGCGCGTCGTGCAGGGCAACATGACGCTGAACGCGGCAGCGATGCGCGTGTTCTACGAAAACGCCGCGGGCGGGAACCTCGCGATCAACCGCCTCGACGCCGAAGGCAGCGTCCAGCTCGTGAGCCCGAGCGAGCGGGTCAGCGCCCGCCTCGGCATCTACGACGTCGAGACCCGCCAGATCACCTTCGTCGGCGGCGTCGTGCTCAACCGCGGCGACAGCGTGCTGCGCGGCGACCGGCTGGTCATCGACCTCGAAAACGGCCGTTCCACGCTCGACGGCTCGGCGAGTTCGACCGACAGCGGCACCCGCGTCACCGGCCGCTTCGTGGTGCCGCCGCGCGATACGCAGTAAGCCGCCTGCGGCATTTCTGCACCGCCCGCACCCTCCTTTTGCTCTGTTTCGTCCCGTTCGGCTTGCATTGCCGAAACCGACCATGCACAAATTGCGCCAACTGGCCGCCGAGCGGCCAGTTCCTGCATTTGTCGTTAAGTATTCGTGAGGTAGAAAGCCCGGCATGAGCGAAATCATGACGATGGAGCGCGAGACTCCCGCGGTCGACACCGATCGCGGGCTCGCGGTCGTGTCCATCGGCAAGCGCTACGACAAGCGCGTCGTGCTGCGCGACGTGTCGCTCGGCGTGCGGCGCGGCGAGGTCGTCGGCCTGCTGGGGCCGAACGGCGCGGGCAAGACCACCTGCTTCTATTCGATCATGGGCCTCGTGATGCCCGATTCGGGGCGCATCCTCCTCGACGGCATCGACATCACCGGGCTTCCCATGTACCGCCGCGCCGCGCTCGGCCTCGGCTACCTGCCGCAGGAGACCTCGATCTTCCGCGGCATGACCGTGGAGGACAACATCCGCGCCGTTCTCGAAATCTCCGAGCCCGATCCGGCGGCGCGGACGGCGCGGCTCGACCAGTTGCTCGGCGAGTTCTCGATCACGCGCCTTCGCAGCGCACCGGCCATGTCGCTCTCCGGCGGCGAGCGGCGGCGCTGCGAGATCGCCCGCGCGCTTGCGGCGAACCCGTCGATCATGCTGCTCGACGAGCCGTTCGCGGGCATCGACCCCATCTCGATCGCCGACATCCGCAATCTCGTCAGCCATCTGAAGGACCGCAACATCGGCGTCCTCATCACCGACCACAACGTCCGCGAGACGCTGGAGATCGTGGACCGCGCCTGCATCATCTACGACGGCCGCGTGCTGTTCGAAGGCACGCCCGAGGCGCTCGTCGCCGACGAGACGGTGCGCAAGGTCTACCTCGGCGAGGGCTTCAGCCTCTAGCGTCATGGCGATCGGTCCCCGTCTTGATCTGAGGCATTCGCAGCAGCTGGTGATGACCCCCCAGCTGCAGCAGGCGATCAAGCTGCTGGCGCTGTCGAACCTCGAACTCGAAAGCTACATCAACGGCGAGCTGGAACGGAACCCGCTGCTCGAGGCCGCCGGGGAAACCCCCGCCGAACCGGGCGCCTTCGATGCGCCCGAGCCCGCCGACATGCCGGAGGCGCCGCCCGACGACTGGACCGCACCCGACCCCAGCGGCGCGGACCAGCTGATCGCGGCCGGCGGCGGCGATGCCGATGCGCCGCTCGACGTCGATCACGCCGCCGAGACCTTCCACCACGACTGCGCGAGCGACATGCCCGCCCCCGGCACCGGCGGCCTCGACGGCAGCCTCAGCGTCGCCGGCCCCGCCGTCGCGGGCGCGGGCGGTGGCGAGGACGCGGAAAGCTTCGACGCCACGCTCGCCGCCGAGCTGTCGCTGCACGACACGCTGCTCGCCCAGCTCGCGGGGATGGACAGCGTCCAGCAGATCATCGCCCGCCACATCATCGACCTCATCGACGAAAGCGGCTACTTCACCGGCGACCTCAATGACATCGGCGCGCGTCTCCAGATTCCCACCGCCGATGTCGAGGCGGTGCTGAAGATCGTCCATACCTTCGAGCCGACCGGCGTCGGCGCGCGCTCGCTCGGCGAATGCCTCGCGCTGCAGGCGATGGAGGCGGACCGCTACGACCCCGCGATGGCGGCGCTGCTCTCCAACCTCGACCTGCTCGCGCGCGGCGAGATGGCAACGCTGCGCCGCCTCTGCGGCGTCGATGCCGAGGATCTCGCCGACATGATCGCCGAGCTGCGCGGCTACAATCCGAAGCCCGGCCTCGCCTACGGCGGCGAGCGGCCGCAGCCGATCATGCCCGACATCTTCGTCGCGCGCACCGCGTCGGGCGGCTGGGCGGTCGAGATCAACGCCGCGACGCTGCCGCGCCTCCTCGTCAACCGCAGCTATTATGCCGAGCTTTCGGGCGCGGGCGGCAAGGCGGCGAAGAGCTTCCTGTCGGACTGCCTGCAATCCGCGAACTGGCTCATCAAGGCGCTCGACCAGCGCCAGCGCACGATCATCAAGGTCGCGACCGAGCTCGTCCGCCAGCAGGAGGCGTTCTTCCTCCACGGCGTGCAGCACCTGAGGCCGCTCAACCTCCGCGCCATCGCCGACGCCATCGGGATGCACGAATCGACGGTGAGCCGCGTCACCTCGAACAAGTACCTGTCGTGCGAGCGCGGCCTGTTCGAGCTGAAATACTTCTTCACCTCGGCGATTCAGGCCGCGGACGGCGGCGACGCCGTCTCCGCCGAGGCCGTCAAGACGAAGATCCGCGAGCTCATCGACGGCGAGCGCGGCGGCAAGATCCTGTCCGACGACAAGCTCGTCGAGCTGCTCAATGCCGCCGGTTTCGACATTGCCCGACGCACCGTCGCGAAATACCGCGAGGCGATGGGCATCGGCTCCTCGGTCGAGCGCCGCCGCGCCGCCGCGATCCAGAGCGCCGCCGCCTGAAAAGGTCGTGCGACGACGCTTGCCTCAGTCCCGCAACAGCTCGTTGATCCCCGTCTTGCTCCGCGTCTGGGCGTCCACGCGCTTCACGATCACCGCGCAGTAGAGCCCCGGCCCGCCGTCCGCGCCCGGCAGCGTGCCCGGCACCACCACCGAATAGGCCGGCACCCGCCCGCGCGTCACCTCGCCGGTCGCGCGGTCGACGATCTTCGTGGAAGCGCCGAGATAGACGCCCATGGAGAGCACCGCGCCCTCCTCCACCACCACGCCCTCGGCGACCTCGCTGCGCGCGCCGATGAAGCAATTGTCCTCGATGATGACCGGCCCGGCCTGAAGCGGCTCCAGCACGCCGCCGATGCCCGCGCCGCCCGAGATGTGCACGCCCTTGCCGATCTGCGCGCAGCTGCCGACCGTCGCCCACGTGTCGACCATCGTGCCCTCGCCCACGTAGGCGCCGATGTTGACGAAGCTCGGCATCAACACCGCACCCTTGGCGATGTAGGCGCCGCGCCGCGCCGTCGCGCCCGGCACCACGCGGAAGCCCGCAGCGCGGAAGCGGTTCTCGCCCCAGCCCGCGAACTTGGAGGGCACCTTGTCGAACGCCGGCGCACCGCCCGCCCCGCCTTCGACGACGGCGTTGTCGTTCAATCGGAACGACAGCAGCACCGCCTTCTTCAGCCACTGGTTGACGCGCCATTCGCCGTCCGCCTTCTCGGCGACGCGGTACGTGCCCGCGTCCAGCCCCTCGATCGCGGCCTCCACGGCGTCGCGCACCGCGCCCGTGGTGGAAAGGCCGAGCCCCTCGCGCTCGTCCCAAGCCCGGTCAATGATGGCGGCGAGATCGGTCATGCGTTTACCCCTGTCGTAATGGAATGAAGCCAGTCGCCGACATCGGCGATCCGGTGGTCGATGCTGGCGTGGTCGGCCTGATAGCCGCCGCTCTCGGCGCCGTTGTCGGCCCACACCGTAGTCATGCCCAGCGCCTTCGCGGGCACGAGGTTGCGCGCCATGTCCTCCACGAACAGCGCGGCTTCCGGGCGGATGCCGTGCGCCGCGCAGAAGCCGCGATAGGCGTTCGGGTCGGGCTTGGGGCGGTAATCCATCGCGTGAATGTCGTAGACCGCCTCGAAAACGCCGCCGAGACCGAGCCTGTCGAGCACCTTCTCGGCATAGGCGGTGTCGGCGTTGGTGAACACGAGCTTGCGCCCCGACAGCTTCGCGAATGCGTCCGCCATGCGCGTGTCCGCCTCCAGCACGCCCATGTCGATGTCGTGCACGAAGCTCAGGAACTCGGCGGGGGCGACGCCGTGCCCGTCCATCAGGCCGCGCAGCGTCGTGCCGTGGTCGTGGAAGAAGCGCTTCTGCACGCGCCGCGCTTCCACGGCGTCGCAGCCGATCAGCCGCATGATGAACGCGCCCATGCGCGCGTCGATCTGCGCGAACAGGTTCGCGCGCGGCGGATAGAGCGTGTTGTCGAGATCGAAAATCCACGTCTCGATGTGGCCGAAGGCGTCCATGCCGGGGTCATGGCGGTGAGCGGCGGATTTCGCAAGCATTTGGTAATGCGTTTCGGCGACCATTCTGCCATCAGGGGCATGACAGGAACTTGAGGGGAGTGTGGGCGAAGATGCGCCGACGCGCAGGTACGCAACATCGCGGGTTCGCCGCCGTTTCGACTCTCTGCCTTGCCGCCCTCCTCGCCGCGTGCGGCGGCGGTGGCAGCGGCACGCGCCCCGTGGCGCCGGGCACGGTGACGCCGCCCCCGACCCCGACGCCGACCCCCACGCCGACCCCGCCGCCCGTCTACGACACGGCCGAGTACCGGCGCTCAGACGCCGCGGCATCGGCAGGCGCGATCGCCGCCTATGAAGCCGGCGCGACCGGTGCGGGCGTGAAGATCGCGGTGATCGACAGCGGGGTCGACATCCACAGCGCCGAGTTCGCGGGCCGCATCGACCCGGCAAGCCGCGACGTCGCGGGCGCGCGCGGCATCGACGACACCAACGGCCACGGCACGTCGGTTTCCGCCATAGCGCTCGCCGCCAAGAACGACCGCGAGATCCACGGCCTCGCCTTCGATGCGACGCTGATCGCGCTCAGGACCGACACGCCCGGCACCTGCTCGTCGAGCGACGGCTGCTCCCATTCCGACAACAACATCGCCGCCGCCATCGACACGGCGGTCGCGGCGGGCGCGCGCGTCATCAACATGTCGCTGGGCGGCGGGCGGCCCAATTCGCGCCTGCGGGCCGCGATCGCGAACGCCGCGGCAGCGGGCGTCATCATCGTCATCTCGGCGGGCAACGACAGCCTCGCGAATCCCGATCTCTTCGCGCAGGTCGCGAGCGACCCGGCCGCGCGCGGCCGTGTCATCATCGCGGGCTCGGTGAACGACCGGGACGCGCTTTCGGATTTCAGCAACCGCGCGGGCAGCTATGCCGCGTACTATCTGGCAACGCTCGGCGAGAGCGTGCGCAGCTTCGATCACACGGGCACGCCGTACCTGTTCAGCGGCACCTCCTATGCCGCCCCCGGCATCTCCGGGGCCGTCGCGCTGCTTGCCGACGCCTTCCCCGGCCTGACCGCGGACCAGATCATCGACATCCTGTTCCGCACGGCGCGCGACGCGGGCGCGCTCGGCGACGACGCCGTCTTCGGCCAGGGCATCCTCGATCTGATCCGCGCCTTCTCGCCGATCGGCGGCACGTCGCTTCCCGGTAGCGCCGTGCCCGTCACCGGCGAGGCGGGATCGCTCGCCGTGCTCGGCGGCGCGCTCGGCGATGGCGGCGCTCTCGCCGGCGCGCTTTCCGATGTCGTGGTGCTCGACAGCTACGGGCGCGCCTACGTCGCCGATCTCGGCGCGGGCGTCTCGCGGATCGCCCCCGCGCCGCGTCTTGCCGCCGCGCTCCAGACCAACACCGAGGAGGCGCGCGACGCGTTCGGCGTCGCGGGCTACAGCCTATCGTGGAACGCCGCCGTCAGCACGCGGCCGTGGCTCGGCCTCGCGCAGGCGGGCGGCATCGACGCCCGCGCCGACGCGGACGCGCGCGTCACGCGCGGCTTCGTCACCGGCAGCGTCATGCCGGGCACCGGCGTCGGCTTCGCGGCGGGCTACGGCGCGGACGACCTGCTCGCGAACATGGCGGGCACGCGCGCGCCCGGCTCCCGCTTCATCGCGAGCGGCGATGCGCTGCGCGACGACGGCGTCTCCGTCGCGGGCACGCGCGCCGCGGCGATCAGCCAGCGCCTCGGCGGCTGGACCTTCGGCATGGCGGCGGGCACCGGCGAAACCGGATCGCTGCGCCCCGGCAGCGCATGGGACCGCCGCCGCGACGTGGACGCCGTGCAGCTGTTCGCGGCCAGCGCATCGCGCCGCATCGGCGCGTCCGACGTCACCGTCACGTGGAGCCGCCTCGACGAGAGCGGCAGCATCCTCGGCGCCGAAGGCTCGGCGGCGCTCGGGCCGACGCGCGCGTCGAGCGATTTCCTCGGCCTCGACTGGGCGATGGATGCCGGGCGCGGCTGGCGCATCGCGGCGCAGGCGCGCGGCGGGCTGACCCGTCTCGACGTCGCCGCTGGCGGCCTCGTCTCCGGCGCCGACGCGCTCCGCAGCTTCGCCTTCGCGTTCGACGTCACGAAGTCCGGCCTGTTCGCGCGCGGCGACGAGGTCTCCGTGCGGATCGCGCAGCCGCTGCGCGTGGAAGGCGGCGCGCTCCGGGTCGATATTCCGACGAGCTACGACTACGAGACGGAAACCGCCGGCTACACCCGCCGCACCTTCACGCTCGCGCCATCCGGCCGCGAGATCAGCGTGGAGGCCGCGTGGTCCTTGCCCCTCGCGGGCCTCGGCCGCCTCGACACGAACATCTTCTGGCGCCGCGATCCCGGCCACATCGCGGCGCTCGACGACGACGTCGGCGCGGCGCTGCGCCTCAGGGCACGCTTCTAGCGCTGCGCCGAAACCGCATCGAGGCGGCGCACCGCCCCGTGCGCGAGCCGCACGACCTCATCGTCGAACTCCGCCACGGTCGAAAGCCGCCTGCCGCATTCGGTGCAGACGATCCAGTCGCGCTCGGCGGGCCGGTCCGACATCGCGAAGTCCGTGCCGCCGCAGTTCTCGCATTTCAGGCTGACCCTGATTCCTCCAGTCATGGCTGATCTCCCCGGTTCCATGCTTTTGACGCAAAGCTATCGGGCTGGTGCGGGAAGTCGAGTCGTCTTGTGCGGGAAACCGCGGCCTTGAAAAACAGAGGGCCGGCATCCTCTCCGGAGAGGACACCGGCCCCGGCGCGCGTTCGGGCTCATCTTCCGACAGGGGGGGATCGGAAACGGCGCCCCACGCGCTCTCAGGAAAGCGGATCGGACTGGGACCGATCAGCTGTCGCCGCGCTCCGCGCGACGTTCCGCACGCATCGCCTCGCGCGCAGCCTTGCGCTCCTCGGGGCTCAGCGTACCGTCCTTGTTCGTGTCGGCCGCGTCGAACCGGGCGAGCGGCTTCGCCTTCGCCTCGGCAAGCGTCACGCGGCCGTCCTTGTTGGCATCCGCGCTTTCGATCCACTTGGCGCCGAAACCGCCACCGAAACCGCCGAAACCGTCATGGCCGCCGCGGTGCATCATGCGGTGGCCCTTGCGGCCGTCCCGGCCGCCCTTCATCCACGCGCCGCGGTCCTTGCCGTCGGCCGAGGCGGTTTCCCGGCGCTCCTTCCACTTGGCCTTCATCCCGGCGTGGTGCGAATCCCACTCCTGCCGGCTCACCTGCCCGTTCTTGTCCGCGTCCATCGACTCGAACACGCGGGTGCGCGCTTCCGCCACCGTCTTGTCGATCTCGGCGCGGCGGGCCTCCGCGCGGGCCTTCAGTTCGGCTTCGGTGACGGCGCCGTCCTTGTTGGCGTCCGCCGCGGCGAAGCGCTCGGCGATTTTCTTCTCGAGGTCCGCGCGCGTCTGCGGCGCGTTCCAGCGGGCGGCCCTGTCAGGCGAAGGCGGGGCGGCGGTCTGGGCGATCGCGGGCAGCGCCATCAGGGCCACTGCCGAAGCGCCGATCATCAGGTATTTCATCACGTCTTTCACTCCGTATCGTCCATGCGATTACCTGCCTATACGCACGGCGCGCTGACTCTCCCTTGAATAAGCCGTTCATCAATGCGAAGGGCGCGCGCGTACTCACAGGTTTTTCGCGAAAGGTGCGGGTGGATGTCTGAAATCAAGCGCGTGGTTCTGGCCTTCTCGGGCGGTCTCGACACGAGCGTCATCCTGAAATGGCTCCAGCAGACATACGCCTGCGAGGTCGTCACCTTCACCGCCGACCTCGGGCAGGGCGAGGAACTCGGGCCGGCGCGCGCCAAGGCGGAGCTGATGGGCGTGCGCCCCGAGCACATCTTCATCGACGACCTGCGCGAGGAGTTCGTGAAGGACTACGTGTTCCCGATGATGCGCGCGAACGCGCTCTATGAGGGCCTCTACCTCCTCGGCACCTCGATCGCCCGGCCGCTGATCGCGAAGCGCCAGATCGAGATCGCGCGCGCCGTGGGCGCCGACGCCGTCTCCCACGGCGCGACCGGCAAGGGCAACGATCAGGTCCGCTTCGAGCTCGGCTATTACGGCCTCAACCCCGACATCAAGGTGATCGCGCCGTGGCGCGAGTGGGACCTCACCAGCCGCACCCGCCTCATCGAGTTCGCCGAGGCGCACCAGATCCCGGTGGCGAAGGACAAGCGCGGCGAGGCGCCCTTCTCCACCGACGCGAACCTCCTCCACACCTCGTCCGAGGGCAAGGTGCTCGAGGACCCGTGGCAGGAGGTGCCCGACTACGTCTACTCGCGCACCGTGAACCCGGAGGACGCGCCCGACGCGCCCGAGTACATCACCATCGACTTCGAGCGCGGCGACGGCGTCGCGCTGAACGGCGAGGGGCTGAGCCCGGCGACGCTCCTTGAAAAGCTGAACGACCTCGGTCGCAAGCACGGCATCGGCCGCCTCGATCTCGTCGAGAACCGCTTCGTCGGCATGAAGTCGCGCGGCATGTACGAGACGCCCGGCGGCACCATCTATCACACCGCGCACCGCGCCATCGAGCAGCTGACGCTCGACCGCGGCGCCGCGCACCTCAAGGACGAGCTTGCCCCGCGCTATGCCGAGCTCGTCTACAACGGCTTCTGGTTCAGCCCCGAGCGCGAGATGCTGCAGGCCGCCATCGACCACAGCCAGAGACAAGTCTCCGGCACCGTCCGCCTCAAGCTCTACAAGGGTTCGGCATGGGTCGTCGGCCGCAAGTCGCCGAACTCGCTCTATTCCGAGAAGGTCGTCACCTTCGAGGACGACGCCGGCGCCTACGACCAGCGCGACGCGGAAGGCTTCATCAAGCTGAACGCACTGCGCCTGCGCCTGCTCGGGCGGCGGGGCGCTTAAACCCGCCTTAACCCCGCGCCCCTAGGCTCGCCGCACCATGCAGACGGCGGGCGCGATGAAAGCGGATAGCGGCGAGCTTCGCGCGGCGGGCGCGATGCTCGGCGTCGCGGGCCTGTACATGGCCGCCGTGCTCAGCACGGGCCTCGTCCCCACGGGCCAGTTCGTCCAGCTTTTCAGCGTCTACGCGCAGTCGCTCGGCGCGCTGACGCTCGCGGCGGGCGGCATCGCGCTGTTCGTCGAATGTGGCCGCCGGGCGCGCCGCGAGGGCGCCGCCCCCTCCCCGTTCGGCGTGATCCGCGCGTTCGTGGCGCTGCGCTGGCAGCGCGACCGCTTCCTCAGCCTCGCCGTGCCGCCGCTCGTCTGCGCGACGATGCTGGCGACGTTCAACGCCTTCAAGCAGGCGATCCTGCCGCGCGCGGGCTTTCACCTCGATGCGCTGTTCGCGGCGTGGGACAAGGCGCTGTTCCTCGGCACAGATCCCTGGGTGGTGACACACAAGGTGCTGAGCGGCCCCGCCGCCACGCTCGCCGTCGACAGCTTCTACCACGGCTGGTTCGTGCCGATGACGCTCGGCGTCATCGTCTGCGCCTACCTCCGCGATTCGCACCTTCGCACCCAGTACGTGCTCAGCTACGCGGTCTCGTGGATCCTGATCGGCTCCGTGCTGGCGTGGCTGCTCCCGGCCGCCGGACCCTGTTTCTACGACGATTTCGCCGGCGGCGCGCCGACCTTCACGGCGCTGATGGACACGCTCGTGGGCTACGACCGCACGCTTGTCGCCGAAGGCGGCGCCGGTCTTGCCGCGCTCAAGAACCAGCAGGCGCTTCTCAATCACTTCGGCGGCAGCGGCCCGCTCGTGCTCGGCGGCGGCATTTCCGCGATGCCCTCGATGCACAATGCGCTCGCCGTTCTGTTTGCGCTCGGCGGGATGCGGATCAACCGCGTGCTCGGCTGGGTGATGTGGATCTACGCGGTGCTGATCTGGATCGGCTCGATCCACCTCGGCTGGCACTATGCGATCGACGGCATCGCCGCCGTCGTGCTCGTCATGCTCATCTGGTACGCCTGCGGCCGCGCCGCGGCGGCCATGCTCGCCGCGCGCCAGCACCGCGAACCCGTGCTGGCGCTCGCCGAATAGGCGTCAGCGCGCGAAGACGGCGAACTTGTAGCTGAGGAAGTTGAAGCCCATCGCCGCGACGGTCGCGGCGGCGAACGCCGGTATCGTCGCCGCACCGGCATAGGTCAGCGCCGAGAAGGTCGCGGCGTTGACCGCAAGCCCGCCGAGCGAGGCCCCGACATAGCGGCCGAACTCGCGCCACGTCGGCGGCGCGTTCACCCGGAACGTCCAGCGCCGGTTGCCCGTCCACGTCGTCAGGATCGCGAGGCCGAGCGCCGGAACCTGCGCCGCGTAGGGGGAAAGCCCGATCCGCACGAGCCCTTCGAGGCTCGCCGCGCCGACGACGAAGGCTGCGCCCCCGACGCCGAGGAACACGGCGCCTTCGCGAAGGCGCGCCTTCACGGCGTCGGCAGCCCGCGCTGCGTCAGCAGGAACATGCGCTTCAGTTCCACGCGCGAGCGCGAGACCGAATCGAGGATGAGCCCGCAGGTCGCGGACATCGCCGCGATGATCATCAGCGCGGCGGCGAGGATCGCGGTCGGGAAGCGCGGCACCAGCCCCGTCGCCAGATACTCGGCCACGACCGGCAGGCCGAACGCCAGCGACGCCGCCATCAGCAGCGCGGCGAGACCGCCGAAGAAGAACGCGGGCCGCGTTTCCTTGAGCAGCAGGAAGAACACCGAAAGGATGCGGAAACCGTCGCGGAACGTCCTCAGCTTGCTGACCGAGCCCTCGGGTCGCACGCCGTAGTCGATTTCGATCTCCGCCACCGGCAGCATCAGCTGGCTCGCGTGGACGGACATCTCGGTCTCGATCTCGAAGCCGCGGCTCACCGCCGGGAACGTCTTGGCGAAGCGGCGGCTGAACACGCGGTAGCCCGAGAAGATGTCGCTGAAATCGTCGCCGAACATCCACTGGAAGACGCCGTTGAACAGGCGGTTGCCGAGCGCGTGGCCCGAACGCCCGGCGTCCTGCCGCACGCCGCGCCGCGTTCCCACCACCATGTCGAGCCTGCGCTCGACGAGCGCCTTCACGAGCATCGGCGCGTCGACCGCCGCATAGGTGCCGTCGCCGTCCGCCATCACGTAGATGTCGGCGTCGACCTCGGCGAACATGCGGCGCACGACATGGCCCTTGCCCTGCCGCGTCTCGCGGATGACGACCGCGCCCGCGGCTTCCGCCACGCGCGCCGTGTCGTCGGAGGAATTGTTGTCGAACACATAGACGACCGCGCCGGGCAGCGCCTCCGCGAAGCCCGCGACGACATCCGCGATCGTCGCCGCCTCGTTGTAGCACGGCAGCACGACGGCGGTCGAAAGCCCGACGCGCGGGTGCGCGGTGTCGAACTGCGAGGCGGAAGGAATGGAGACCATGACGTTTCCCTGGCAGGCGGAATGTCCCGATGCTGCGGAGCCTAGGGCGGCGATGGCTTCCAACTGGTTAATATCCGCCCTTTCGAAGCCGACTGTTAACCATGTCCCGCGTAGACCGGCGCGCATGGACACCGATCGGACCCGCGGCCTCCTCGTGCCGCTCATCATCGTCTGGCTGCTCGCCGCGCTCGCGCTCACCCTCGTGAACCGCGCGGACATCGCCGCGCTCGACCTTCCGGACACCGACGACGCGCAGCGGCTGATGCAGGTGCGCGACTGGCTCGGCGGGCAGGCGTGGGGCGATGTCGACCAGCACCGCATGAACCCGCCCGCGGGCGCGGACATGCACTGGTCGCGCCTCGTCGACCTGCCGATCGCGGGCATCATCGTCGTCACCGAGCCGGTTTTCGGCCGCGCCGCCGCCGAGCGTATCGCCGGAACGGCGGTGCCGCTCCTCGCCCTGTTCGTGGCGATGGGCGCGGCCGCGCTCACCGCCTTCCGCCTCGCCGGGCGGCAGGCCGCCATCCTCGCGGCCGTGTTCATCGCGGCGAGCGGCCAGATCCTGTCGCTGTTCAAGCCACTCAGGATCGACCACCACAACTGGCAGATCGCCCTCATGCTGTGCGCCGTGGCGGCGCTCGCCGATCCGCGCCGCCGCTTCTCCTCCGGCGTCCTCGCCGGGCTCGCCACCGTCGCGGCGCTGGTCATCGGGCTCGAGATGCTGCCGCACCTCGTCGTCGCGGGCGCGATCCTCGTGCTCGGCTGGTGCCTTCAGCCCGCGCTCGGGCGGCTGCTCGCGGGCTACGGCGTCGCGCTCGTCGTGGGGTCGGCGCTCGCCTATCCGGCCTTCGTGCCGCCCGCGCGCTGGTGGTTCGCCGCCTGCGACGCGATCTCGCCCGTCTATGCCGTCCCGCTCGTGTTCGGCGGCGCGCTCGCCGCGCTGCTGCCGCAGATCGACCTGCTCACCACGCCGCTCAGGCGCGGCATCGCTGCCGCCGCGGGCTTCGCGAGCGTCGGCATCGCCGTGCTCGTCGCCTTCCCGCACTGCGCGAGCGGCCCGATGGGCACGCTCGACCCCGCCTTCCTGCCGGTCCTCGCCCGCATCAGCGAGGCGCGCTCGATCGTCAGCTACCTCGGCAGCGAGCCCGAAACCGCGATCGCCTTCGGGCTTTACCCGTTCATCGGCATCGCCTGCGCGTTCGTCATGCTGCGCCGCGCGGACGCCGACCGGCGCTTCGGCTGGAGCCTCGTGTTCGGCCTGCTCGCCATCACGACATGGCTGATGTTCCTGCAACTGCGCGCCGCGACCGGCCCGAACGCGCTCGCCGCCGTCGCCGCTGCCGCCGTCGCCGCGATGCTGCTGCCCCGCGCCCGCGCGATCCCGGCGATGCTGCCGCGAATCGGTGCGACCGCGCTCGTGCTCGTCGGCCTCACCAGCGCGCTTCCCATGTTCGCCGCGCTCGCGGCGAAGCGCGTCGGCGGCTCCGGCAACGCCGCCCCAGCAACGGACACGCTCGCGTCCTGCACGGCGTCCGCGACGCTCGCGCCGCTGAACGGCGTGCCGAAGGGCATCATCGCCGACGTGTTCGACATGGGCCCCGCGATCCTCGTCCACACGCCGCACGGCGTCATCGCCGGCCCCTACCACCGCAACGCGGCCTCCATCGCGGATTCCGTCCGGCTGTGGCGCGCGGGGGACGACGAGGCGAAAGCCATCGCCGCCCGCTACGGCGCGACCTATGTGCTCGGCTGCGTCGGCACCAACGACCTCGCCGCCGCGAAGAAGGACGCGCCCGAGGGGCTGTGGGCGCACCTCGAAGCCGGTGAAGTCCCGGCATGGCTCGAACCCGTGCCGATGCCGAAGGGCTCGCCCTTGCGGCTCTACCGGATCAAAGGCTGAAGCTCGCCCGGATTCCGTCGATCACGTACTGCGCGGCGAGCGCGGCGAGGATGACGCCGAGCAGCCGCGTGATCATCGCTTCGATCTTCTCGCCGAGCAGCCGCATCAGCGGCCCGGCGGTGAGCAGCGCCGCGAGCGTCAGCACGAGCACGATGCCGAGCGCGGCGAGCACGACGCTGCGCTCCGCCCAGCCGTTCGCCTGCGAGGTGAGCAGCATCACGCTCGCGATCGAGCCCGGCCCGGCGAGCATCGGGATCGCCATCGGGAACACCGAGACGTCCTCGATGTCCTTGGACGCCACCTCCTGCGCGCGCGCGCTACGCCGCTCGGTGCGCTTCTCGAACACCATCTCGGACGCGATCAGGAACAGGAGGATGCCGCCCGCGATGCGGAACGCATCGAGGCTGATGCCGAGCGCGGCGAGCATCCCCTTGCCGAGGAAGGCGAAGAACAGCAGCACGCCCGCCGCCACCAGCACCGAGCGGATCGCCATCGCGCGGCGCTGCTGCGGGGACGCGCCCGCCGTCAACGAGGAATAGATGGGCGCGCATCCCGGCGGGTCGATCACCACGAACAGCGTGGCGAGCGCCGAGACGAACAGCTCGGTCATTACAAGCCTTCGGGCGCCGGCAGCCCGGCGCGGCGATGCGCGGCGACGAGCGTGTTGCGCAGAAGCACGGCGATGGTCATCGGCCCGACGCCGCCCGGCACCGGCGTCACCGCGCTCGCCGTCTCCAGCGCCTCGCCGTAGGCGACGTCGCCGACGAGTCGCGTCCTGCCCTCGCCGCGCTCCGGCGCCGCGATGCGGTTGATGCCGACGTCGATGACGACCGCGCCCCGCTTCAACCAGTCGCCGCGCACCATCTCGGGCCGTCCCACCGCGGCGACCACGATGTCCGCCTCGCGCACCACGGCGGGCAGGTCGGCGGTGCGGCTGTGCGCGACGGTCACGGTGGCGTTCGCGGCGAGCAGGAGCTGCACCATCGGCTTGCCGACGATGTTGGAGCGGCCGATGACGACCGCGCGCTTCCCCGAGAGGTCGCGGCCCAGCCGGTCCTCCAGCAGCATCATGCAGCCGAGCGGCGTGCACGGCACGAGACCGGGAAGCCCGGTCGCCAGCCGTCCGGCGTTCACGATGTGAAACCCGTCCACATCCTTGTCGGGGTCGATCGCCTCGATCACCGCGCTCTCGCGCATGTGCTTCGGCAGCGGCAATTGCACGAGGATGCCGTCGACGCTGTCGTCGGCGTTCAGCCTTTCGACGAGCGCGACGAGATCGGCCTCGGGCGTCTCCGCAGGCAGGCGATGCTCGAAGCTCGCCATGCCGGCCTCGACCGTCGCCTTGTGCTTGGAGCCGACGTAGACCTGGCTCGCCGGGTCCTCGCCGACCAGCACGACCGCGAGGCCGGGCCGCCTGCCGGTCGCGGCGAGGAACGGTGCGACGCCTGCGGAAATACGTCCGCGGAGACCCTCGGCAAACGCCTTGCCGTCGATACGCTCAGCCGTCATTCGAAAAGCCCTCAACCGGCCATGATGTCGAAGACCAGCGCCGGAACCAGCCGCTGGATGAGGATCAGGCCTAGGATCAGCACCATCGGCGAAAGGTCGATGCCGCCGAGGTCCGGCAGCACGCGGCGGATCGGCCGCAGCATCGGCTCGGTCAGGCGGTCGAGCCCGGTCAGCAGGCTGCGCACGAACTGGTTGCCGGTGTTGATGACGTTGAACGCCACCAGCCAGCTGATGACGACCTGCACGATGATGATCCAGATGACGAGCTGGACGACCATCGTGAAGATACCGAGCAGAGCCGCGACCGTATTCATGCTGATCAATTCCTTGGCACGCCGTGCAGGCCTGTCTCCTAGCCGCGCGCCGGAACCGTGTCCACCGCGACGTCTTCGGTCTCCGCGGCAAGCCCCGCCTCGATGGCGTCCATCGCCGCGAGCAGCCCGGCCTTGTCGCAGCGCGCCGCGATGTCGGCCTCGACGGCGAGCACGCCCGGCGCGATTTCGCCGTACAGGCGCTCGCCGTCCGCGGTCAGCGTCAGCCGCGAGGTGCGGCCGTCGCGGTCGTCGGCCTCGCGCCGCATCAGCCCGCGCGCGATCAGCGCGGAGACGGCCCGGCTCACCGTCGCCTTCTCCATCGGGGTCATCCGCACCACGTCTTGCGCGCTGCGCCCCGGCTTTTCCGCGACCGCCGCGAGCACGCGCCACTGCGGCGAGGACAGCCCGCAGCCTTCATAGACGCACGCCAGCCGCTGGCTCAGCCGGTCTGAGAGCACCGCGAAGCGGTAGGGCAGGAACGTATCGAGACGGATCGGGGCCATATCGTTCCACTTGCAACAAGTTTCATATGAAACTAATATCACGAAATAACGACTCGAAGCAAATGAGGGAGAGAGCGTCAATGGCCGACCTTTTCGAAAACCCGGCGGGGCTCGACGGTTTCGAATTCCTTGAGTTCTCCGCGCAGGATCCCGCGCTCGTCGACCGCGTGTTCCGCCAGCTCGGCTTCACGCCCATCGCCAAGCACCGCTCGAAGGAGGTGACGCTCTACCGGCAGGGCCACGTCAACTTCCTGCTGAACGCCGAGCCGCGCTCGCCCGCCGCCTTCTTCGCCGAGGAGCACGAGGCCGGCGCCTGCGCGATGGGCTTCCGCGTCAAGGACGCGGCAAAAGCTTATGCCCACGCCGTCGCGAACGGCGCCGAGCCCGCGCCGACCGCGACCGGCTGGATGGAGTTGAAGCTCCCCGCCATCAAGGGCATCGGCGGCAGCCTCATCTACCTCATCGACCGCTACGGCGACGACGCCGACATCTACGACATCGACTTCCGCTATTTCGACGGCGTCGACCGTCATCCCAAGGGTGCGGGGCTGGAGATCATCGACCACCTGACGCACAACGTCTATCGCGGCCGCATGAAGTTCTGGGCGGAGTTCTACGAGAAGCTCTTCAACTTCCGCGAGATCCGCTACTTCGACATCAAGGGCGAATACACCGGCCTCACCAGCCGCGCGATGACCGCGCCGGACGGCAAGATCCGCATTCCGCTGAACGAGGAAGCCAAGCAGGGCGGCGGCCAGATCGAGGAATTCCTGATGGCGTTCAACGGCGAGGGCATCCAGCACGTCGCGCTGTCCACGAACGACATCTATGCCACCATCGACGCCCTGCGCGCGCTCGGCCTGCCGTTCATGACGCCGCCGCCCGAGACCTATTACGCGATGCTGGGCGAGCGCCTGCCCGGCCACGGCGAGCCGGTCGACGCCATGAAGGCGCGCGGGCTTCTCCTCGACGGCTCCACCGAGAACAACGACCCGCGCCTGCTCCTCCAGATCTTCTCCGGCAACATGCTCGGGCCGGTGTTCTTCGAGATCATCCAGCGCAAGAAGGACGAGGGCTTCGGCGAGGGCAATTTCAAGGCGCTGTTCGAATCGATCGAGCGCGACCAGATCGAGCGCGGCGTCCTCGAAACGACGGAGGCCTGAGCCATGAAGCGCTACCTGAACTTCCCGCTGGTGAAGGGCGAATCGAGCCGCCAGGCGCACGCCGACCTCCCCGAAGGCACTTACGAGCGCGAGATGTCGAAGGAGGGCTTCTTCGGCCCCGCCGCCTTCTTCTATCACCGCAATCCGCCGACGGGCTGGACCGACTTCGACGGGCCATTGGCGCCGCGCGCCTTCGACCTCACGCAGATCAACGAGGCGCCGAACTCGCTCTGGTCCGCCCCGGTCGTGCTGCACAACAAGGCCACCGAAATCCGCCTGTGGCGTCTCGCCGAGGCCATGCCGAGCCTCGACCGCAACGGCGACGGCGACCAGATCCTGTTCGTGCACCGCGGCGCGGGCGATTTCTTCTGCGATTTCGGCCATCTCGCCATCGGGCAGGGCGACTATGTCGTCATCCCGCGCGGCACGATGTGGCGCATCGCGCCCGCCGAGCCGATGCAGATTCTCGCCATCGAGGCGACGAACAGCAGCTACACGCTCCCCGACAAGGGGCTGCTGGGGCCGCACGCGATCTTCGACCCTGCGGTGATGGACACGCCCGAGATCGACGACGCCTTCCGCGCGCAGCAGGGCGACATCGAAACGCGCGTCGCGGTGAAGAAGCGCGGGGCCGTCTCGTGGATGACCTTCCCGTTCAACCCGCTCGACGCCGTGGGCTGGCACGGCGAGCTTTCGGTCGCGCGGCTCAACGTGCGGGACATCCGCCCGATCATGAGCCACCGCTACCACGTGCCGCCCTCGGCGCACACGACCTTCCTCGCCGACCGCTTCGTGATCTGCACGTTCGCGCCGCGCCCGTTCGAGACCGACCCGAAGGCGCTGAAGGTGCCGTTCTTCCACAACAACGACGACTACGACGAGGTGCTGTTCTACCACGACGGCGACTTCTTCAGCCGCGACAACATCCACCCCGGCATGATGACGCTGCACCCCACCGGCTTCACGCACGGCCCGCATCCCAAGGCGCTCGGCCGCATGTTCGAGCAGCCCAAGCCGATGACCGACGAGTACGCGGTGATGATCGACACGCGCGATCCGCTCGAAATCGGCGAAGCGGCTTCCGCTGTCGAATGGACCGGTTACAAGGATAGCTGGAAAAGCAAGTCCTGAAGGGGGTCCACATGAAGGCCATGATCCTGTCCGCGGCGACGCTGTGCCTTGCCGCGGCGGCGGCGAACGCCGCGGCGCCGGACTCGCCGCAGGGCACCGCCGCGCTCAGCCTCTACAAGGACATCGTCGAGATCCGCTCCGCCGCGGGTCACGGCAAGGTGCCCGAGGTGGCGGCGCGCGTCGCGAAGGACCTGAAGGCGGCCGGGTTCGCGGAGGCCGACATCAAGGTCGTGCCGATGGGCGAGACCGTCTACCTCATCGCCCGCTATCCCGGAAAGGCAGGGAGCAAAAAGCACCCCATCGCCTTCCTCGCGCACATGGACGTGGTGGACGCGAAGCCCGAGGACTGGTCGTTCGATCCCTTCGTGCTGCGCGAGGCGGACGGCGACTTCCTCGGCCGCGGCACGCTCGACAACAAGATGGGCGTCGCCCACCTGACGCGCGCCTTCGCCGATCTGAAGGCAGGCGGCTTCGTGCCGGACCGCGACCTCTACCTCGCCTTCTCGGGCGACGAGGAGACGGGCATGGTGACGACGCGCGCGCTCGTGGACGCCCTCAAACCGGTGAAGCTCGAATATGCGCTGAACTCGGACGCCGGCGGCGGCGCGCTCGGCCCGGACGGCAAGCCCCTCGGCTACGGGATGCAGGTGGCCGAAAAGACCTTCGCGACGTTCGACGTGACGATCCGCAACGATGGCGGCCATTCCAGCCGTCCGCGCAAGGACAACGCCATCTACGATCTCGCCGCGCTCCTCAAGAATGTGGAAGCACTGAAATTCCCGGTCATGGCGAACAGCGTGACGCGCGCCTCGTTCGGCGCGATGGCGCGGGAACTGAAAGCGGGCCAGCCGCAGGTCGCCGAGATGCTGCGCCGCTTCTCGGAAAACCCGGACGACGCCGAAGCCGCCGCCGCGCTCGCCGCGAGCGAGGAATTCGAGCCCGAGATGCGCACCACCTGCGTCGCCACCATGCTGAACGCGGGCCACGCCGAAAACGCGCTGCCGCAGCGCGCGGTCGCCACGGTGAACTGCCGCATCTTCCCCGGCGTCGAGGTGGCGGCCGTGCAGGCCGCGCTCGAACAGGCGGGCGGCAACCCCAAGGCCGAATGGAAGGTGCGCGGCACGCCCACGGCGAGCCCGGTGTCGGAGCCGCGGCCCGACGTGACGGCGGCGGTCAAGTCCGCGCTGGCGCTGCACCACCCCGGCGTCGTCATCACGCCCTACCAGGAATCGGGCGGCACCGACGGCATGTGGTTCCGCATCGCGGGCGTTCCCACCTATGCGGTGTCGCCGATCTTCATGGACATGAAGAAGATGCGCGCGCACGGGCTCGACGAGAACGCGCCGGCCCTTTCCTTCTACAACGGCCTCGACTACTGGCCGCACCTCATCCGAACGCTTGCAGGGGGAAAGAAATGAAGCTCGCCAGCCTGAAAGGCGGCCGCGACGGCCGGCTCGTCGTCGTCTCGAAGGACCTCGCGTGGTGCGCGGACGCCTCCGCCATCGCACCCACGCTTCAGGCCGCGCTCGACGACTGGGACGTGGCGGCGCCGAAGCTGGAGGCGCTCGCCACCGACCTCGCGCACGACGTGATCCCCAAGGACCGCTTCCACGAGCGCGAGGCGCACTCGCCGCTGCCGCGCGCCTATCAGTGGGCGGACGGCTCGGCCTACGTGAACCACGTCGAGCTGGTGCGGAAGGCGCGCGGCGCCGAGCTTCCCGAAAGCTTCTGGACCGACCCGCTGATGTATCAGGGCGGCAGCGATCTGTTCGTGGGGCCGCGTGACCCCATCGTGCTCGCCGACGAGAGCTGGGGCTGCGATCTCGAAGCCGAGGTCGTCGTCGTCACCGGCGACGTGCCGCAGGGCGTCTCCACCGCCGATGCCCGCGCGCACATCCGCCTCGTCGGCATCGTCAACGACGTCAGCTTGCGCAACCTCATCCCCGCCGAGCTCGCCAAGGGCTTCGGCTTCCTCCAGTCCAAGCCCGCCAGCGCCTTCTCGCCGGTGTTCGTGACACCCGACGAACTCGGCGACGCGTGGGACGGCGGCAAACTCTCCGGCACGCTCAAGGTCGATCTCAACGGCCAGCCGTTCGGCCGCGCCGAAACGCACGTCGACATGACCTTCGATTTCGGCGTGCTCATCGCGCACCTCGCCAAGACGCGCGAGCTGGAGGCGGGCTCGATCGTCGGCTCGGGCACGGTTTCGAACCGTGACGCGGGCGGCGGACCGGGAAGACCCATCGCGAAAGGAGGCCTCGGCTATTCCTGCCTCGCCGAGGTGCGCATGGTCGAGACGATCCTGTCGGGGAAGCCGGAAACGCCGTTCCTGAAATACGGCGACACGGTGCGCATCTGGGTCGACGACGCCTCCGGCCACAGCATCTTCGGCGCCATCGAGCAGACCGTCGCCCCGCGCTGAGCCAGCGCTGAGGCTACGCTGAGTCGGGTTGCCGAGGCGGCACGCGCGTTTCCAACCTGTTAACGCCTGCTCAGGCAGGGTCCCCACGGGATTCACGGGCGGGCTTCACAGGGACGCGCGACATGGCACTCGGCAGCAAGGTTTCAGCGCTTCGCCGCGCAAAGGCGCTGCCGCCTGTCGGCACGGGCGCGCGCGAACGCCGGCTGCATCTTCAGGCGCACAACTACTGGGCGACGCTGCCGCGCGCCGGCAGCGTGCCGCACTGGCGCGATTTCGATCCGATGATGATCGACGACCGCTGCACGCAGAGCTTCGTCATCGACCTCGACGCGGGCGAACCGCCGCACCTCCGGCTGATCGGCGAGGCGCTCCAGGCCGAGGGCGGCGTCGGCACCGACGTCATCGGCCTCGCCGATGCGCCGCCGGGCTCGCTGCTGATGCGGATCAGCAGCTACCTGCCCGAGCTTCTCACCCGCGCCGTGCCCCTGTCCGTCGAGGCCCCCTACGAGACCACCGACGGCATCCCCGGCATCTACCGCGCGCTGCTGATGCCGTTCACCACCGACGGCAACGGCATCGACGTCGTGTTCGGCGTCGTCAGCTGGCGCGAGACCGCGCGCGCCGGCGAACGCCCCGACGCCGCGCGCATCGTTCCGATCAGAAGCTGAAACGACTGCCCCGACCGGGGGGCGGGAAACGAAAAGGGCCGACGCGATCCGCGCCGGCCCCTCCTGCGTTCGATCCTCCCCGAATCGAAACGGCTGATCGAAACGGCCGTCGGCTACAGCAGCTCGATATTGCCGGCCGCCACCTTGCCGCGGCGGTCACGCGCCAGCTCGAAGCTGACCCGCTGGCCTTCCGCAAGGCTCGTGAGACCGGCGCGCTCCAGCGCGCTGATGTGCACGAACGCGTCCTGCTTGCCGTCGCCGCGCGAAATGAAGCCGAAGCCCTTCATCGTGTTGAAGAACTTGACCGTGCCCTCGATGCGCTCGCCCGGCGTGAAGTCGTCGTCACCCGCGCTGCCCGGGGCGGGCCCGCGCTCGCGCGCCGGACGGTCGGGACGCTCCGGCGCCTCGCCGTCGATCACGAGGTCGGAGGCCGAAAGGCGTCCGCCGCGGTCGAAGATCGAGAACGTCACCGGCTGGCCCTCGTCGAGCGTCGTGCGACCGGCGCGTTCGACCGCGCTGATGTGCACGAACACGTCCTCGCCGCCGTCGCGGGCGATGAAGCCGAAGCCCTTCGTCGCGTTGAACCATTTCACGGTGCCCGATGACGTGCCGAGCGACGTGCCGGGATCGCGGCTGCCGCCGCCGCCCCCGAAGCCGCCACCGCCGCCGCGGAAACCGCCACCGCCACCGCCACCACCGCCGGCGCCGAAGCCGCCGCGATCGTTGCCGTAGCCACCGAAGCTGCGGCCGGCATCGTAAAAGTCGTCGCCACCGCCGAACGAATCGCGGCCTCCGCCGCGGCGGTCATAGCCACGGTCCCCACCGCGCTTGCGGCCATCAAAACCCATGTCGTGATATCCAGTCTGAATGACGTCGGCAGCCGGGCGCATGCCGCCACAGCACTGTCGTTCTCGGCCAAATTCTATTCGCGGCGTTCGACAGCCTGTTGTTCCCAAAACAAAATCCGTGCGCCCACGGACATTCCTGACGAGCGTTCGCACCAGTCCGAAACTGGCACGTACCTCATGAGCTTACATGAGATTCGCGGAGCCTGCGAGCGAAAAAGACGCGTTCTCAATTCTTTCCGGCACGCGCCGCCCGGACTTGCCATATGCCCTGTTCGACGGGCGTATAGCAAGTCCGGGCGGCGCGGCGTATGAACCGGTCATGATCGCTTTTCCCGAAAGGACCACCATGACGCGCACCCTTGCGTCCGCTTTCGCCGTTGCATTGTCCCTCGCGCTTGCCGCCCCGGCGGCGGCGCAGGCCCCGGCAGCGGCCACCGCCCCAGTGCAGAACACCGCCCAGAATGCCGCGCACGAAGCGCTCTGGCAGCTCTTCCGCGATTCGGATGAGGCGAGCCTGAAGCGCAACCCGATCCAGGCGCTGTTCCGCGGCGACATGCGCTATGCGGACCGGCTCGGCGACTACATCACCGACGCCTGGTACGACGCGGAGCGCGCGGCGGGCGAAAGCGACCTCAGGCGCCTCGAAGCCATCGACCGCACCCGGCTCGACGCCACCGACCGCATCGCCTACGATGTTTTCAAATGGCAAACCGAGGAGAATCTGAAGGGCCTGACGCCCGAAATCCTCGCGCTCACCGCCGTGCGCCCGATCAACCATTTCACGGGGTTCCACACCTTCTATCCGTCGTTCGCCTCGGCGACGGGCGGCGCGCCCTTCGCCACGCTCGCCGACTACGAGAACAACCTGAAGCGCCATCAGGATTTCGTGACGCTGCTCGACCGCTCCATCGGCCGCTTCCGCGAAGGCATGGCGTCGGGCGTCGTGGAAACCAAGCTCACCATCAATAACGTCATCGAGCAGCTCGCCACCCAGCTCGCCGAGGCGCCCGAGGAGTCGCCGTTCTACAGCCCAGTGACGCAGTTCCCGGACGGCATATCGGCGGCGGACCAGACGCGCCTCAAGGCCGAGTACCGCGCGATGATCGCGGACAGGATCTACCCGTCCTACAAGCGGCTCCACGATTTCCTGAAAGCGGAATATCTCCCCGCCGCACGCGATCAGGTCGGCCTTTCCGCCATGAAGGGCGGCCCCGTGCTCTACGCGCAGCTCATCGAGAACACGACGACGCTGCCGCTGAAGGCGGAGGACATCCACAATATCGGTCTTGCCGAGGTGAAGCGCATCCACGCCGAAATGGAGAAGGTGAAGGCGGAGGTCGCCTTCAAGGGCACGCTCCCCGAATTCTTCGAGTACCTGCGCAGCGATCCGAAGTTCCAGCCGAAATCGCGCGAGTGGCTCACCGAGAAGTATTTCGAGATCGGCAAGGCCGTGGACGCCAAGGTGCCGGACTATTTCTCCACCGTGCCGAAATCGCCGCTCGACATCCGCCCCTACGAGCCGTTCCGCGAGAAGCACGAGGCGGGCGGCTCCTACATGCCCGGCACGCCCGACGGCACGCGCCCCGGCATCTTCTACTTCAACGCCTACGACCTGCCCTCGCGCACCACGCCGGGCATGACGACGCTCTACCTCCACGAAGGCGCGCCGGGGCATCATTTCCAGATCAGCCTCGCGCAGGAGAACGAGGCGCTGCCCAATTTCATGCGCTTCGGCGGCAACACCGCCTATGTCGAGGGCTGGGGGCTTTATGCGGAAACGCTCGGCTACCCGATGGGCTTCTTCGACGATCCCTACCAGCGCTTCGGCACGCTGTCGGACGAGATGCTGCGCGCCATGCGCCTCGTCGTCGACACCGGCCTCCATGCGAAGGGCTGGACCCGCGATCGGGCGATCGAGTACATGCTCGCGAACAGCGACATGGGCCGCACCGACGCCACCGCCGAGGTGGAACGCTACATCGCCATCCCCAGCCAGGCGCTCGCCTACAAGATCGGCGCGCTCAAGATCCAGGAGCTCCGCGCCCGCGCCGAGAAGGCATTGGGCAAGACATTCGACATCCGCGATTTCCACGCGCAGGTGCTGATGACCGGCGCCCTGCCGCTCGCGGTGCTGGAGAAGAAGATCGACGACTGGATCGCCTCGAAGAAGTAGGCGTCGCGCCGCCTGCCCTCGCTTTTCCGGTATTCCGTGTCGGAAACAGGAACTCACTTGACACTATGTAAAGTTGCGTGCAGTTGCCGCGCTTATACGTTGTCAGGACGAGTGGGACGGACTGCGAAGGGTATGAACGCCGGGCGGCGGCAGGCCTGAACCGGCTTGCCGAATGCCTCGTGACGCCGATTGCCGGCAAGCTTCCGACCCGCTCCGCGCTTGGCGTCTGTCTTCGCGGAAGGGAGCGAAATGTCTGACCCGGTTTTGATCGAGACGGAAGGCGCCGTCGCAATTCTCACGCTGAACCGCCCCGAACTGCGCAACCCGGTTTCCGATTCCGACATGGTGGACGCGCTCGTGGCGGCGCTTGATCGCCTGAACCGGGATTTCTCGGTCCGCGCCGCGATCCTCACGGGCGCGGGCAAGGGGTTCAGCTCCGGCGGGAACCTGCGCCGCATGGGCGAGCCGGGGGAACTCGGCGGCAGCACCCCAGTCGAGACGCCCACGGATTACGCGCGCGGCATCCAGCGGCTGCCGCTCGCCTTTCAGGCGCTCGAGATTCCGATCATCGCCGCGGTCAACGGCGATGCCATCGGCGCGGGGTGCGATGTCGCCTGCATGTGCGACATCCGGATCGCGGCGCAAAGCGCCCGCTTCGCCGAGAGCTTCGTGAAGCTGGCGCTGATTCCGGGCGACGGCGGCGCATGGCTGCTGCAACGCGTGGTCGGTTTCTCGAAAGCCTGCGAGCTGGTGTTCACCGGGGACATGATCGACGCGAACGAGGCGCTCGCCTGCGGGCTCGTGTCGCGCGTCGTGCCGGACGACGACCTGCTTCCCGCGGCGCGCGCGCTCGCCGCCCGAATCGCGGCCAATCCGCCGCACGCGCTCCGCATGACGAAGCGCCTCCTCGTGCGTGCGCGCGACACCCGCCTCGACGAGCACCTTGCGAGCGCCGGGGCGTTGCAGGCGCTCGCCCACACGACCGCGGACCACCGCGAGGCGATCGCCGCCTTCCGCGAAAAGCGCGCGCCGAACTTCACCGGCCGCTGAGCGCGCAGGTCTCGGGAGGAGGAATGGACATGCACACGGCAGGGTCAGGCGGACCGCTGAAGGGCTTCCGGATTCTCGACATGACATCCGTGCTGATGGGGCCGACGGCGACGCAGCTTCTCGGCGACATGGGCGCGGACGTCATCAAGGTCGAGCCCCCCGACGGCGATCTCGTCCGCCAGGTCGGCCCGGCGCGGAATCCGGGCATGGGCGCGCTCTATCTCAATGCGAACCGCAGCAAGCGGAGCATCTGCATCGACCTCAAGACCGCGGAAGGCCGCGATCTGCTGCTGCGCCTCGCGAGGGACGCCGACGCGCTCGTCTACAACGTGCGGCCGCGGGCGATGGCGCGGCTCGGCCTCGACTACGAGGCGGTTTCCGCGGCCAATCCGCGGATCGTCTATGCGGGCCTGTTCGGTTTCGATCAGGCAGGCCCCTATGCGGCGAAACCCGCCTATGACGATCTCATCCAGGGGGCCTCGGGCCTCGCGGCGCTGATCGCGCGCGCCGGCGACGGCGTGCCGCGCTACGTGCCCTCCGCCGTCGCGGACCGCGTCGTCGGGCTGATGGCCGTCGGCGTGATCTGCGCGACGCTGCTGGAGCGCGAGCGGTCGGGCCTCGGCCAGCGCGTCGACATCCCGATGTTCGAAACCATGACGGCCTTCGTGCTCGGCGATCATCTGGGCGGTCTCAGCTTCGAACCGCCGCTCGACGGCGGCGGCTACGCGCGGCACCTGACGCCCGAGCGCCGGCCCTACGCGACGCGCGACGGCTATATCTGCGCGCTGCTCTACAATGATGCGCATTGGCAGCGCTTCCTGCTGCGGGTCGGCGAGGCCGCGCTTGCGGAAGACCCGCGCTTCGCCACCCTCGCCAGCCGGCTTCAGAACATCGACCACGTCTATGGCGCGCTGAGGCGCATCTTCCTCGAACGAACGACGCGGGACTGGCTGGAGCTTCTGGACGAGCTCGATATTCCGGCCGCGCCCTACAACGACCTGCCGGGCATCCTCGACGACCCCCAGCTCCGGGCATCGGATTTCTTCCAGCGCGCGGTGCATCCGAGCGAGGGGCCGATCCGCACGATGCGTCTCCCTGCGCGCTGGTCGCGCACCGCCCCCGCGGTCGGTCGGCTCGCGCCGCGCCTCGGCGAGCACGGGATCGAGGTCCTTCACGAGGCGGGACTCGCCGAAAATGACATCGCACGGCTGCTCGATGCGGGCGCGGTGCGGGTCGACGCGGCGCAGCGCTGAAAACCGGAAAGGCAGGCCATGGAATTCTCGTTAACCCCCGAACAGCGCGCCGTGCAGGACGCCGTCGGCGAGATTTGCCGCGAATATACCGACGAATACTGGCTCCGGCGGGATCGCGAGGGCGGCTTTCCGGAACAATTCTACCAGGAGTTCGCGGCGGGCGGCTGGCTCGGCATCTGCATTCCCGAGGCGTTCGGCGGTTCCGGGCTCGGCATCGCCGAGGCCGCCGTGATGATGCGCACGATCGCCGAATCGGGCGCGGGCATGTCGGGCGCATCATGCCTCCACATCAACATCTTCGGCCTCAATCCGGTGGTCGTATACGGCAGCGACGAGCAGCGCCTGCGTATGCTGCCGCCGGTGGTGCAGGGCCGCACCAAGGCCTGCTTCGCCGTCACCGAGCCGAACACGGGGCTGAATACGACGCAGCTGAAGACGCGCGCCGTCCGGCGCGGCGATCGCTACGTCGTCGACGGGCAGAAGGTATGGATTTCGACCGCGCAGGTCGCCGACAAGATCCTGCTTCTCGCGCGCACCACCCCGATCGAGGAGGCAAAGTCGCCGACGCACGGCCTCAGCCTGTTCTACACCGATCTCGACAGGAGCCGGATCAGGGTCAGCGAGATCGAGAAAATGGGGCGCAAGGCCGTCGATTCCAACGAGCTCTTCATCGAGGGGCTGGAGATCCCGATGGAGGACCGCATCGGCGAGGAGGGACGCGGTTTCGAATATATTCTCGACGGCATGAATCCGGAGCGCATATTGATCGCCGCCGAGGCCGTGGGCCTGGGGCACGCCGCGCTGCGCCGCGCGACCGGCTATGCGAAGGAACGGGTCGTTTTCAATCGCCAGATCGGCAAGAACCAGGCCATCCAGCATCCGCTTGCCGAGAACTGGATGGAGCTGGAGGCGGCCTGGCTGATGGTGTGCCGGGCCGCATGGGAATACGATAGCGGACAGCCCTGCGGCGCCAGCGCCAACGCCGCCAAGTATCTTGCGGGCGAGGCGGCTTTCAAGGCCTGTCAGCAGGCCGTGATGACGCACGGCGGGTTCGGCTATGCAAGGGAATATCACGTGGAGCGTTATCTCCGCGAAAGCCTGATCCCGCGTATCGCGCCGGTCAGCCCTCAGCTCGTGCTCTGCTTCATCGCCGAGAAGGTGCTGGGGCTTCCCAAGTCATACTGACCGGCGCCCCCCCGGGGAGGCGCACCACGCAGCGGAAGCCGATGTGCGAGGTCGAGGTGTCGACCGTCTCGGGATGGCGCGCCGCGGGGCGATAGCGGCGGCAATAGTTGTCGGCGCAGAGATGCGACCCGCCTTTCAGCACCTTGCGGCCGAAAGCGACGCCGAGGGAAGGATCGCGGCTGGCGCGTTCGCTGCCGCCGCGCGGGTTATGCGCCGCGCAGCAGGACGATTTCCCGCCTGCCTTTCCCTCCGGCACCGACCACCAGTCTGCGGTCCATTCCCAGACGTTGCCGATCATGTCGTGGAGGCCGTATCCGTTCGGCGGATAGGCCCGCACCGGAGAGGTCCGCTCCCACCCGTCGAGCATCAGGTTCGAACACGGGAAAAGACCCTGCCAGTAATTGGCGAGCATACGCCCTTCCGGCGCAAGTTCGTCGCCCCACGCATAGTCGGCGCCGTCGAGGCCGCCGCGCGCGGCGAATTCCCATTCGGCTTCGGTCGGCAGCGATTTCCCCGCCCAGCGCGCATAGGCTTCGGCGTCGCTGTGGCTGACGTGGACGACCGGGTGGTCGCCGAGCGCGTCGATGCTGCTTTCCGGCCCCAGCGGGTGACGCCAGTCGGCGCCGAAGCGGAATTCCCACCACGCGCCGGGATCGCGCATGTCCACGGGGCCGCGTGTCTTTTCGAAGACCGCCGAGCCCGCACGCGCCATATGCGGCAGCAGTCCCGGATACAGGGCGGGATCGGGCGCGGTCTCGGCCGTCGTCACATGGCCCGTGGCGTTTGCGAACGCGGCGAAGTCGCGGTTCGTCACCGGGGTTTCGTCGATTAGGAAGGCGCCCACCTCGACGAGACGGACCGGCCGCTCCTCCGCATAGAAGCGCGCGGAGCCCATGCGGAAACGCCCGCCGGGAATGTGCCGCATCCCGGCCCGGCCAAGCGCAGGGTCCAATCTTTCAGCCATGCCTTTCAGCCACCCGGAAATCCCGTCCCGATGATATATCCACTTGCATATGTATGTGCATATGATACCCCCGCGCAATCGCGATTGGCGTGAAACAAGGGGTTCGCGAAATGCCGATGCCGTTCAGGAAAACCGCGCTTCTTCTGGGCGCATGTCTCGCCGTCGGCGCGGCTTCGGCGACAGCGGCGAAACCGGCGGGACCGCAGCGGCCGAACGTCGTCGTCATCGTCACCGACGACATGGGATACGGCGATCCGTCGCTCTACGGGAACCGGCTGATCGAAACGCGCAATATCGACAGCATCGGCCGCGAGGGCGTGATGTTCACCGACGGCTATGCGTCTGCGCCGCTGTGCTCCCCCTCGCGTGCGGGCCTCGTCACGGGGCGCTATCAGCAGCGGTTCGGATTCGAGCAGCAGATTTCCAACGGCGCGTTTCCCGAACTCCGCGAGGTCCGGGAAGAGGACGGCAGCCTCGCGCCCGTTCAGGGCGAAGCGGAATTCCTGCGCCGCGGCGTGCCTGCTTCGGAGAAAAACATCGGGGAGATCTTCCGGTCGCAGGGATACCGCACGGCCGTGATCGGCAAGTGGCATCTCGGCAACGGCCCCGAATTCCTGCCGAACAACCGCGGCTTCGATCATTCGTTCGTGTTCTACGGCAACACGAGCCTTCAATCGAAGAACCTCTCCGATCCGGACATGCTCAGCTTCAAGGTCGATTATCACGACGAGCTGCCGCTCGTCGCATGGAGCCGCGAGGGCCTGAACGCGGTTCGAAAGAACGGGCAGATCGTCAATGTCGAGGACTTCCTGCTGTTCCGCTTCCGCGACGAGGCCGTGCAGTTCATCGAGGACAACAAGAACAAGCCGTTCCTGCTCTATCTGCCGCTGAACGCGCCGCAGCCGCCGCTGCAGGTGCCGAGCACCTATTTCGAGCGGCTGCGGGCCGACATCCGCAATATCCACGCGCGCGCCTACAACGCCCTGCTGCTCGCCGAGGACGATGCTGTCGGCGCGGTTCTCGACAAGCTGAAGAGCACGGGCCTCGACAGGAACACGATCGTGTTCTTCGTCAGCGACAACGGCTCGGCGGTGAGCCGGCCCGGGCGCAACGTGCCCTTTTCCGGCGGCAAGACCTCCACGCTCGAAGGCGGCATCCGCGTCCCCTACATGATCCGCTGGCCGGCGCAGCTCCCGGCGGGTCAGGTCTACCGCAAGCCGGTCAGCCTGCTCGACATCCTGCCCACGGCCGCCGCGGCCGCCGGACTCGCGCTGCCCCGCGACCGCGCGCTCGACGGCGTCAATCTGCTGCCCTACCTGAAGGGCGCCGGGGGGGCGCCGCACGACATCCTCTACTGGAAGCTCGGCGCCGAATCCGCCGTTCGCATGGACAGGTGGAAGCTCTGGCTGAACACGCGGACCGGCGCGGCGAAATTGTTCGACCTCGAGCGCGATCCCGCCGAGGCGAACGATCTTTCCGCGTCCGAGCCTGCCGTGTTCACCGACCTCAAGGCCCGCTACGACGCGTGGAACGCGGCGCTGCCGCCGCGCGCGTGGACAACGGTCTCTCCCGCCCCGCGCAAGCTGAAATAGGCCGGGAGAGGTCTGGCCATTTGCGGCCGGCCGCGCGATGAAGGGCCGGGGATCGGACGGGAGGAGGGGAAGTCGCGTGAAGGCGGACGAGTTCGATCTCTCGACCTTCCTTCCCTATCGCCTCGCGCTGCTTTCGCGCGCCGTGCAGTCGCTGCTGTCGTCCGCGCTCGACGAATGCGGCCTCACCGTCGCGCAGTGGCGCGTCTATCTTTGCCTCGTGCGGAACGGTCCGTCGACGCTCAACGAGATCGTCGCGTTCACGCGCCTGCCGCAGTCCTCGCTCAGCCGCTCCATCGCGCGCATGGACGAGCGCGGCCTCGTCCGCAGCGGCCGCAATCCGGAGGATCGCCGCCGTTCGGTCATCGCGATCACGCCCGCCGGGCGGCGCCAGCTCGCCAAGGCCATCGCGGCGGTCAACCGGACCTGCGACGGCGCCCTGTCGCTGGCGCCCGAAGAACGCGCGCGCTTCGGGACGACGGTCGAATATCTGATCGACAGGCTCGCCGCGTACACGCCCGCCGCCGATTGAAGGCGCTCAATCGAGATCGACAGTGACCAGCGAGGCGGGCCGATAGTGGGCGGAGGCGAACCGGCTGCGGTCGACCGCGTCCGGGATCGGCATACGCTCCGTCCCCGAGCGCCGCGCGACCTCGGCGACGGCGGTTTCATAGGCCTCGCGGGCGATCTCGTAGAGCGCGAGGAACGGCGCCGGCGCGGCAGCGCCCGAAACGGCGAAGCGCTGCGCCGAGACATAGCCCGGAACCGCCAGCACATCGCGCAGGTGCCGCCCCGAATACCAGGCGTCGTATTCCGCTTCCCGCCCGGCGAGCGGCGCCGAGAACACGAGGCACTGGACGCAGTCGGTCGCGGATACCCTGTCGCCTCCCGCGAGGCGCGGCGTCATCGGCGTTCCCCGAAGGACGTCGGCGGTTTCCTGCGCGTGCGCGGACGCCCAGCCGGTCCGCGCGAGCAGGCGGTCCTGCACCTTCACGGGATCGCACCAGACCTTGAAGATCGCGGCCTGCGCCCAGAGGCCCGGACCTGCCGCGGACGCGAACATGCCGCGGGACAGGTTCGGCGCGAGCCCCGTGTCATCGCCGCGCGCGTCGAGGATCAGCAGCAGCCGTCCGGCCGTCATGCCTCCGCCGGAAAGCACAGCACGCCCCGATCGACCACCTTGATGTCGTCGATCATCACCGTGGTGTGGCGCAGGGGAATATCGAAGTGGTTCTGCGTGTCGCGCTTCGCGACGTGGCTGGCGCCGATGCCGACGAGGAAATTGCCGGCGAACGCGCGCGCCTCGATGCAGTTGGTGTCCGCCTTGTCGTACATGGCGAGCGCTTCCCACCGCGCGGCGGGCGCCATGCCCCAGCCGAAGTGCGAGGTCGTCAGCGCGTTCACCTCGTTCCACGCCGCCGAATAGGTGCGGAACAGGTCGGCGTCGACGCCCTCGCCCTCGACCGCGACGATGATGTCGCTTTCGATCACGAGCGTCATCGGCCGCTCGGCATAGCGCTTGAACGTGCAGTTGATGTCGCCGGTATCGACGACGATCCTGCCGTTCACCGCGCCCGCGGCCGGGTGCGAGACGATGAGCCCGCCCGGCCAGTGCCCCATCGTGCCGGGTTCGGTGACGATGCCGGTGATCCGCACCGGGACCTGTCCGGCAAGGTCGACCGTGAGGTCGGTTCCCGCGGCGGACGTGACCCGCATCGTCCGGCCCGCGGCGAGAATCTTGTGGTTGCGGTGGATCGCCTCGACATCGGCGTCGCTGAGCGACAGCCGCTCGAGCGCTTCGGGATGCTCGTTCAGGATATACATCGCCCGCACGCCCGAGCCGAGGATCTCGCGCAGTTCGGGCGAATGCAGCATCCCTTCCATCGTCAGGTCGAGGATCATGTCGCACGGCGCGAGGCCCTTCAGGATCGGCCCCAGCCCGCGCAGCGCGCCGGACGTGCCCGTCGAGCGCGTCGGCACGACCGTCGTGACCGGCGGCGTCGTCGCCACCAGCTTGAAATGCCGCGCGCCGATCATGCCGAGCGCCAGTTCGACGAGATGCACGTTGATCTCGCGCGACTGCGTTTCACAGACGATCCCGACGAAACTGTCCTCGGTTATGCCGCAGCGTTCCAGAACCTTCTGGAACATGCGGATCCACTTGGCCTCGATCCTGTCTGCGAACATGGCGGCTTCCTCCCCGGCTCAGCTGAGACGCGTGTTGGCGTCGAGACCGACCATGACCCGGCCGAGCGGCTCGAACGCGGTGTCCTGGTCGAAATAGAAGTGGTTCGCCATCATCGTGATGTCGCGCAGGTAGCGCTGCATCGGCTGGTCGCGCATGAACGCGCTCGACCCGGCGGTCGCCGCGACGAACTGCACGATCTCGCGCGACTCGTTGGCGACCCAGGCGCATCCCGAGCGCACCATCACGCGCTGTTCGGGCGTCAGCGGGCCTTCCGTCGCCCACTCCAGCAGGCGGCGGGCCAGCGAATAGAGATATTGCTCGGCGGCATCGACGCGGACCTTCGCCTGCGCGAGGCGCACCAGCGAGGGGATGTTGTTGATCGTCTGCGTCCCCATCACCGGGCTCACGTAGCCCCGCACCTTCTTGTGGAATTCGTCCACCGCGCCCTTCGCGATCGCCACCTGCGGGGCGGTCGCGCCGAAGATCATGCTCACGAACTGCGGCACGCGGTATTGCGGGGCGTCGTACATCTTGAAGCCCTGGCCGTTGCCGGCGATGCTCGCGTCGAGATCGGCGGTGCGATATTCCGGCACGAAGATGTCGGGATATTCGACGTCGTGACTCCCGGTCGCGCACATGCCGGACGTGAACCACGTGTCATGCACGACGACGTCCGCGCGCGGCACGAGGAATTCGCGCATGGCCGTCTTCGCTTCCTCGCCGGGTTCCGGCTCCACCTTGGTGCCGACGAGAATCCATTCCGCGTGGTTGATGCCGGTCGCCCAGCGCGAGCGGCCGCTCAGGATATAGCCGCCCTCCACCTTGCGCGCCTTCACGTCGGCGGGCGCGAGCAGGACGGGGCCGATGCCGAAGCCGCGCCGTCCGTAGATCTCCTGCTGGGCCTGTTCCGGAAGCAGGAGGTAGAGCCAGTTGTGCAGGATGAAGAAGGAGAGCTGCCAGCCCACCGAGCCGTCGCCCTGGCCGAGCGCGACGATTACGCGGCACTGCGTTTCCCAGTCGAGCTGATAGCCGCCGCGCTGCTTGGGGACGAGGATCTTGAAGAAGCCGGCGTCGGCCGCCTCGGCGATCGTCTCGTCGGAGATGCGGCGGGCGCGTTCGTTGTCGGCGGCGCGTGCCGCGATCCGCGGCGCGAGATCGCGCGCTGCGGCGATCAGGCGGGCACGCACCTCGTCGTCGGTCTCGACTTCGATCTTCGTCTGGCTGAGAGTCTGCACTGTCGAATTCCTATCCGCGATTATGTCTGGGAATGAATGGCTGGGACGCCCTCGAGAAACGTGAGGAGCGCGTGATTGAAGGCTTCGGGCTGTTCGATGTTGGAAAGGTGCCCGGCGTTCGGGATCACCGCGAGCCGGGCGCCCGGAATGGTCCCTGCCAGGTCCTCGGCATCGGCGATCGGCGTCAGCGTGTCGTCGGCGCCGACGATCACCAGCGCGGGCACGTCCACCTCGTCGAGACCGGCGGGATCGGGCGCGTAGGCGAGGAGTTCGATCGCCTTCAGGTACATCACCTTGTGCAGGCGCTCCATGCTGTCGATCAGCTGCTCGAGCGCGCCGGGCTGCGCCGAGGGCGAGACGAGCGAGCGCGCCACCGGCCCCGCGATGTCGCGCGGCTCCTTGCCCTCCAGCAGCGGCTGCTGCCGGGACCGCACGAATTCGGCGAGGCGCTGCGGATCGGCGGCGCGGCGGCGGCGGCTTGCGTCGCACAATGTCAGCGAGGCCACGCGCTCCGGATGCAGCCGCACGAAGTGCATCGCGAGCTTGCCGCCCATCGACAGGCCGACGATGTGCGCCTTCGCCGCGTCGAAATGATCGAGCACGCGCACGAGATCGCCGCTCATCGCCTCGAAGCTGAGCGGACCGTCGTAGTCGTCGCTGTCGCCCCAGCCGCGCGCGTCCCACGCGGCGACGTGGAAGCGCTCGGCGAGCGCGGGCATGGTGTCGCGCCAGTTGCGCCTGTTGCCGCCGATGCCGTGCAGGAGGACGACGAGCTCGCCGCATCCGCCGTGCTCGACGGCAATGCAGGGATCGGGACCGATCCGGATCGTCTCGAACGCGCTCATCGTTGTTTCCACCCCCGCATCCCGCAGCCCGTGCTTGCCGCCGGGCCGTCCCTCGCATCGCCGTTCCGGCAGCAGCACTTTACATGCTGTCAAGTTACACTGTCCTTAGACTCGACTTTACATAGTGTCAAGTGACCGTGTGCGATTCCCGGTCCATGTGAAAAGGGCGCCCCGCAGTTCGCGGGACGCCCTTCCTGCTTTGGCCCTGCTTTGGCGATGCAGGTAATCAGTCGCCGATGCGGTAGGTGAGGCGGATGCCGAAGGTGCGCGGCATTCCCATCGTGCGGGCGAAGAAGTCTTGCCCCTGGTAGGTGCTGGTCACATAATCCTTGTCCATCAGGTTCTTCACCCAGAACGAGGCATCCCACTTCCGGTCCGGACCGTAGATGCCGAGGCTCATGTTGACGAGCCCGTAGGACGGCACGGTGTGGTTGTCGCCGACATCGGGCAGCTTGTTGCCGCCGAGCAGACCGAACGACCGGCTCTGGTATGTTGCGGCCACCGTTGCGTTGAAGCCGAGAGTCTCGTTCAGCGGCCCGTCGTAGGAGAGGATGGCGCTGCCCTGGAATTTGGGCGCGTAGGCGAATTCGAAGCCTTCGTAATCGAGCGGGCGTGCCTTGGAATCGCGGCCGCAGCCGAAGTGCTGCGTGCCGGCGCACGCCGGCATCTTCGTGACCGATGTTTCAAGCCGCGTGCCCGAAAGCGTCGCGGTGAAATTCTCGGTCACGGCCCAGCTGAGGCTCGCGTCGATGCCGTAGGATTCCGATTTCGGCACGTTGATCAGCACGGGCAGCGCCGTGAAGATCACGTCCGGGAAATAGGCCTGCATCTGCTTGTCGGTGTAGTCGTAGTAGAAGGCGCTGACGTTCGCCTGCACGCGCCGGTCGAACAGCGAGAGCTTCGCGCCCGCCTCGTAGGACATCAGCTCTTCCTGCTTCACCGGCGTCAACTGCACCGCGTTGTTGGCGGACGTCGACGGCAGCACGCCGGCGAGATAGCCCTTCGCCGCGGTGACATAGAGAAGCTGGCCCGGGCCGACCTTCCAGTTCAGCCCGGCCTGCCAGGCGAGATTGTTCTCGGTGAGCTTCTGCTGCACGAGACCGAAGGCGCCGGTTTCGGCATTGAAGGTTATGCAGCCGGTGGCGTCGGTGGGCGCGGGCGGGCTCACGGCATGGCCGTTCCGCATGTAGTAAACGTACCGGAACACCGTGTCCCAGATGTAGTACTGGTTGCTGAAGCCCGGTCCGGTGCCGGGGTCCGATGATCCGCCGCACGATGCGCCGGTCTGCTTCTGGTGCGAGTAGCGGACGCCGCCCTGCGCCGTCAGCGAGTCGGTGAGCGCCCATTCGAGATGCGCGAACGCGCTCCACAGGTCGCCGTTCAGCGCGCCGTTGCTGGCGCCGTTGCGGAAGCCCTCCGAGATCTGCGCCGCCGTGTAGCTGCGCGGATTGAAGGTTCCGCCCGGCCCGGTCACGCAGCCGCCGGGAAGCCCTGTGCCCGCGCCTGAAGGGAGTGCCGCCCCCGTCGGAAGCTGGCAGTTCTCCGCCCGCGCGAACAGCGAACGCAGGTTGCTCACGGTGAACAGGTCGTCGAAGAGACCGGGTGCGACGCTGCGCACGCGGTCATGGCCGTAATAGCCGCCGACCATCCATCGCACCGCGCCGGTTTCACCCTCGAGACGCAGTTCCTGGAAGATGTTGCTGCTGTCGCCGCCATCGGCGAACACGCTCATCTCGAAGGGCGTGCCGCTGACTGCGACCGGCTCATACGAGTTGAGCGAGTTGTATCCCGAAAGCGAAATCAGGCTGATGTCGTCGCCCAGTTTCCATGTGGCGTGCAGCACGGTGCTGACGAACTCGTTGTCCTTTTCAAGTGTGCCGAGCGCCTGCGAATACAGTCCGTGGCCCGCCGTGCCGTAGCGGGTCAACGCACCCTGCGGCCCTTCCGCGATCCAGTCGGCCGCCGAATTGGAATTGCGACCCGCCGCCTGCCACGCCGTATCGAACGCGGCGAAATAGGGCGCCACGCGCCAGACCGCCGGATTCGCCGTGTAGGGATTGGTGATATAGGTGGCGTACTGCTGCGCCTGCGTGTCGGAACGGTCGCGCCAGTAATTCACCGTGAACAGGAAATCGAGCGTGTCGCTCGCCCGCCATGCCACCTCGGCGCGGGCGCCGAGCCGGTGCTTTTCGCCGAGCCGGTCGCCGGGGCGCGTGAAGCTCTTCTGCCAGCCCTTGTCGCTGTCCTCGGTGCGGAACGAGAAGCGGGTCTTCAGCGCGTCCGTGATCGGGATGTTGATATAGCCTTCGAGATTGCGGGTCTCGTAATTGCCGACCTCGACGGTGAATCCCGCGCCGAAATGATCCTGCGGCTTGTTGGTGATGAGATCGACGAGGCCGCCCGTGGTGTTGCGTCCGTAGAGCGTGCCCTGCGGCCCCTTCAGAACCTCGACGCGCTCGATGTCGAACATCGGGCCGCCGTTCATCGACGGGAACACGTAGGCGGCCTGATCGACATAGGTGCCGACCGGCGATGTCGAGGACGGCGAGATCACCGCGAAACCGATGCCGCGCAGCGTATAGATCGGCAGGCCGCTTCGCGATTGCGACACGGTGAAGCCGGGCACGACCGTGGTCAGGTCGGATACGCTCGTCACCCGCGCGTTTGCCAGCGTTTCGCCCGAAAATGCCGCGATCGACATGCCGACGTCGTTGATGGACTGCGAACGGCGCTCGGCCGTCACGATGATTTCCTCGAGTCCCGCTACGCTTTCGGCGGGTTCTGCCGCGTTGCCTTGTGCCAACGCCATGCTGCTCGATGAACCGATGAGCGCAAGCCCGAGCCAAACGGACTTGACGGCAAACTCCTTCTTCATTTCGTCCCCCTCCGCATCAGAAAACACCATCTTTTCGCCGGGCACCACGAGGCATTCGGCAAGCCCGTGTTCAGGCCAGCCGCTACCGGGCGCTCATACCCCCTTGCATTGGGCAGCGATTCTCTTGACAATATGTCAAGGCAATAACTAGGCGTGAGTTTACATAGTGTCAAGTCCATCTCCGCTCTCGACGCGCGAGCGCATTCTCGATGCAGCCCAGAAGCTCGTCCGGCGCGGCGAAGGCATTGTTTCCATGGCCGCCATCGCAAAGGCGGCGGGGCTGTCGCGGCAGGCGCTGTATCTGACCTTCGCCGATCGCGCCGACCTCTACGTGGCGCTGGTGCGGCGCGTCGACGAGGCGCGCGGCATTCCCGAAGAGTTCGCGAAGGTGCGCAATGCGCCCGACGCTGTCGCCGCGATTCGTGCGCTCGTCGATATGCAGGCACGCCTGCTGCCGCTCGTGAAGCCGATCGCCGATGTTTTCGAGCTCCTGCGCAGGCAGGACCCGGACGCCGAGCGCGCCTGGCAGGACCGGCTCGACAGCCGGCGGGACCAGTGCCGGTACATCGTCGAGCGTCTCGTCGAGGAAAAGCGGCTACGGCCCGATCTCAGCCCCGGGATCGCTGCCGATCTCGCATGGAGCCTCACGTCCTTCCGCATGTGGGACGAGCTCGTGGTGCAGTGCGGCTGGACGGCGGAGCGCTACGGGACCTACGTGTCCGCACTGATCGAGAACGCAATCGTTGCGCCGCGAAGCCGGCCGGCGCCGTCACGACAACGGCGACCCAAGCCCGGCGCGAAGCCGTGACCGTGCGGCGGGCCCGGCCTTCGCCGGGCTGACCGTGCAGATCAGGCCAGCGCCTCGGCGATCAGCCGCCGCGTGTTCGCGACGCCGTAGAGCGCGATGAAGCTCCCCATGCGCGGCCCTTGCGAGGAGCCGAGCAGCGTCTCGTAGAGCGCCGCGAACCAGTCGCGCAGCGTATCGAACCCGCCTTCCTTGCCGACGGCATAGACCTCGTTCTGGATCGTCTCGGCCTCCGCGCCCTCGGGCAGCGCCGCGAGCCGCGCGTCGAGGTCGCGCAGCGCCGCCGCCTCGCGCGCGTCGGGCTTCCTCCGCTTCAGGGTCGGCGCGACGAAATCGCGGTTGTACGCGAGCGCGTGGCCGATCAGCCGGTCGACCTCCGGATACTTGTCCGCGCTCGCGCCCGGCACGTAGTTGCCGAGGTATGCCCAGACCTGCGCGCGGTCCGCGTCCGCGCCCATCACGCCGACGAGGTTCAGCAGCAGCCCGAACGTCACCGGCATCGGCGCGTCCGGCACCTTGCCGCCGTGGATATGGTGCACGGGATTGCCGAGCTTCTTGTCGAGCGGCTGCGCCGGGTAGTTGGCGCGGAACTGGAAATACTCGTCCACCGCGCGCGGGATGACGCCGACGTGGAGCTGCTTGGCGCTCTTCGGTTCGCGGTAGGCGTAGAAGGCGACGCTCTCCTCGGGGCCGTAGGTCAGCCAGTCGTCGAGCGCGAGGCCGTTGCCCTTCGACTTGGAGATCTTCTCGCCCTTCTCGTCGAGGAACATCTCGTAGATCAGCCCCTCGGGCTTGCGGCCGCCGAGCACCTTGGCGATGCGGCCGGACTGCACGCCCAGATCGGTCAGGTCCTTGCCGTACATCTCGTAGTCGACGTCGAGCGCCACCCAGCGCATCGCCCAGTCGACCTTCCATTGCAGCTTGGCGCCGCCCGAGAGGATGCAGTGCTCGTGCGCGCGGCCGTCCTCCTCGAAGCGGATGAGTCCGGCGGCGGCGTCCACCACTTCGATCGGCACCTGCAACACCTTGCCCGAGACGGGGCTGATGGGAAGCACCGGCGAATAGGTGCGGCGGCGTTCCTCGCGCAGCGTCGGCAGCATGATGTCCATGATCGCCTGATAGTTGGCGAGGACGTTCCGGAGCTGGTCGTCGAAGCGGCCCGACGTGTAGTAATCCGTCGAGCTGGCGAACTCGTATTCGAAGCCGAAACGGTCGAGGAACGCGCGCAGCATCGCGTTGTTGTGGTGCGCGAAGCTTTCGAACTTCCCGAACGGATCGGGGATGCGCGACAGCGGCTCGCCGAGGTGCGCGGTCAGCATCGCCTGGTTGGGGACGTTGTCCGGCACCTTCCTGAGCCCGTCCATGTCATCCGAGAAGGCGACGAGGCGCGTCGGTACGTCCGACAGCTCGGCGAAGGCGCGGCGCACCATCGTCGTGCGCAGCACCTCGTTGAACGTGCCGATGTGCGGCAGGCCCGAGGGGCCGTAGCCGGTCTCGAACAGCACGTGGCCTTTCGCGGGCGCGCCGCCTTTCAGGCGCGCCAGCACCTTCCGGGCTTCCTCATAGGGCCAGGCTTTGGAAACGAGGGCGGCGGCGCGGAGGTCATCTGTCATGGCGGGACACGCGCTAGCGGCAGCGGGCCGCAAGGGCAAGGTTTCGCTTGCGCGCTTGGGCTTCGCTCGCCGAAAACGGGCGCGTGACGACCGTTCCCCTCCCCTGGCCCGCGCTCCACATCGGGCTCGACGGCATCTGGCTTGCCGATGGCGAGGGCGCGCGCCGGGTGGACCGGCAGGCGGCGATCCGCCTGCTCGCCGACACGCCGACGCTGCTCGTAAACGCCCCGCTCGTCGCCTCGAAGCTCGGCTACCCGGAAGCCTCCGGCCTCGACGTGCTGGAGTTGTTCGCCTTCGTGCATCCCGCGCGCTTCGCCGTGCCGACCGTGCACGGCCTCGCCGCGCTCCTCGGCCTCGATTCGGCGCACGACGGCGCGGCGGAGGCGCGGCTGCTCCGCGCCGTCGCCGAAACGCTGCTGACGCAGGTCCAGGGCGGCAAGTGGGACCGCGCGCCGGGCGCGTGGAACACCGCGCGCGCCCTGTCGCGCCTCAAGTGGCCGTGGGCGCCCGCCGTGCTTTCCGCGCTCGGCGAGCCCCGCGATCATGACCGCTCCGTCTTCACCAGCCTGCCGAAGTGGGAGGAAGGCGCGCCGCCCGCCCCCGTCCGCGAGGTGGAGATCAGCGGCGAGGAAGCCGCCGGCCGTCTCGCGCTGCTCACCGGCAGCGGCGCCGAGGAACGCCCCGGCCAGCGCGCCTACACCGTGGCCACCGCCGGCGCCTTCCGCCCGCGCGAAATCCGCGACGCCCCGAACGTCGTGCTCGCCGAGGCGGGCACCGGCATCGGCAAGACGCTCGGCTACCTCGCCCCCGCCTCGCTCTGGGCCGAGCAGTCGGGCGGCACCGTCTGGCTCTCCACCTACACGAAGGCGCTGCAACGCCAGCTCGACCACGAAACCGCCCGCCTCTACCCGGACCCGCGCGTCAAGGCATCGCGCGTCGTCGTCCGCAAGGGCCGCGAGAACTACCTCTGCCTGCTCAACCTCGAGGACGCCGTGCAGGGCGGCTTCGCGGGCCGCGCGGGCATCTACGCGCAGCTCGTGCAGCGCTGGGCGATGTACAGCCGCGACGGCGACATGGTCGGCGGCGACCTTCCCGGCTGGCTCTCCGGCCTGTTCGGCCGGAACGCGCGCGCGAGCCTCACCGACCGGCGCGGCGAGTGCGTCTACGCGGGCTGCCCGCACTATCGCCGCTGCTTCATCGAGCACGCCGTGCGCGGCACGGCGGACGCCGACCTCGTCATCGCCAACCACGCGCTCGTCATGGTGAACGCGGTGCGCGGCAAGAGCGAAGGCCGCGGCATGAGGCGCATCGTGTTCGACGAGGGCCACCACCTGTTCGACGCCGCCGACAGCGCCTTCGCGATGGCGCTCACCGGCGGCGAGGCGATCGAGCTGCGCCGCTGGATCATCGGCCCCGAGAAGCGCAGCAAGGGCCGCCGCCGGGGCCTCGCCGCGCGCCTCGGCGATCTCGTCGCCTTCGACGGCGAGGGCGCGATGCTGCTGGAGGACGCCGTGCACGCCGCCGCCGCGCTCCCTGCCGACGGCTGGCTCGGCCGCGTCGTCGAGGGCACGCCGGAAGGCCCGCTCGAACGCCTGCTCGCCGCCGTGCGCGCGCAGGTCTACGCCCGCGCCGACGCGGCCGAGACCGGCTACGGCCTCGAAACCGAGGTCGTCGCGCTGCAACCCGCGCTCATCGACGCGGCCGACACGGCGGCGCGCGCGCTGGAAGCCGTGTCGGTGCCGCTGGTGAAGCTCGCGCAGCGCCTCGAAGCGCTCGTCGAGGAAGCGCCGGACTGGCTCGACGGCGCCGGCCGCGCCCGCGTCGAGGGCGCGCTTTCCGGCCTCGCGTGGCGGCTTGGGCTGATCGGCGCGTGGGTGCAGCTCCTCGCGCGCATGGGCGGCCCCGCCGACCCGGATTTCGTCGACTGGCTCGCGCTCGAGCGCATCGACGGGCGCGAGATCGACGTCGGCATCCGCCGCCACTGGCTCGATCCGACAAAGCCCTTCGCCGAGGCCGTGCTGAAGCAGGCGCATGGCGCTGTCATCACCTCGGCGACGCTGCGCTCGCGCATCACCGACGACACCGCGCCCGACGCCGACTGGCGCGACAGCGAGGCGCGCACCGGCGCCGCGCACCTGCCGCTGCCGCCCGTGCGCTTCTCGTCGCCGAGCCCGTTCGACTACGCCCGGCAGGCGCGCGTCCTCATCGTCACCGACGTGCAGCGCGGCAACGTCCCGGCGCTCGCGGGCGCGTACAGGGCGCTGATCTCCGCGTCGCGCGGCGGCGCGCTCGGCCTGTTCACGGCGATCTCGCGGCTGAAGGCCGTGCACGCGCGCATCGAGGAGAGCCTCGCCCGCGAAGGCCTGCCGCTGTTCGCGCAGCATATCGACCCCATCGACGCGGGCACGCTCGTCGACATGTTCCGCGCCGATCCCGCCGCCTCGCTGCTCGGCACCGATGCCCTGCGCGACGGCGTCGACGTGCCCGGCGATTCGCTCCGCCTCGTCGTCCTCGAAGGCGTGCCGTGGCCGCGCCCCACCGTGCTCCACGCCGCGCGCCGCGCTGCGTTCGGCGGCAAGACCTACGACGACCTCGTCGCCTCCGGCCGCATGGCGCAGGCGTTCGGGCGGCTCATCCGCCGCGCCAGCGACCGGGGCACGTTCGTGCTGCTCGGCGCCGCCGTTCCGAGCCGCCTGTGCCAGGCGTTTCCGGACGGTGTGACCGTGGAGCGAGTGCCGCTGGACGAGGCCGTGCGCATCGTGCGCGAGATGTCCGCGCCTGCTCCCGCACCGACACGAAATCTTCCGATGACACCGGACGCGACATCGGGCATCAGCGCCGCGACATGAAGACGATCTTCCTGCTCCGCCACGCCAAATCCAGTTGGGACGACCCCGTCGAGCGGGACTTCGACCGCCCCCTTAACACGCGCGGCCGCCGCGCCGCCGAGACGATCGGCCGCTACCTGCGCGACGAGAGCCTCGCCTTCGACCGCGTCGTCGCCTCGCCCGCGGTGCGGGTCATCGAGACGCTGGACGGCGTGGAGGCGGGCGCGGGCCGCCGCCTCGGCGCGAGCTTCGACAAGCGCGTCTACATGGCCTCCGCGCCGACGCTGCTCGACATCGTCCACGAGACGGACGCGGACGCCGAAACCCTGCTCCTCGTCGGCCACAACCCCGGCCTCGAAGACCTCGTCTTCCTGCTGACGCCCGCGGGCAGCGGCGCGCTCCGCAAGGAGGTCGACATCAAGTATCCCACCGCCACCCTCGCCGAGATGCGCTTCGACGCGGAACGCTGGGAAGACGTCGACGAGGGCAAGGGCGAACTCGTCCGCTTCATCCGCCCCCGCGACCTCGACGCGGCGCTGGGGCCGGACGGGACGTAGGCCGCGATCCCCGCGCGCCGCTCTCAGCGCCCTTGGGGGCGGAGGCCCTTTACCAGCTTGCCGAACTCGCGCGCCGTTTCGCCGGCGGCGCGGTCCGCTTCCTTGGTCACGGCGGTTTGCTGCAGGAAGCCGTGGGGGAGGGCGGAATATTCGAGATAGACGGTCGGAACGCCTGCCTTCTTCAGCGCGTCCGCGTAGGCCCTGTCGGAATCCCGCAGCGGATCGAAGCCCGCCGCGGCGACGAGCGTCGGCGGCATCTTCGCGAAATTGCCGGCCAGGATCGGCGAGATTTCGGGCTGGGACAAATCCATGCCCGGAAACACCTTGCGGTGCACGTAATCGGTGAACGGAACATCGAGGCCGAACCCCTCCCAGAACAGGCGGGATGACACGTAGTGGACGCGCATGTCCGCAACGCTCCGGTTGTCGACCGCCGCATAATAGAGAAGCTGGCAGGCGGGGCTCGGCTTGCCGGCCTTCCGGGTCCGCGCCGTCACCACGACCGACATGTTGCCGCCGGCGCTGTCGCCGCCCACGCAGATGCGCGATGCGTCTCCTTGCAGCCGGTCCGCATTCGCGACGGCCCAGTCGAACGCGTCTTCCGCGTCGTTCCATGATGCCGGGTAGGGATTTTCAGGGGCGAGCCGATAGTCCGTCGAAATGATCATCACCCCGGCCTCGTCGGCCAGCCGCCGCATCGAGCGGTCCACGGCTTCGATGTTGCCGAACAGCCAGCCGCCGCCGTGGTAATAGACGAGGATCGGCAGCGCCCCCGCCGCCTCGGGCCGGTAGATGCGCACGGGGATCAGCTTGCCGTCACGCGCAGTCACCGTCTCGTCGCTCACCGACGCCAGGTCGGGACCGGGCCGCGTTCGGCTGATCCACTGCTGGTTGGCGCCCTGTCTGATCGCAGCGGCGCTTGCCGGGTCGTCAAAGGGGTCCGCTTCCGGCTGCTTCGGCTCCGCCTGCGCTTCCTTGGCCTTGGCCTCTTCGGCTTCCTTGGCCGCGGCTTCCCTGCCCTCGTGGAAGAGATACTGCATCCGGAGGTCCAGCGTCTGACCGTCCATGACGATGCGCTTGCCGCCGACCTGCTCCAGGACCCAGCTGTCCGGTCTGGCGGCCAGTTCGGCGATCTTCAGGGCCTCGGGGTCCGCGGTTGCTGCGGAATCGGCGGTTGCTGCGGGCGCGTCCGCCGGCTTGTCCTGCCCGCAGGCCGAGATGGCGAGGGCGAGGGCGGATATTGCGAATGACTGTCTGTGGAACACCTTGGCCTCCCGAATGTGCCGTCCGATCGTGCGGCACACGCTATTGACCGGGCAATGCCGTATGCGGGCAATCCTCCGCGGCAGATGGGTAAGCCGACGCTTCCCTAAATCTCGATCTGGCTGCCCAGCTCCACCACCCGGTTCGTCGGCAGCTTGAAGAACTCCATCGCCGTCGCGGCGTTGCGCAGCATCCATGCGAACAGCTTCTCGCGCCAGATCGCCATGCCCGGCCGCGGCGCCGCGATCAGCGTCTGGCGGGAGAGGAAGAAGCTCGTCTGCATCATGTCGAACTTCGGCCCGCAGGCGTTCACGGGGGAGAGCGCCTTCGGGATGTCCGTCTCCTGCATGAAGCCGTAGCGCAGCTTCATGCGGTAGAAGCCCTGCCCGAGGTCCTGCGTCTCCACCACGTCGCAGGTCTCCACGTAGGGCACGTCCTCGATCGCCACGGTGAGCACGATCACGCGCTCGTGCAGGATCTTGTTGTGCTTCATGTTGTGGAGGAGGGCGTGCGGCACGCCGGTCGGCTCGGAGGACATGAAGATCGCCGTGCCCGGCACGCGCGTCGCGCTGCTGGCCGCCGATTTCACGAAGATCTCCATCGGCATCGCGGCTTCCTGCATCCGCCGCCGCATCAGCAGGCGGCCCTTCGACCATGTCGTCAGCATGGTGAAGGCGACGATGCCGACGAGAAGCGGGAACCAGCCGCCGTCCGGCACCTTGGTGAGGTTCGCCGCGAAATAGGCACCGTCGACCACGAAGAAGATGCCGAGCAGCGGCACCGCCAGCCACGGCTTCCACTTCCACAGCGAGAACAGCACCACCGCGAGCAGGCAGGTGTCGATGAACATCGCGCCCGTCACCGCGATGCCGTAGGCGGCGGCAAGGCTGCTCGAATTCTGGAACATCAGCACCAGCAGGATCACCGCCGCCATCAGCAGCCAGTTGATGACCGGGATATAGATCTGCCCCTGCGTCGAGGCGCTGGTGTGTTTGATGGTGAGGCGCGGCATGAAGCCGAGCTGGATCGCCTGGTGCGTCACCGAGAAGGCGCCCGAGATCACCGCCTGGCTGGCGATGAAGGTCGCCATCGTCGCGAGCACGACGAGCGGCAGGCGGAAGCCTTCGGGCGCGAGCAGGAAGAACGGGTTGCGGATCGCCTGCTCCGCCTCGGCGGCGGGCAGGCTGATGATCATCGCCGCCTGCCCCATGTAGTTGAGGAGGAGCGCGGGCATCACGAACCAGAACCACGAGATGCGCAGGGGCCGCCGCCCGAAGTGCCCCATGTCGGCATAGAGCGCTTCCGCGCCCGTCACCGCGAGCACCACCGAGCCGAGCGCGAGGAAGGCGAGGCTGCCGTCGATCATGAAGAACTGGATCGCGTACCACGGGTTGATCATCGCGAGGATGATCTCCGGGTGGTGCACGATCTTGCCCATGCCGAGCGCGCCGATCGTCACGAAGTAGACGAGCATGATCGGGCCGAACCACGCCCCGACCTTCGCCGTGCCGCGCGATTGCAGCAGGAACAGGAACACCAGCAGCCCGACCGCGATCGGCAGCACCAGCGGCTCCATGCCCGCGCGCACGACGGTGATGCCCTCCACCGCCGACAGCACCGAGATCGCCGGCGTGATCATGCTGTCGCCGTAGAACAGCGCCGTCGCGAACACACCGAGCAGGATGATCAGCGGCCCGATCCGGGAATGCGCCGTGCGCCGCGAGATCAGCGCCAGCAGCGCGAGGCTGCCGCCCTGCCCCTTGTTGTCCGCGCGCATCAGGATGGTGACGTACTGGATGCTCACCACCAGCGTCATCGACCAGAAGATCAGGCTGATGACGCCGTAGACGTGCATGGTGTCGAGCGCGAGCGGGTGGTGGCCCACGAACGTCTCGCGGAAGGCGTAGAGCGGCGAGGTGCCGATGTCGCCGAACACGATGCCGATGGCGGCGACCGCGAGCTTGGCGATGCCGTCGTGGCGGTCGGAGGCCGACGCGTGCGGGTTGTGGGGTCCGGTCATGGACGGTGCGGGATCGGCGCCGCGGTCAGCGGGCCTCGGCCCTCTGGTCCTCATATTGCCGGGTCATGCGACTCATGCCTCGCGATGCTTTCGTTCCGAACCGAAACGGCGGCGGTGACTAGCATAGCGTGCCGCACTGCACAATGGGCGACCGGAATCCGCTACTCGCCGGCGATCTTGCGGATGCTCACCTGCGTCACCAGCCGCTGCACGCCGGGCAGCGCGGCCAGCAGCTCGCGGTGCACGCGCTCGAAGCTGTCGCCCTCCTTCACGAGGATTTTCAGCATGTAGTCCGAATCCCCGGTGATGAGGTGGCCCTCGGCGATCTCGGGGGCGCGCGCCACCGCGGTCTCGAAGGCGGCGAGCGTTTCCTTGCGCTGGTCGGTCAGCGTCACCGCGACATAGACGGCGGACGGGTTGCCCCGCGCCTCCGGCGACAGCACCGCCCGGTAGCCGCGGATGAACCCCGAGTCCTCCAGAATCTTGACGCGCCGGTGCGCCGCGGACGCCGAAAGCCCCACGCGGCTGCCGAGCTGCTCGCTGGTCAATCCCGAGTCGATTGCAAGCTGGGCGATAATCTTGCGGTCTATCTGATCAAGATCGGACAATTTCCCGAAATCCTCTTCTCCATCGGGATAATCTCTACACCAAAACCCTCGCCGCCGACAACTTCACAAACTTTTCCGACACGATTTCCGGTAGATTCCCCGCCATTCGATCGGGATGAGGGAGAACAGGCCATGCGCGTCGGGGTGCCGAGGGAGATCAAGGTTCACGAATACCGGGTCGGCATGACGCCCGCCTCGGTCGCCGAGCTGACGCAGGCGGGCCACGAGGTCTTCGTCGAGACGGGCGCGGGCAGCGGCATCGACTTCGGCGACGACGCCTATGTCGCGGCCGGCGCGAAGATCCTGCCGACGCCGCAGGAGGTGTTCGCCGCATCCGACATGATCGTGAAGGTGAAGGAGCCGCAGCTCCACGGGATCGCGTGGCTGGAGCCGCGCCACACGCTGTTCACCTACCTGCACCTCGCCGCCGACAAGCCGCAGGCCGAGGCGCTGATGAAATCGGGCGCGACCTGCATCGCCTACGAGACGGTGACGAACGCGCAAGGCCGCCTGCCGCTCCTCCAGCCGATGTCCGAGGTCGCGGGCCGCATGGCCGTGCAGGTCGGCGCGCACTATCTCGAAAAGGAGCAGGGCGGCCGCGGCATCCTGCTCGGCGGCGTGCCGGGCGTCGCACCCGCCAAGGTCTCGATCCTCGGCGGTGGCGTCTCCGGCTTCAACGCGGCACAGATGGCGGTCGGCCTCGGCGCCGACGTGACGATCTACGACGTCTCGTCCACGCGCCTCGCCGAGCTCGACGCGCTGTTCCAGAACCGCATCAAGACCGTCTACGCGAGCGGCGCCGCCGTCGCCCGCGCCGCCGAGAACTCGCACCTCATCATCGGCTGCGTGCTGATCCCCGGCGCCGCCGCGCCGAAGCTCGTGACGCGCGAGATGCTGAAGACGATGAAGCGCGGCGCGGTGCTCGTCGACGTCGCCATCGACCAGGGCGGCTGCTTCGAGACCTCGCGGCCCACGACGCACAGCGATCCCGTCTACACGGTGGAGGGCGTCATCCACTACTGCGTCGCCAACATGCCGGGCGCCGTCGCGCGCACGTCCACCTTCGCGCTCAACAACGCGACGCTGCCGTTCATCGTGAAGCTGGCGAAGCTCGGCCCGGAGGCGGCGATGCGCGCCGACCCGCATCTCAGGAACGGCCTCAACGTGGCGGGCGGCTTCATCACCTACAAGGCGGTCGCCGACGACCTCGCCCTCGCCTACCGCGCGTGGGAATAGACGGTTTCATCCCGGGCAAAAGAAAGGGCCGGAGGCGATACCTCCGGCCCAACTGTTTTCGGACCGGCAATGGTCAGAAGCGGAACGCGAGTCCCGCCAGGACCTGATCGGCCGCATAGCCGCCGTCCATGTCGCGGTGGCGGTATTCGGTGCGGATGCTCGCCGCCTCGTTGAGGCCGTATTCGAGACCGCCGCCGTAGAGGATGCCGTCCGACCAGCCCTTGTCGCTCGCCGAGGCCACGCCCTGGATGGTCGAGACCGTGGAGACGCGCGTCCGCTCGGCGCCGTAGCCGAGGCGGCCGTAGACGAGCAGGTTCGGCGTCGCGAGGAAGCCCGCGCGCGCGCTCACGTCGTAGTTCCACTTGGGGTCGATCTCGGCGGTGAGCCCGGCGACCGGCGTGCCGCGCAGCGTCTTGCCGCCGAAGCCGATGCCGGCCTCGACGCCGACGATGACATTCTGGCCGACGCCGTAGTCGTAGCCGGCGAAGATGCCGTAATCGATGCCGTCGCGGTTCTTTTCGAAATCCTGAACTCCGGGCAGGCCGAAGTCGAGATCGACCGACCGCTTGCCCCAGCCGATCTGGCCGCCGACGAACGCGCCGCCGATGGCAGCGTCCTGAGCAAGCGCGGACGCCGGGAGAAGGGCGGTCGCGAGCGCGGCAAGAATGAGCTTTTTCATGAATACACCTCTACAAAAATTGCACTGCCCGCAGGCCTGAGGCTGCGGACGGCGGCAGAGGTGGTGGCGAATTGCGGCCGTGAAATGGCGCGGCGGCACGGCTTCGGCGAACGACTGTCGAGAACGGGACGAACAACAGACAGGCTTCGACAAACGACGTTCAGCGCACGTTAAACCGTCATATCGGGTGGCAAAGAGGCCTCTAAAGCGCCTCTTCCGGAATCGCGAACAGCGTCTCCGCCCCGCGCGTCACCGGCCCCAGCAGCGCCGCCGCCTGCGGCAGGAACTGCTCGGCGAAGAAGCGCGCGGTGACGATCTTGGCGTTCAGGAAGGCCGGATCGCCCTCGCCCGCCGCGCGCCGCCGCGCCGCCGCCGAAGCCTGCTTCGCGAGCAGCCAGCCGCCCACGGTGAGGCCGAACATGCGCAGGTACGGCGTCGCCCCCGCGGCATTGTCGTCAGCGCCGCCGGCCGCGCCGCCGTCTGCAAGCCACGTCGTCGCGCTTTCGAGCGCGGCGAGCGCGTCTTCGAGATAAGGCACCAGCCCGCCCTGATCGCCGGCCGCGAACAGCACGAAATCCGCGCGCATGTCGGCGAACAGGCTCTTCCAGCGCCCCTGCGGCAGCTTGCGTCCGACGAGGTCCATCGCCTGGATGCCGTTGGTGCCTTCGTAGATCGGCGCGATGCGCGCGTCGCGGTAGTGCTGCGCCGCGCCCGTCTCCTCGATGAAGCCCATGCCGCCGAAGATCTGCACGCCGAGGCTCGCGACCTCGACGCCGACATCGGTCGAGAACGCCTTCGTCACCGGCGTCAGCAGGTCGGCGAGGCCCTGCGCCTCACGCTGCGCCGCCTCGTCGGTCTCGGCGTGCGCGCGGTCGACGGCGGCGGCGTTGAGATACGTCAGCGCCCGCGCCGCCTCGGTCAGCGACCGCATCGTCATCAGCATCCGCCGCACGTCGGCGAATTCGATGATGCGGCGCACCTGCACGCGCTCCTTCGCGTAGGCGAGCGCGTGCTGATACGCGCGCTCGGCGATGGAGACGCCTTGCAGGCCGACGTTGATGCGGGCGTGGTTCATCATCGTGAACATGGCGCGCATCCCGGCGTTCTCGTCGCCGATCATGTAGCCGACGCAATCGTCGTCATCGCCGTAGCTCATCGTGCAGGTCGGCGAGGCATGGATGCCGAGCTTGTGCTCGATCGAGACGCAGCGCAGGTCGTTGCGCGCGCCCAAGGAGCCGTCCGCGTTCACGAGGAACTTCGGCACGATGAAGAGGGAAATGCCCTTGGTGCCCTTCGGCGACCCTGGCGTGCGCGCGAGGACGAGGTGGATGATGTTCTCCGCCACGTCATGCTCGCCCCACGTGATGAAGATCTTGGAGCCCTTGATGCGCCACGTGCCGTCCGGCGCGGGCGTCGCGGTGGTGCGGAGCGCACCGACGTCCGAGCCCGCCTGCGGCTCGGTGAGGTTCATCGTGCCGGTCCATTCGCCCGAGACGATCTTGGTGAGGTAGGTCTGCTTCTGGTCCTCGGTGCCGTGCGCCGTCAGCGCCTCGATCGCGCCCTGCGACAGCATCGGGCAGAGCGACAGCGCCATGTTGGCGCTGGTCAGCTGCTCCTGCACGGCCGTCGCCAGCGCGAATGGCAGCCCCTGCCCGCCGTAGCCCGGATCGGCGCCGAGCGTCATCCAGCCGCCCTCCACATAGGCGGCATAGGCCTCGCGAAAGCCCGCGGGCAGCGTCACCGCGCCGTTCGCGAGCGTCGCGCCCCCGGTGTCGCCGGGGCGGTTGAGCGGCGCGAAGACCCCGGCCGAAAGCTTGCCCGCCTCTTCGAGGATGGCATCCGCGAGGTCCGGCGTCGCGGCCTCGAAGCGGGGCAGCCGCGCGAGGCCGGGCAGGTCGGCGACGGTTTCGAGGACGAAGCGCTGCTCGGTGACGGGGGCGGTGTAGGTCATAGGCTATCTATCGCTTGTGAGAGGAAACGGCGCGGGTATAGCGGGGGGCTGTGAGCGGGCAACCTGATCTTTTCGGCACTGAAACCGCGCTGCCGGACGCGGCGGGCCTTGCGCGCGCCGCCGCGCTGCTGCGCGCCGGCGAGGTCGTCGCGCTCCCCACCGAGACTGTCTACGGCCTCGCCGCCGATGCCACGAACGCCGAAGCCGTCGCCCGCATCTATGCCGCCAAGGGCCGCCCCGCGTTCAATCCGCTGATCGCGCATGTGAGCGGCGTTGACATGGCGGCGGCGCACGTGGAGGTGACGCCGCTCGCCCGCCGCCTGATCGACGCGTTCTGGCCGGGGCCGCTGACGCTCGTCCTGCCGAAGCGCCCCGAAAGCACCGTCGCCGCCATCGTCACCGCAGGGCTCCCGACCCTCGCCGTGCGCTGCCCGGATCACCCGGTGCCGCAGGCCTTGATCGCCGCGCTCGGGCGCCCGCTCGCCGCGCCGTCCGCCAACGCCTCCGGGCAGATCAGCGCGACGCGCGCCGAACACGTCCTCAAGACCCTCGGCGGCCGCATCCCGCTCGTCATCGACTGCGGCGCGTGCAGGGGCGGCATCGAATCGACGATCGTCGCGGTGGAGGCGGGCCGCCTCCGCCTGCTGCGCCCCGGCGGCGTCCCGCGCGAGGCGCTGGAGGCCTTCGCGCCGCTCACGCTCGCGGGCGGCCGCATCGAGGCCCCCGGCATGATGGAGAGCCACTACGCCCCCTCGAAGCCGCTCCGTCTCGAAGCCGAAAGCGCCCGCGCAGATGAGTTCCTGATCGGCTTCGGCCCGGTCGCGGGCGACGTCAGCCTCTCCCCGGCGGGCGACCCGGTCGAGGCCGCCGCGCGTCTGTTCGACTGCCTGCACGCCGCCGACGCCAGCGGCGCGCGCGCCATCGCCGTCGCGCCCGTTCCGCCCGAAGGCCTCGGCGCCGCGATCAACGACAGGCTCCGCCGCGCCGCCGCGCCGCGCTGATTCTCCAAGGCTTCCGAATGTGTTATGGGAGGGCGCCGCACGCGATGCGGCCCTTCAGGGGAGCGATAGCATGTTCGATCTCAAGAAACTGACAGCGGAACTCTTCGGCACCTTCTGGCTCGTCCTCGGCGGTTGCGGCAGCGCCGTGCTCGCCGCGAAATTCCCGGAGGTCGGCATCGGCCTCGCCGGCGTCGCGTTGGCGTTCGGTCTCACCGTGCTCACCGCCGCCTTCGCGCTCGGCCCGATCTCCGGCGGCCACTTCAATCCGGCCGTCACGCTCGGTCTCGCCGCGGGCGGGCGCTTCAAGTGGCAGGAGGCCCCCGGCTACATCGTCGCGCAGGTGGTGGGCGCCATCCTCGCCGCCCTGCTGATCTACACGATCGCGAGCGGGCAGGCGGGCTACGCGGGCGGCCTCGCCTCCAACGGCTACGGCGAGCACTCGCCGGGCGGCTATTCGATGACCGCGGCGCTGTGGACCGAGATCGTGATGACCTTCGGCTTCCTCATCATCATCCTCGGCGCGACGGCAAAGCGCGCCTCGCCGGGGTTCGCGCCCATCGCCATCGGCCTTGCGCTGACGCTCATCCACCTCATCAGCATCCCGGTGACGAACACGTCGGTGAACCCGGCGCGCTCCACCGGCCCGGCGCTCATCGAGGGCGGCATCGCCCTCCAGCAGCTCTGGTTCTTCTGGGTCTATCCGATCGTCGGCGGCCTCGTCGCCGGCTTCGTCTACAAGTTCCTCTGGGAGGAATGATTCCGGGCGGGAGGGGCGCGGCCGCGCTCCTCCCCCTGCCGCAAGGCCGCCCGACGCAAAGCCATTGACAGACTCCTTATTGCGAATGATTATCATTTTTATCGCAACGAGGATCGCATCATGGCGACGATTGTCGAAACAGCCGAGTTCCACGGCGGGCCGTGGCTGAACCTGCCGCCCGACAGCCAGACGATATTGTGGGCGCTGCGGCGGCTCGTCATCGGCTGGCCGCGCCCGCCCTGTCTCCACGCGGCGCTGATCGAGGCCTACGGCGACAACGCCTGCGGCATCGAGCATCTGCTGCGCTGCCTGCTCACGGGCATCGCCATGCACGGCCGGCGGCGGCTGGAGATCGGCGCGCCCTGCTGCGCGGCGCTGCTTCCGCACGAAGCCGAACTGCTGGAAGCCATCGGGCTCGACGGCGCCGAAGCCGATCCCTCCGCGCTGGTCAGGCTCTGCGACAACCCCGCGGCCGCGCGGCTTTCGGTGCTTGCCGCCGGTATCGGCGCGGCGGTGGCCGATGCCCATACCGCCCGGCTTCGCACATTCCCGGTGCGTGCTGCGCATTAGGCCCGGTGCGCGCTGCGCATTAGGAGAGTTTCCGTTCGCCCCGGCCTGATTTATGTTCCGCTCAAATTGGCGGAAGAGGGACCGCATGACCGAACATTTCGACATGATCGTCGTTGGCGCCGGCATCTCGGGCATCGGCGCCGGCGTTCACCTGAAGAAGCACTGCCCGGACCGCAGCTACACGATTCTCGAAGGCCGCGCGGGCATCGGCGGCACGTGGGACCTGTTCCGCTATCCCGGCATCCGGTCGGACAGCGACATGTACACGCTGGGCTTCAACTTCAAGCCGTGGACCGACCAGAAGGCGATCGCCGACGGTCCCTCGATCCTCCGCTATCTGGACGAGACCGCGCGCGAATACGGCATCTACGAGCACATCCGCTTCGGCCACCACGTCGAGGCCGCCGCGTGGGACTCGTCCGCGGCGCGCTGGACGGTGACGGCGCGCGCGGACGGCAAGCCCGTGCAGTTCACCTGCAACTTCCTCTACATGTGCTCGGGCTACTACCGCTACGAGGCGGGCTACACGCCGCACTTCGAGGGCGCGGAAAGCTTCCGGGGCCGCATCGTCCACCCGCAGCACTGGCCGCAGGACCTCGACTATGCGGGAAAGCGCGTCATCGTCATCGGATCGGGCGCGACCGCCGTCACGCTCGTTCCCGAAATGGCGAAGGCCGCGCACGTCACCATGCTGCAGCGCTCGCCGACCTACATGATCTCGCGCCCCGCGGAGGACCGCCTCGCCAACTGGCTGCGGCGCTGGCTGCCGCCGATGCTCGCCTACAACATCGTGCGCTGGCGCAACGTCGCCATGCAGCAGTGGGTGTTCCGTCTGGCGCGGACGAAGCCCGAGAAGCTGAAGAAGAAGCTGCTCGGCGGCGTCCGCGACCTGCTCGGCCCCGGCTATGACGTGAAGACGCATTTCACGCCGACGTACAACCCGTGGGAACAGCGGCTTTGCCTCGTTCCCGACGACGACCTGTTCGACGCCATTCGCGAAGGCCGCGCCGAGGTCGTGACCGACCACATCGACCGCTTCACGGAAACCGGCATCCTCCTCAAGTCCGGAAAGACGCTGGAGGCGGACGTCATCGTCACCGCCACGGGCCTCGACCTCCTGTTCATGGCGGGTATCGACGTGACGCTCGACGGGCGGAAGGTCGCGTTCCCCGAAACCTACGGCTACAAGGGTATCATGTTCTCGGGCGTCCCCAACCTCGCGGTGGCGTTCGGCTACACCAACGCCTCGTGGACGCTGAAGGCGGACCTCACCAGCGAATATCTGTGCCGCGTCCTCAACCACATGAAGGAGACCGGCACCGACGTCGCGACGCCGACGCTGGACGACCCGGACATGGACTCCGAGCCGTGGATCGACTTCTCCTCGGGCTATTTCAAGCGCGGGCTTCACCAGTTCCCGAAGCAGGGCAAGACGCTGCCGTGGCGGCTCAACCAGAACTATGCCGGCGACGTGAAGATGTTCCGCCACGCCCCCGTCGACGACGGCGTGCTGCGCTTCAGCAAGGCGGCGGGCGCATCGGCGCAGGCGCCCGAGGCGATCGCGGCGGAGTAGGAAATCGTTTTCCTACAGCAGCTTGCCTGCCGCAGCCCACGCCTGAAAGGTCACACTGAAAGAAAACGCGATCTACGGTAACTTTGTAAACTTCGGCACGGCCTATCGCCCCGCGAAAAGCTGCCGCCCGGCGAGATCGAGCAGGATCTCCTCCGATCCGCCGCCGATCGCGTTGACGCGCACCTCGCGGTAGATGCGTTCCACCTTGGAGCCCTTGAGGTAGCTGGCGCCGCCGAGCACTTGCGCCGCATCGCGGGCCACGGCCTCCAGCATCCGCGTCGCCTGAACCTTCAGCATCGCGAAGTCGGCGGGCCGGGTCTTGCCCGCGCGCACCTGCCACGCGCACTGATCGACCCACGCCTGCGTCGCACTCACCTGCCGCGCCATGTCCGCAAGCTTGATGCGGATCGACTGGTGCCCGACGAGCGACTTGCCGAACGTCTCGCGTTCCCGCGCCCACGCGGCCGCTTCCTCGAGGCAGACGCGCGCGTAGGCGCAGGCCCCGTGCGCCATGCCGAGCCGCTCGCTGTTGAAATTGCGCATGATGCCCATGAAACCGGCGTTCTCGGGGCCGATCAGGTTCTCGGGCGGCACCTCCACGTTTTCGAAGTAGAGCGCCGCCGTGTCGGAGCAGTGCCAGCCCATCTTTTCGAGCGGAGTACGCGTGAAGCCGGGCATGTCCGCCTCGATCAGCATCAGCGAGAGGCCGCCCATCCCCTCGCCGCCGGTGCGCACGGCGACGGTCACATAGTCCGCGCGCATACCGCTGGTGATGAACATCTTGCCGCCGTTCACGACATATCTGCTCCCCACCCGCTCGGCCCGTGTGCGGATATTGGCGACATCGGAACCGCCGGACGCCTCGGTGATGCCGAGCGCGATGATCTTCTCGCCCGAAAGCACCGCAGGCGCGACACGCCGCTTCATCTCGTCGCTGCCCATCGCGAGGATCGGCGGCAGGCCGATGCCGTGCGTCATCAGGCTCGCGGTGAGCCCGCCCGCGCCGGGCCGCGCCAGTTCCTCGGACTGCGTGAGGTTGTGGAAGACGTCGAAACCGGCGGAATGGCCGCCGTATTCCTCGGGATAGCCGAGACCGAGAATGCCCGCCTCGGCCGCCTTGCGGTGGAGGCTCCTGGGGATGGCGCGCGCGTCCTCCCATGCGTCGATATGGGGCGCGATCTCGCGCTCCACGAAACGGCGCACGCTCTGCGCCACCGCCTCGTGCGTCTCATCGTAAAAGGGCGAGCGCGCCCGCCAGTCGTCGAAAAGCGTCATGCCCGCGAGGGTCGGCCCGGCAGGCCGTGCCGGTCAACCTCGGCTTTTGAGGCGGTCGGCGTATTTCTCCCGGAATTTCCGGACCTTGGGGCCGACGACGAAGTTGCAGTAGGGCGTCGTGTCGCCGGTCCGCGCATAATATTCCTGGTGATAGTCCTCGGCCGGATACCATGTGCCGCTCTCGATGGTCGTCACCACCGGGTCCGGCCACAGCGCCGCCGCCTTCACGATCGCCGCCTCGGCCGCCGTCCGCTGCGAATCGTCCTGCGGAAAGATCGCCGAGCGGTACTGCGTGCCGACGTCGTTCCCCTGCCGGTTGGGCGTCGTCGGGTCGTGGACGTGGAAGAAGATGTCGAGCAGGTCCGCGTAGCTCACGACCAATGGATCGAAGCGGATGCGGATCGCCTCGGCGTGGTCGGTATCGCCGCCGCAGACCTCCCTGTAGGTCGGATTCGCCGTCCGGCCGCCGATGTAGCCGGATTCGACCGCGGAAACACCTTGAAGATCATCGTAGATCGCTTCCACGCACCAGAAGCATCCGCCTGCGAGGATCGCGGTTTCGGTGGACATCTCGACCCGCTCCGTTCTCATTGCCGTCCGCTGCGGCGGCATGTCGCAAGGGGATCCGCCACGGTTAACCACCTATATTATGTATATTTTCCGCCACAAATTACAAATTCTTGCGGGCGCGGAACGACTTTGGGTTGAGTTGAACTTGTAAATGCAGGATTAATCCGTAACGTAATAGTAACCATCCAACGTCCGTTTTGGGGCCGCATCGCGGACGGAAAGACGAACAGAATATCAACGGGGCCCGCCGACGCTTTGCGCGGCGAGGATAGGGCAGGTTTGTATGAATATCGTTGCTGCTGGAAAGCTCGCGCTGTGCATCTGCACGGGTGCCGCCGTGGGAGCCGGGGTTAACGAGGCGCGCCACAACGCCGCCAAGCCCAAGGTCGTGAAAACGGCCTCGAAGAGCCCGGCGCGCAAGGTCGTGCAGTTCCCGTGCGAACCGTACATCGTCCAGGACCAGATGATGCGCGACGCCCAGATCCCGAGCGACTTCGAGGCAACCGATCTTCCCGAATACGCCGAACTGATCCTGCCGGGCGGCGGCGGCGGTGGCGGCAATGATGGAGGCGGCGGCGATGACGGCGGCGGCGGCGGCGGCACGACGCCGGTTCCCGAACCCGCCATGCTTGCGCTGTTCGGCCTCGGCGCCGCCGGTCTGATCGCGGGCCGCAGGCATCTGCTTCGTCGTAAAAGCTGAACACGGGCACGATAACCGGAGGGTATGAGACTTTTCCTTGCCCTCCCGCTCTTCCTGATGCTTGCTTCCGGCGTGATCGCCGCCGACCGCCCCATCGTGATCGCGCATCGCGGCGCGAGCGGGCTGCTTCCCGAACACACGATCGCCGCCTACACGCGCGCGATCGACGACGGCGCCGACTTCATCGAGCCCGACCTCGTCCCGACCCGCGACGGCGTGCTGGTGGCGCGGCATGAGAACGAGATTTCCGGAACCACCGACGTTGCCGCTCACCCCGAGTTCGCGGATCGCAAACTTACCAAAGTTATCGACGGCGCTGCTGTTACGGGGTGGTTCACCGAGAACTTCACACTTGCCGAACTGAAGACGCTGCGCGCCCGCGAGCGGCTGCCCGAACTGCGCGGCACGGCGAACGACGGCAGGTTCGAAATCCCGACGCTGGGCGAGATCATCGCGCTCGCCAAGGCGCGCGGCGTCGGCATCTACCCGGAAACCAAGCACCCGTCCTACTTCGCCTCCATCGGCCTTCCACTCGAGGCGAAGCTGGCGGCGGCGCTCGACGCCGCGGGCTGGCGCGATGCGGACGCGCCCGTGTTCATCCAGTCGTTCGAGGTGGACAACCTGAAACGGCTGAAGGCGATGACGGGCGTCCGCCTCATCCAGCTGGTCGCGGCAGAGGGCGGACCGGCGGACGGCGCCCATGCGCGCTACGCCGACATGCTGACGCCGGAAGGGCTCAAGGCGATCGCGGCCTATGCCGACGGTATCGGCCCCGAAAAGGGGCTCATCATCCCGCGCAGCGCCGACGGCACGCTCGCAGCGCCGACCCGGCTCGTTGCCGACGCCCATGCCGCAGGGCTCAAGGTCCATCCGTGGACGTTCCGCGCCGAGAACCATTTCCTGCCCGCCGACCACCGGCAGGGCGAAGACCCGCGCGCGCACGGCGATCTCGCCCAAGAGATCCGGGCCTATCTCGCCGCCGGGATCGACGGCCTGTTCAGCGACTTCACCGCCGAAGCCGTCGCGGCGCGGGACGGCCGCTAGGAGCGGTCCCTGTCGAAGGGATTCTTGCCGCCCCTCAGCGTCAGCCGGATCGGCACGCCGGTGAAGCCGAGATCGTCGCGCAGCGAGTTGACGAGGTAGCGGCGGTAGCTTTCCGGAAGCTCGGTGAGGCGGTTGCCGAAGATCACGAACGAGGGCGGGCGCGTGTTCACCTGCGTCACATAGCGGAGCTTCAGGCGCTTGCCGTCGGGCGCGGGCGGCGGGTTGCGCGCGGTCGCGCCCTCGAACCAGCGGTTGAGGCGGCTCGTCGGCACGCGGCGGCTCCACGCCTCGCGCTGCTCGAAGGCGACCTTGACGAGCGTGTCGAGACCCTTGCCGGTCATGCCCGAGACGGTGAGCAGCGGCACGCCCTTGATCTGGGCGAGCCCCTCCTCGAGCGCCTTGCGGACGCCCTGAAAGAGCCGCGACTGGTCTTCGGCCGCGTCCCACTTGTTGAACGCGATGACGAGCGCGCGGCCCTCCTCGATCACCATGTCGGCGATGCGCAGGTCCTGCGCCTCGAGGCCGAGCGTCGCATCGAGCAGCAGCACGACGACCTCGGCGAAATCGATGGCGCGGCGCGTGTCCGCGACCGAGAGCTTCTCCAGCTTCTCCTGAACCTTCGCCTTCTTGCGGACGCCGGCCGTGTCGATCAGACGCACGGGGCGGCCCTGCCAGGTCCACTCGATGGCGATGCTGTCGCGCGTGATCCCCGCTTCCGGGCCGGTGACGAGACGGTCCTGCCCGAGCAGCGTGTTGATGAGCGTGGACTTGCCCGCGTTCGGACGCCCGACGATGGCGAGCTTGAGCGGGCCTTCCGCCTCGCCCTCCGCATCCGATTCATCGGCCGCCGCGGCGACCGCGGCATCGACGTGCGGCGCAAGCGCCTCGAACAGGTCGGCGAGCCCCTCGCCGTGCTCTGCGGAGATGCCGACCGGCTCGCCGAAGCCGAGTGCGTAGGCTTCGAGGATGCCCGCGTCGCCCGAGCGGCCTTCCGCCTTGTTGGCGACGAGCACAACGGGCACCTTCGCGGTGCGCAGCCAGTCCGCGAAGTGCCGGTCCATCGGCGTGAGGCCGGCGCGGGAATCAATCACAAGCAGCGCCGCCGCGGCATCTTCGAGCGCGGCCTCGGTCTGCGCGCGCATCCGCCCCGAGAGCGTGTCCGGCCCAGCGTCCTCCAGCCCTGCCGTGTCGACAGCGATGAAATCGAGATCGAACAGCGTCGCATCGCCCTCGCGGCGGTCGCGCGTCACGCCCGGCGTGTCGTCGACGAGCGCGAGGCGCTTGCCGACGAGCCGGTTGAACAGCGTCGACTTGCCGACGTTCGGGCGCCCAATGATGACGACCTTGGGTTTTGTGCTGGTCATGGCTTTAGGGCCGATCGACATTCAGCCCTGACGGCCTGCAAATGGCGGCTTCCCGCGCTTCCGATGCTCACGCACCTCACGTGCGCTGCGCTTCGGGTCACGGAAATCCACCATTTTCGGCTCGTCATCATCTGAATGTCGATCGGCCCTAGCGGTAGGCGCTCAGGCGGCCGTCCTCGGAGAGGATGTAGAGCGTGTTGTCGGCGACCGCGGGCTCGAGGAAAATATCCTTCCCCACCTCTTTCGTGGACAGCACGGTGCCGTCGGCCGGGGACACCGTGACGAGCTCGCCCTCGCTGTTGACGAGGTAGAGACGGTCCGACGCCAGCACCGGCCCCTGCCAGATGATCGGGTTCTTGCGCTTCTTGACGTTGCGCCAGCGCTGAAGCTGCGTCACCCAGCGCACGCGGCCGTCCGCGCGCTGCACGGCGACGAGCTCACCGTCCACGGTCACCGCGAAGATATATTCGCCCGCGACCCACGGCATCGAGGTGCCCGCGAAATTGCGTTCCCAGACGCGCTGGCCGGTCGACAGGTCGAGCGCCACCATGCGGCCGCCGTGCCCGATCGCGTAGACGCGGCCCTCGCTGATGACCGCCGAGGCGTCGATGTCGCTGAGCGCGGCGAGCGAGGTGGTGGAGCCGGTGCGGTTCAGCGCGTCCTGCCAGACGCCGCGGCCGTTCTCGACGCGCAAGGCGATGAGCTCGCCGCTGGAGAAGCCGACGACGGCCGTGCCGAGCGCAACGGCGGGCGCCGCGGTGCCGAGCAGGCCGGCGGGCTCGACGGTCGCGGCGTTTTCCCAGAGCGTTTCGCCGGTCGCGGTGGAGAGCACCTGCAACTGGTTGTCCTGCGTCATCACGAAAAGCTGCGTGCCCTCGACGGAGGGCGCGCCGCGCAGCGGCATACCGATGTCCACGCGCCACGCCTCCGCGCCGGTCGCGGCATCATAGGCCGCGACGAGGCCGTAACCAGAGGTCGCATAGACGCGGCCGCCATCGGTGGCGACGCCGCCGCCGAACGCGACATTGTCGGATTCGCCAGCCTTGCGCAGGGTCGCCGACCAGAGCTGGCCGCCGTTCGCGGCGCTGAACGCGCGAACCACCGATTCCGTGTCGATCGTGTAGACGCGCCCGCCCGTGACAACCGGTCCGGCCGTGAGACGGCGCCCCCGGTCGCTGCCGCGGCCGATGGAGACCGACCACGCCCGCGAGGGGTTCTCACGCAGGCTGAGATGGCCGAGCGCCTTCGACGCGCTGCCGCCGGGCTGCGTCCAGTCCGCATTGACGACCGGCGGAGGCAGCGCGACCGCGGTCTCGGCAAGGTCGGGATCGGCGGTCGTCCGCGCCTCGTAGGTGAGCACCGCGAGGCGCTCTCCGGCCAGCTTCGACTTGTTCTTGTCTCCGCCGCCGCGAAAGATTCCGCAGCTGGCGAGCGCCAGCACCAGCGGCAGGGCGACAATAAGCGATTTACGCATCAGTTCTTTCCGGTTGTCGCGCCGGTTGCCGGGGCATCGGCTGCGGAAGCGGGAGTTGAGGGGACATCCGCATCGGGCAGGCTGCCGAGCGAGGCCGCCAGCTGTTGCGCGCGCTGCCGCAGAGACGGCGCGATGGTTTCGTCCGACGAGATCGCGGCGAAGATCGGCCCCGCAAGCTCGGGCTTGCCTTCATTGATATAGGCGACCGCGAGCATTTCGCCCGCGACGCCGAACCACGGCGCGCCGGGCTGCGCGAGCGGCTTCAGCCGCGTCACGACCTCGGCGGGCGCGAGCGTATCGTATTCGACGCGCACCGCCGTGATGCTCGCGAGATCGCGCAGCGGCTGCGGCAGTTTCCTGTCGGCGGCGAGCGCCTGATACTCGGCGAGCGCCGCGGCATTGTCGCCGTTCTCGACCGCGCGCGACGCCTTGGTGAAGCGGGCGAGCACGGTGTAGCCGCCGTACTCGCCGGTCGCGAAGCGCTCGATCTCCTGAACCGCCTTGGCGTTGCCAAGCTCCAGCCCCTGCTGCGCCGCCGAGAATTCCTCGCTGAGCACGCCGACCTTGCGGACCTGCTCCTCGCGCCACCAGAGGAAGCCGGCGAGCGCGACGAGGCCGAGGCCGATCGCGATGACGATCCAGCGCCCGTAGCGGTTCCAGAACCCGGCGAGCTGATCCTTGCGGACTTCCTCGTCAACCTCGCGGAAGAAGGCGTCTTCGGGCGCCGTGCCCGATGGTTCCCTGGCCAATGTCGTGCCTCTCAAAATGTGCGCGGGACCATAGCGATGGCCGCGCGCGCACGCAAAACCCTATTTTTCCTCGTCGGCCCGGTAGAGGTTGTCCTCCGTGGGGAAGGTCCGCGCGCGCACGTCGGCCGCATAGGCCTTCACCGCGTCCGCCACGACCTTCGACATCGCGCCGTAGCGCTTCACGAACTTCGGCGTCCGCTCGAACAGGCCGAGCATGTCCTCCGCCACCAGCACCTGACCGTCGCACTGCGCCGAGGCGCCGATGCCGATGGTCGGGCACGCCACCTTCTGCGTGATCTCGATGGCGATCGGCTCCATCACGCCCTCGATGACGATCGAGAAGGCCCCGGCGTCCGCCATCGCCACGGCATCGCCGACGATCGAACGCGCCTCCGCCTCGCTCTTGCCGCGCACGCCGTAGCCGCCGAGAATGTTCACCGCCTGCGGCGTGAGGCCGACATGCGCCATCACCGGGATGCCGCGCGAGGTGAGGAACTCCACCGTCGGCGCGAGCACCTTGCCGCCTTCGAGCTTCACGGCGGCGGCGCCGGTTTCCTTCAAAAGCCGCGAGGCGTTGGTGAACGCCTGCTCCGGCGAGGCCTCGTAGCTGCCGAACGGCATGTCGACGATGACGGCGGCGTGATAGCTGCCGCGCACGACGGCAGCGCCGTGCGCGCACATCATCTCCATCGTCACGGCCACCGTATGCGGCAGGCCGTAGATCACCTGCCCCAGCGAATCGCCGACGAGCAGCATGTCGCAGTGCGGGTCCATGATCTGCGCCATGCGGACCGTGTAGGCGGTGAGCATGACGAGCGGCTCGCCGCCCTTGCGCTGCCGGATGCGCGGCACCGTGAGGCGCTTCATCGGCGCCGGGGTGGGGTTGGCACGGCTCGTCGAGGTGTCGAGCGTGAGCGTCGTCGAGGTCGTAGACATGGGTGCGGCTTGTAACGCCTCCGTGCAGGCGTGGAAAGTTCTTGGGGAAAGCCCGGGAGGACCCCGGCGAGACGCTCAGCGGAGCGCGGCGGCGTAAGCCTCCGGCTTGAAACCGGCGAGCCGCGCCTTGCCGTCATCGAGGATGGGGCGCTTGATCATCGAAGGCTGCGCCAGCATCAGGTCCACCGCCTTCCGCGCGTCGAGGTTCCCGCGGTCCGCCTCCGGCAGCTTGCGGAACGTCGTCCCGGCGCGGTTGAGCACGGTTTCCCAGCCGAGCTCCTTCACCCATGCCTCGAGCCGCGCGCGGTCGATGCCCGCCTTCTTGTAGTCGTGGAACGCGTAGTCGACGCCGTTCGCCTCAAGCCACGCGCGTGCCTTCTTCACCGTGTCGCAGTTCGGAATCCCGTACATCGTCACCATCGTCTCATGCTCCCGATCCTTGTCGCCGCGCCCCAAGCCCGCATTGACCTGTTGCCGCCGATCCGCGAGGCTGGCCGCCCATGAAGAACCTGCCGCTCGCCCGCGTCTACCAGCTGCTCGAACCGGGGCCGGTCGTGCTGCTGACCACCGCCGCGAAGGGCCGCAGCAACGTGATGACCATGTCGTGGCATATGATGGTGGAGTTCACGCCGCCGCTCGTCGCCTGCGTCGTCAGCCCCGCCGACCACAGCTTCCGGGCGCTGCGCGCGACGAAGGAGTGCGTGATCGCGGTTCCGGCCGTCGCGCTCGCGCCGAAGGTGGTCGGGATCGGCAACTGCTCGGGCCGCGACGTCGACAAGTTCGAACGGTTCGGGCTGACGCCGGTTCCGGCGCGCATGGTGGCGCCGCCGCTCGTCGCCGAATGCTTCGCCAACCTCGAATGCCGGGTGGCGGACACGCGGCTCGTGAACGCCTACAGCCTGTTCGTGCTGGAGGTCGTGAAGGCGTGGACCGATCCCGCGCAGAAGGAGCCGCGCACGATCCACCATCGGGGCTACGGCCGCTTCGCGGTGGACGGCGAGACGATCACGCTCGCCTCGAAGATGCCCTGACCGCCTCACTCCGACCGCCTCACTCCCACTCGATCATCAACAGCTCACGCAAGTCCGCGTGGTTAAAGGGATTTGCTTTGATCGACATAGGCCGTTACCGTCGCTTTTACCGTCAGAAAAACAGGTCCTTTGCTGGCGCGGGTTTACGCGGCATCGGCTCATCATCAATCAGCGCTTAGGATACCGCAGCCAGTCGCGTAGCGAGCAAGTCGGCCTGCTCGGCAAACTTCTTCGCATCGGTCTTCTGCAACTGCGCCAGGTTGCGCAGCTTCCAGCGGATGCCAGGCAGATGTTCGAGGTGTGCGATGCCCAGCAGCGACCACTCCGGCGTGCCAGCGGCCAGCGACAGCAGGAAGCGCCGCTCGTCGTCGTCCAAGCCCTGCTGGATTTCGCGCACCATGCGCTCGCGGGCAGCAAGCAGCGCATCGAGCGGCACGGGCTCGGCCGTCATGCCTTGGAAGTTGTGCTCATAGTCATGCCGGATGTCCCGCAGGGGCGTGAATAGCACTTCATGGATCGGCCGATTGCTGCTGGCCAGGTAGACCACGAAGGCACGCCGGATGCCGGGCGTGATGCCCTCATGCGCAAAGAGCTGCATCACGTCGAACAGGTCACGTGGGTGCTGCCGATCCAGTGCCGCCACCAGCTTGCCGCCGTACACGTCCTCCAGCGACGCCACCGGGATCTCCAGATCAGCCAGCAAAGTGTCGCGGGCAATCGGCGTCAGCGAAGCGCGGCGCACCGGTTGCACCGTGCCGCGCATGACGAAGTTGACTTCGACCTTGACCTGAATCGAGCCGCGACGCACCAGCAACTTCGTCTCCCCTGCTGCTGCCGCTGGTGCGTGCGTCTGGAATCCCCGCTTCTTTAACCGCTCGGCGGCCTGCCGAACGGCCTCGTTGATACGCGCCAACGCCTCGTCACGCGGCAGCGTGTGATCGGGAAAGACCAGATCGAGATCGACCGACAGACGCGGCATGTCGCGCACAAACAGATTGATCGCCGTGCCGCCCTTCAGCGCAAAGGTGTCATCCGCGAACACCAGCGGCGCTACCTGCGTCAGCAGGCGCGCGGTATCGAGATAGGTCTGGTTCATGGCTTGAGCACCAGCAGGCCGTCGGACGACCGGGACACCCAGGGCCGGTCGCTACCCGTCGGAAGCGTGGCCGGATCGAGCTTGGCCGCCCAAGGCAGTGACGCCTCGCGGCCGAGTTGCAGGCACAGCCGCACGGTCTTGACGCTTGTGCAGTGCTGCAACAGTTCGCGCAGCACATCGGCGCGTAGGCCGTAGGCGCTCTCGACGAGTTCGCGGGCTTCCTGCAAGGGCTGGCGCACGCCAACCTCGCTCAACAGTTCCAGCAATGCGCGCTCCGGCGCCGACACCTGCGGCGCCCCGCTGCGCTTCTCGAACGGGCCGACGTGCAGCAAGGCGTCCGGCTGCTCATCGAACAGCCGCTTGCGGTGGTACTCGGCCGGGAAGCGTTCGGTGAACCATTGCGGCAAGCGCGCTGCCTTCCAGCCATACAGGTGCAGCACCGGCTGCTGCGACACGTACTGCCGCACACCGTACCAGTCCAGCGCCGACTTGCCGCCGACGTGCAACCCCTCGAATTGGCGCTGCAACAGCAGCAGGCTGGGATGGAGCGCCGGGACGTCGTTCGGACGGCAGAACACTCCCCGCGCCAGGCGCGTGAGCCACCCTGCCCGGACGTAGTGAACGGCCAGGTCGGCAGAGATGCCCAACGCCGCCAAGTCCTCAGAGGTCAGCGGCGTTCCCGGTGCCAGCCGGGTGTAGAGCGCGTTTAGCTTGCTTGAATTAGTCGTAGCCATGCTACGGTTTTTACAACTTTTCCAAGCGATAGTCAATTTAATATGGCGTACCCAGTCGTAGTTTGAATACGATGATGGCAACATATCCAAAATCTCATCCATTCGGCGCAGCGGCGCGGAAAGACGGTTACTTGTCGTCTCCCCTGCCCCGCTTGAATCCCCGATCCGCCGCCATGAACGCCTCCAGCATGTGCGGGATCAGCGTCATGGCATCGACCGTCTCACCATACGCCTGCGCGTGCAGCGCAGCGTAGCGGTCAAGGTCGGCCTTCAGGCTGGCCGGGCAGGCGAAGGTCAGCTTGATGCTCTCGGTCTTGGGCAGCGGCCCGAGCCGCAGCTTCTTGGTCATGCTCATTGCATCGCCCCCCGCTGGAAGAACATCGGCTGGTAAGGCCGCAACACCAAATCGCGGTTGACGATGATCCGCACCGGCAGGCCCGGCCGCTCGGTCAGCGTCGGCTGGATGTTCATGTTGCGCCGGGTCATCTCCTGGCCGACTTGATTGATGCTGTCCTGCGTGCTGTCGCGCCCAGCGATCACGATGCGGTTGCCATCCTGCCGGTTCTCCGGCGCGGCCAGCTCGGCACCCACGCCCAGCAGCGTGGTCAGCGCCGCACCCGCAAAGATGCGCCCCCAATGCCAATCGACGCCATCCTCCAGGCCGGAATAGCCGGCCGGATCGGTGCCAGCCAGGTTGTCGAGCTTCAGCGAAGACGTGTCCGGCAGGATGACCCGGTTCCACACCACCTGCACGCGGCTCTGCCCATAACTGACCTGGCTGTTGTAGCGCCCAAGGATGCGCGATCCCTGCGGGATCAGCAGGAACTTGCCCGTGGCCGTGTCATAGACCGGCTCCGTCACCGTGGCGATCACGTCGCCCGGAAGATCGGACTTGATGCCCGTCACCAGCGCCCCGGCGATCACCGTTCCGGCCATCACCTGGTACGGCGAGGACGGCATTTGCAGATTGCCGGAATTGCGGGTTTCCGTAGAACCGTCCTTCAGGAAGGCCTCTTTCTGGTCTTGCCGGTTCTGCACAGCGGTGGGGTCGGCGGGCTGGGCCGCCGTCGAGGCCGGGCCAGCCGCCAGCGGATCGAATCCCGCCAAGCCCGATGTCGGGCCGGTCGCAGCGACTTGCGCCGTGGCTGGCGCAGCGGCCTTGCCCTGGTTGCCGGAGCGAAAGAACACCGACGAAGCCGCCGCCGCATCGGCCTCCTTGCGCAGCGCGTCGGCCGGGTCGTGGCCCGGTGGCGCATAGGTGGGCGTCACCGGTTGCTGCGAATGCACGATGGCCGGCCCCAGGTCGCCCGGCAGCGGCGGCCCCAACTCGGGCACCTTCGGCGGCAGCTTCGAGTAGTCGGCCGGCAGGCCATCCAGCCCTTCGGACTTCGAGACGCGATCCACGTTGTACAGCTCGGTCTGCTCGCTTGCGCGCCGGTGCGGCTGCAACGACCAGATCGTGGCCCCGAGCACGGCGACCGACAGGCCGCCCGTGAGGATGGCCAAGGTGCGCCGATTCAGGCGCGTGACCGGGCGCGGTTGTGCGCGCAGCACCACCGCCTCGGGCGCGACCTTGCCCGCCTGCGGTGCAAGATCAGGGGAATCGTCCTGGCTCATGGTCAGTTCCTCCGCGTGCCACCCGAGACACCATCTGTGCGCTCGATCCGCACCACGTCGCCCTTGTCACCGCCCAGGCGCAGCTCGGCCGCGCCGAACAGGCGATCCACGATGTAGTACGGCGGGCGAAAGCGGTAGTTCACCAACTGCCCGTCACCCTGGGCACCGATCACGAACAGCGGCGGCAGCTCGCCCTGGGCGATGCCCGGCGGAAACTGGATGTAGACCTTCTCGCCATCGTCGAAAGCGCGCAGCGGCTTCCACGGCGGGTTGCTGCCACTGACCGCATAGCGGAAGCGGATCTTCTCCAGCGACAGCCCGGCATCGACCGGTGCGGCGGCGCTGGCCGCCTGTGCCTGGCGCTGCAAAGCCAGCATCTTGTCCTTGGGATATTCCCAGGAGGCCGACGCCATCCACGTCTTCTCGGTCGATGTCAGCTCCAGCAGGTAGGTACGCCGACTCGTGGTGATGACTAAATTGGTCTTGAGGCCCGAACGGATGGGCTTGACCATCACATTGACGCGCAGCGCATCACCGCTGCCGCTCGATGTATCCCCGACGATCCAGCGCACGGTGTCGCCGGCGGCCACCGTCACCAGTTCCTCGCTCGGCTGGAGAGCGATCACGGTCACGCGGCCCACGGCCGCATAGACCTGGTACAGCGCACCATCGGTGAAAGGCCACACCTGAATCGCGTTGACGTAGCCTTCGCGCGTGGGCGCAATGCGCGCTTCGGCATTGGCGCGGGACACGCGCACGGTTTCATCGGCAGGTTCCGCGGCGGGCTTGGCATCCGGGATGGGTTTCATCTGCGTCGGCATCGGCAGCACCTGCGGCACGGCCACCACTTCCACCGGCTTCGGCGCCTCGGGCAGCGGCTGGGCTTGCACCGGCTCATCAAGCGAGATGGACGGCGGCGGCTTGCCCTGCGTGGCGCAGCCCGAGAACAGTACGGTCGAAGCCAACAGCATCACCAGCAAGGCGGATTTACGGAAAAGTGCATTCATGGCTTGGCTCCTTCGTTCGCTTCCAGTTCGCGGCTCCACGACAGGCCGTTGACGTAGATACCCAAGGGGTTCTTGCGCAGGCGCTGCTCGGTGCGCGGAGCTTGCAGCACCGTGGAAATCACCGCGTTCCAGCGTTCGGTGCGATCCAATGCGCCGTTGACGAAGCGCGTCTCCGTCCAGCGCACGTTGAACGACGTGTCGCTGGCGCGAGTCACGCTGCTGATCTGCACCGTCACCGATTCCTTGCCGATGCGCGCGAACGGATCGTTCACACGGGCGTACTCGTTGAGCACCACGGCGCCTTTGTCGGTCGTGTAGTCGTAGGCATCGAGCCAGTTCTGTCGCACCACGATGGGGTCAATGGACAGCGAGCGCACCAGGCCGATGAAGCGGCCGAGGTGATAGGCAATCTGCGCATCGCTGGGCCGGTACGGCGTGGCGGCTTCGCCGACGGCGCGCACTTGGCCCGCGTTGTCCACCTCGATGACGTAGGGCGTGACGATGGACTGCGCCGAGCGCCACACCAGGCCGCCCGCCATCAGCACCGCCAGCGTGAGACAGCCGAAGGCCATGAAACGCCAGTTCTTCGCCTGCACGCGGGCCGAGCCGATGCGCTCGTCCCAGACCTGCGCGGCGGATTGGTATGGGGTGGCAGGTTGCGGCGTGTCGGCGTAGCGCACCTGTGGTCGTTTGAATCGCATGGGGTTCTCCTTGAAGATCAGGAATCGGAATCGCGCAGGCTCGGGCCTTGGCTAGAGCTGCCGCCGTCGCCACCGCGCAGCGTGTGGGCGGCGGTCGTCGCTGCATGGGTGAGCTGCTGCCTGCGATGCAGGCGCTTGGCCCAGGCGGGTTGCGCGGTGGATGGGGTTGGCTCGTTCGCAGTCTGTGCGGCACTGGCTCCCGACGCCGATCCGGCGTCGCCCGGCCGGAAGGCGGCGGCGACACGCTCCTTCATCGAGCGCGCCCCATCGGCCACCTTCTGCCCGGCCGCCTGCGCGCCGGTCTTGGCGACATTGCCCACGCCGGCGGCAGCGCCCTTGAGGCCTCCGCCGGCGGATGCAGAGCCAGCCTGGAACGCCGACCGTGCGCTACTGGCCGTCGAAGCGGCGGCACGCGCTCCGCTGCCGGCCAGCTTGGCGGCTGCGGGCGCCATACGCGCACCGGCAGCGACTGCGCCGCCGACACCCGTGGCCGCAGCGCCCACCGCAACGGCCGCGCCGGCTGCACCCAGCGCGGCACCGGCCATCGCGCCCGCGCCGAGCTGCGGCCCACCGGACACCAGCCCGGTTGCAATGCCCGGCCCGAAGATGCCCAAGGCCAGCAGCGTCAGCGAGGCCAGCATCACGACCACGGAGTGGTCGATGGATGGCTCGGCCGGCTGTACCTGAAACTCGGCGAACAGTCCCGAGCCGATGCCCACGATCACCGCCAGCACCAGCACCTTGATGCCCGAAGACACCACGTTACCCAGCACCTTCTCCGCGAGGAATGCGGTCTTGTTCCAGAGTGCGAACGGCACCAGCACGAAGCCCGCGAGCGTGGTCAGCTTGAACTCGATCAGCGTGATGAAAAGCTGGATCGCCAGCACGAAGAAGCACAGGAGGACGATCAGCCACGCCAGGAACATCACGACGATGGGCGTGATGTTCACGAACACCTCGGGAAAGCCCGCCATGTCGCCGATCTGCTTCAGGATCGGTGCCCCGGCGTCGATGCCGACCTTCGCCAGTCGGCCCGGTTGCAGGAAGCTCTCCATGCTCAGGGTCGAGCCGCTGGCCGTCAGGCCGAGGCCCGCGAATGAGCGGAACACGATGCCGGCCAGCCAGTTGAAGTTGCCGATGATGTAGGCGAAGGCACCGACGTACAGCACCTTGCGTATCAGCTTGGCGATCACGTCCTCGCCTTGGCCGGTGGCATGGCCCATCGCCCAGAACAGCCCGGCAAGCGTCATGTCGATGACGATCAGCGTGGCGGTCAGAAACGCCACCTCGCCGTGCAGCAGGCCGAAGCCCGAGTCGATGTAGCGCGAGAAGGTATCGAGGAAGCGGTCGATGACCGTCACGTCGTTCATGGCGAGCCCTCCTGCTCAGGCAGAGCGATTGCCCCACTGCCATCGGCGGGTTCATCGAAGCTGGGCGGGATCGGCGGCAGGTCGGCCAGCGTCTGGTACTCGCCCGGCCCAGCGTGGCCGGAGAGAAAGCGCCGCAGGTCGGCCTGCGCCACCTGCGTGCAAAACGCGCCGTCGTGCTCGCCCACGCGGCACTGCGCGCGCAACGCACGCAGCCGGGACGCATCGGCGGCCAGCGCATCCACCGACAGCCGCTGCGGCTGGTCACAGCCGGCCAGCACAAGCGCATGAACGGCGAAAGCAAACACGACGGGCGTGCGTTGCATGGCAGCCTCCGTCAGCGGTTGTAGAAGTTCACGGATTGCGGCGTGTATGGCGTGCCTTCGCCCAGGAAGCGGCGCGTCACCTCGCGCCCGCGCTCCGTGGCCGCCGCCTGCCGCGCCAGCTCCAGCGAGGCCGCGCGGTCTTGCGTGATCTGCAGCCGTTGCGTCTGGATCGACTGCTTGGCCTGCAAAGCCAACAACTGGTTCATGGCCTGCATCGCTTGCAGCGCACCCTCGGCCGACTGGCTCTTGCCCACGAGATCGGCCAGCACGCTTTCGTCATCGCTCAGGTTCTGCGACGCCTGGGCCTGCATCTGCATGGTGGTTTGCAGTCCGTTGAGCGTGTTCTTCCAACGCTCCTGCGCGTCGAGATACATCTGGTTGCCACTCACTGTAGCGGCGTACTTCTCGGGATACAGACGTGCGAACTCGCGGTCGATGCTCGTCACGTCATAGGCCAGGCCCTTGGCCTGTGCGATGAGGCGCTGGGTGGTTGCCAGGTTCGCGCGCAACTGGCCCACCACGCTGGACGGCAGGCTGGCCAGGTTGCGTGCCTGATTGATGAGCATCTGCGCTTCGTTCTGGAGCTGGCGGATCTGGTTGTTGATCTGCTCCAGCGTGCGAACCGCCGTGAGCGTGTTCTGCACCAGATTGGTCGGGTCGAGCACGATGTCGCCGACGCCGAACAGCGCGTGCGCAGGCTGCGCGACGCCGAAGGCGAGCACGCAGGCGGCGGTCAGCGCGGCGAGCTTGGGGACATAGGTTTTCATGGCTGGTTCTCCTGTGGATGGCTGGGGATGAGGGCGGCACACGGCGCAGGGCCGGGGAAATCGCGCAGCAGATCGGCCGCCCAATCAAGGCTGCGGTGGCGCAGCCATGCGGCTGCGAACGGAGTGGATGCGGATGAAGCGGCAGCGAGCACCGCGTCGATGTCGCGCTGGTCTTGCGGCGTGGAGGCACCCGCGAAGGCCAGCGTCGCGGCGCCCAGGTCGAGGTCGAACAGGCGGTTGCCGAGGCGGGATTGGTAGTAGTAGTCGCGCTTCGGCTGCGCGGTGGCGACGATCTCGATCTGCCGCCTGCTGAGGCCGAAACCCTCGTAGATCGTGCGAATCTGCGGCTCGGTGGCCTGCGGGTTCGGCAGGAAGATGCGGCTTGCGCAACTCTCGATGATCGCGGGCGCGATGCTCGAATCCTTGATGTCGGCGAGGCTCTGCGTGGCGAAGATCACCGAGACGTTCTTCTTGCGCAACGTCTTGAGCCACTGGCGGATGCGCGCGGCAAACACCGGGTCATCGAGGAACAGCCACGCTTCATCGAGGATCAGCAGCGTGGGCGCCCCGTCGAAGCGTTCATCGAAACGCGCAAAGAGGTAATGCAGCACGGCCATGACGGCGGCCTTGCTGTGCATCAGCTCCTCCATCTCGAAGCACCGCACGTCGGCCATGCCCAGCCGGTCATGATCGGCGTCCAGCAGCTTGCCGTGGGCACCGCCGAGCACATACGGCGACAGCGCCTGCCGCAGCGCGTTCGATTGCAGCAGCACGGAAAGCCCTGTCATCGTGCGCTGCTCCAACGGCGCACCGGCGAGGCTTCCCAGCGCCGACCAGATGGCCGCCTTTTCGTCGGGGCCGACCGCCACGCCCTCATGCAGCAAGCGGCCTTCGATCCATTCTGCCGCCCAGGTGCGGTAGCCTTCGCGGTCGATGCGTGCCAAGGGCTGGAAGGCGATTTCGCCATCCGTCCCGAGGTCGTAGTGCTCGCCACCCAGGCCCAGGATGGTGGCGCGCATGGAACGGCCCATGTCGAATGCGACGATGCGCGAACCGCGATAGCGGCGGAACTGCATTGCCAGCGTGGCGAGCAATACCGACTTGCCCATGCCGGTCGGCCCCGCGACCAGCGTGTGGCCCACGTCGCCGATGTGCGTCACAAGCCGGAACGGCGTGGCGCCGTCGGTGCGTGTCACGATCAGCGGGGGGCCGTCGAGGTGTTCGTTCTTCTCCGGTCCGGCCCATACCGCCGATACCGGCATCATGTGCGCCAGGTTCAGCGTTGAAACGATGGGCTGGCGCACGTTGGCGTAGGCGTTGCCCGGAATGGACGACAGCCACGCATCCACGGCGTTGAGCGTTTCCGGGATGGTGACGAAACCCCGACCCTGGATGACGCGCTCCACCATGCGCAGCTTCTCGTCGGCCACCGCAGGATCGGCGTCGAGCACCGCTACCGTGGCGGTGAGGTAGCCAAAGGCGACTTGATCGCTGCCCAGCTCCTGCAAGGCGGCATCGGCATCGGCGGCCTTGTTGCTGGCGTCGGTATCGACCAGCGGCGATTCCTGCTGGAAGATGGTTTCGCGCAGCAGCGCGATAACGTTCTTGCGCTTGGCGAACCACTGGCGGCGCAGGCGGGCGAGTTCTCTTTCCGCCTCGGCTTTGTCCAGGCACAGAAAGCGCGTACTCCAGCGATAGGCAAAGCCCAGGCGGTTGAGGTCGTCCAAAATCCCCGGCCAGGTTGAGGTCGGAAAGCCCCGCACCGACACCACGCGCAGGTGTTGCTCGCCCAGCATGGGCGCCAGGCCACCGACCAGTGCGGAGTCGGTCAGCAGCGCGTCGATGTGGAACGGCACTTCGGGCACGCCCACGCGATAGCGCCGCGTTGAGATGGTCGCGTGCAGGTAGGTCAGCGTCTGCCCGTCGTCGAGCCAGTCAATTTCCGGCATCACGCCGTCGAGCAGGTCAAAGACGCGATCCGTTTCCGCGACGAACGCTTGCAGCCGCTCGCGCCAGTCCACGCCATTCGTCGGCGTGTTCTCGTAGAGCATCTTGGCTGCACGGGCGCGGGATTCTTCCGGCGGCAGGTAAAGCAGCGTCAGGTGATAGCCGCTCTCAAAGTGATTGCCAGATTCCTCGAAGGTCGCGCGGCGTTCCTCGTCCACCAGCCAGGACAGCGGCTCGGGAAACTCCGAGTGTGGATAGTCGGCAGCGGGACGGCGCTCGGCTTCAATGAACAGCGCCCAGCCCGAACCCATGCGGCGCAGCGCGTTGTTCAAGCGTGCCGACGTAGCGATCAACTCACCCTGCGTCGCGCTGTCGAGGTCAGGCCCGCGAAACCGGGCCGTGCGCTGGAAACTGCCATCCTTGTTCAAGACGACGCCCAGTGCGACCAGCCCGGCCCAGGGCAGCCAGTCGGCAAGCAAGGCTGGGCGCTGGCGATATTCGGCGAGGTTCAGCATCGCGGCGTCCTCCCCTCACACGTCCAGCAGCGGGCGGTACTTGATGTGCCGGGCAAAGACCTGCATGAACTGCGGATCAACGCGCGCACCCCACACCGCCAGCGAATGGCCGACGATCCAGAGCACAACACCCGGAATCCACAGTTGCAGGCCCAGGCCGACGGCAGCGGCCAGCGTGCCGTTGGCAATCGCCACGGTGCGCGGCGCACCGCCCAGCAGGATCGGCTCGGTCAGCGAGCGATGCAGCGGCACCTCGAAGCCGTCCGCGAAGGTGTCCAGGGCACTCATACGACCGCCCCGCCGGAGAAGCTGAAGAACGACAGGAAGAAGCTCGACGCGGCGAACGCGATGGACAGGCCGAACACGATCTGGATCAGCTTGCGAAAGCCGCCCGAGGTATCGCCGAAGGCCAGCGCCAGGCCCGTGGCGATGATGATGATGACCGCGACGATGCGCGCCACCGGACCCTGGATGGATTCGAGGATGGATTGCAGCGGGCCTTCCCACGGCATCGAGGAACCGGCGGCCTGCGCCGTTCCGGCCAGGAACAGCAGCAGCGCGGCCAGCAGCAGCCCTTGCCCCGCAGGGCGTGCCAGGCTGCGCAGCCGTGCCAGGCCGGTCAGATGAGAAAGCGGATTTACGGAAATACGGAAAGCAGGAACGTGCATCTGCGTCATGGCAGTTCTCCAAGGTGGTTGAGGGACGGGGAAGAAAAGTCGGACTGCGATGGCAGCTCGGGAAACGGCATATCCATCGCGTCCGCCAGTTGGTAGCCCACGCCGTCAAAGCCGACGACGCGGGCAATGCTTTCGACGTGGCGATTGCGGCCACGGCCAGCGATGTGGATCACCACATTGACCGCCTCGGCGATCAGCGCACGGGGCGGATTCACCGCCACTTCGAGAATCAGTTGCTCCAGGCGCAGCAGCGCACCCAGCGCGGAGCCGGCATGGATCGTGGCGATGCCGCCGGGATGACCTGTGCCCCACACCTTGATGAGATCCAACGCCTCGGCGCCGCGCACTTCGCCAACGACGACGCGATCCGGGCGCAGGCGCATCGAGGAACGCACCAGCTCGGTCATCGACACCACGCCTGCGCGGGTGCGCAGCGGAACGTGGTCGCGCGCCGCGCATTGCAGCTCCACCGTGTCTTCGAGCACCAGCACGCGGTCGCCCGTGGCGGCGATCTCGGCCAGCAGCGCATTGGCGAGCGTGGTCTTGCCGCTGCTGGTGGCCCCGGCGATCAGGATGTTCTGGCGCTCGCGCACGGCGCGAACGAGAAAGCCCGCCTGGGCGCTGGTCATCATCCCGTCGATGACGTACCGCTCCAGCGGGATCACGCCGATGGCGCGCTTGCGCAACGCGAAGGCAGGCCCCGGCGCGGCGGGCGGCAAGATGCCCTCGAAGCGCTCGCCGGTTTCGGGCAGCTCGGCCGACAGCAGCGGCTGGCCGCGATGCACTTCCGCGCCGACGTGGGCTGCCACCAGCCGGATGATGCGTTCACCGTCCGCTTCGGACATCTCCACGCCCATCGGCGCACGGCCTGATGAAAGCCGATCCACCCATAGCGTCCGGTCGGGATTCAGCATGACTTCAACCACGTCCGGGTCTTCGAGCGCGGCGGCGATCAGCGGCCCCATCGCCGTGCGCAGCATCTGGATACGGCGATCCATCGAAGTCGCAGCGGACGAACGTGGTTCGGGCGGGATTTTCGGCACCGCGCTCATGACGCGCGCTCCTGCGCTTGCGTGGCCGCCGCCGCGTCCTCCATTCGCATCGGGTCGGGATGCAGTTCCTCCACCACGTCGCGCACCAGGCTGCGGCCCCGCAGCAGGTGGCGGCCAAGCTGCTCGGTGAACTGCTCGAAGCGCGCTTTGCCCTGCGCGCGTGCCGCGTCTTGGTGCGCCTCGGGAACCGGCGTGCTCACGGTCAGGTAGTAGCGGATGAACAGAGCCAGCGTCTCGATGGCGATGTTCTGGTCGCGCTCCATGCGCTCGGCCTGGCGCGACAGACGATCCAGCCGCTTGGCAATCGCCGCTTCGCGCTGGTCGGCCGCATCGGGCGACAGCCACGATGCGAGCGCCGCCGCGACGATGGACGACTTGGACACGCCTTTCTTGGCGGCCAGCTCGTCCAGGCGCTTGGCGTGCTCGTTCTGGATGAACAGATTGAGGCGGTATTGGCTCATAGGTCGATTCCGTCGTTGGGGTTCAGCGATGCCAGCCGGGCCGTGCGCTGCATGGCCGGATCGAGCTGGCGAGGAAGTGGAAGCGGAAGGTCGTCGTCGTCATCGAGCAGCCCAAGGTCGGCCACGGGCGCGGCCAGCCCGGGGTCGTAGGCGACGGCCTCAGTTAGCTCGGGCTGACGGCGTGGGCCGCCGTCGTCGGCCGAACCCAAGTTCTCCAGGCCATCGGCAGATGCCGTGGCAGACGCTGCGGGCACCGACGGAATCGCCAGCCCGCTCCAGTCGTCGGGCCGAGACGGCGGCGTGTCTGCGTACAGCCCGTCCGCCAGCGTGGGCGGGGGCAGCACGCGCCGCTTGAAATTGGCGTCCGCGTAATAGCGCAGCTTTTTGGCCTTGATCGGCGCCACACTGGAGACCATCACCACCGCTTCATCGGGTGGCAGTTGCATGACTTCGCCCGGCGTCAGCAGCGGACGGGCCGTTTCCTGGCGCGACACCATGAGGTGCCCCAGCCACGGCGCCAGCCGGTGGCCGGCGTAGTTGCGCTGCGCGCGCAGTTCGGTCGCGGTGCCCAGCGTCTCGGAAATCCGTTTGGCGGTACGTTCGTCGTTCGTGGCGAACGTCACGCGCACATGGCAGTTGTCGAGGATCGAATGGTTCTGCCCATACGCCTTGTCGATCTGGTTGAGCGACTGCGCGATGAGGAAACTGCGGATGCCGTAGCCGGCCATGAAGGCCAGCGCCGTCTCGAAGAAATCGAGCCGCCCGAGTGCCGGAAACTCGTCGAGCATCAGCAACAGCTTGTGGCGACGCTCGATGCCGTCGGAGCCATCGAGTGATTCCGTGAGCCGCCGCCCGATCTGGTTGAGGATCAGGCGAATGAGCGGCTTCGTCCGCGAAATGTCCGAAGGCGGAACCACCAGATACAACGACACCGGATGCTCGGCGGCGATCAGGTCGGCGATGCGCCAGTCACAGCGCGATGTGACTTCGGCCACCGTGGGATCGCGGTACAGGCCGAGGAACGACATGGCGGTGCTCAACACGCCGGAACGCTCGTTCTCCGACTTGTTGAGCACTTCGCGCGCAGCCGAGGCCACGACCGGATGCGTCCCATCGCCGAGATGCGGCGTGGTCATCATCCGATGCAAGGTCAGCTCGAATGGGCTGGCTGGATCGGAGAGGAAGTTGGCGACGCCGCGCAGCGTCTTGTCCTCGCCCGCGTAGAGCACATGCAGGATGGCGCCGACCAGCAGCGCGTGCGAGGTTTTTTCCCAATGGTTGCGCTTCTCCAGCGCGCCTTCGGGATCGACCAGGATGTCCGCGATGTTCTGCACGTCGCGCACTTCGTGCGCGCCGCGCCGCACCTCCAGCAGCGGGTTGTAGGCCGCCGACTGCGCATCGGTCGGGTTGAACAGCAGGCAATGCGAGAAGCGCGAGCGCCAGCCTGCGGTGATGCTCCAGTTCTCGCCCTTGATGTCGTGGATGACGGCCGATGCTAGCCAGCTCAACAAAGTGGGCACCACCAGGCCCACGCCCTTGCCCGAGCGCGTAGGCGCGAAGGTCAGGACGTGTTCCGGACCTTCATGCCGCAGGTACTGGCGGTCGTGCTGGCCGAGGAACACGCCGGCCGGCTGCGTGAGGCCCGCCTTGCGAATGTCCTGCGCGTTAGCCCAGCGCGCAGAGCCGTAGGTGGTGACGAGGCGCGCTTGGCGCGAACGCCAGACCGACATGGCGATGGCAACGCCCACGGCGGCCATACCGCTGGCGCCCGCAATGGTGCCGCCAGTGTCGAAGACCTCCGGCGCATAGGCGCCGAAGAAGAACCACCACTCAAACAGCTTCCACGGGTGGTAGATCGACGTGCCAAGGAAGTCGAACCAGGGCGAGCCAAGGCGTACTTGATAGCCAAGGGCCGCTGCTGTCCATTGTGTGGCGCCCCACACGCCGGCGATCACGGTGCCGAATACGACGGCGATCTGACCGAACAGCACGTTCGTCCCTTGCATGACCTGGCCTCCGATTTCTCCTGCGCTGATTCCTTATGGAAATCGCGGCACAGGAACGTGCCGCAGGCGTCAGGATCGGTGCCGGGTCAGTGCCGGTCAAAGGCCGTTATGGCGGGGATTGAGGCTGAAAGAGCCAGATTTCGCGCGGAAGCGAAAGCAATAGAAACACCACAGACGCGAGCGCGTTACGGCGTGGTGAGGTATCAGCGAGAACTTCGTGCTGTGAAACGGCGGCAAGGAAGTTACTTGGATTTTTTCTCAGGCCGATCACCGAAGAAACGCCGGTTGGCGGCTTCCGCCGCACGCAAGCAGAGTTCGTCGCCGACCTTCGAGCGATCTTCCTTGCATTGGCGCTGAATCTCCTTGATGCGGTCGGGATTGGCGACGAGCGTGTCCACGGATTCCGAAGGTTGAGAGGGGCCACATGCAGTCAAGGTGGCGGCCAGCATCAGCAACATCACGTTGTTCACGGTTCCAATCCTTTCATCGGGTGGATCGGGGATTCCCGATACTGCTCAGAGGTTCTGCTGAATCAATGGAGGCTACCCGGTCGATGAATCGGGCCAACATCTCTGGAGCCTCCGTATCCCGACACAGTAGATAGGTCGTCAGCATTGGCGGTTTACCCGCCAACGGCCGAGCCACTACACCAAGCTCACGGCTGGACGCAACGTGTGCCGCTCCGGCCAAGCCCAAGGCCAGCCCGGCGGAAACCAAGGTCATCATGAGGTCAAAAGAGGCAACGTGCTGAACTATGAGCGGCTCCCGTTCGTACTTGCGCAAGATTCGATCGACCTGACGTGCATGCCCTTCGCAAATCGACGGGTCGCCCAGCACCAGCGGGTAGTGCAGAACCTCCTCCAGCGGAATCTGCTTGAAGGCCAGAACGGGATGGCGAGCTGGCACCGCCACCATCAACTCATCCTCCCAAGCAGGTGTGACCACGATGCCATCACCTACGTCTTCGGCCATCGAAAATCCTGCGTCGTATAGCTCATCGTGCAGACCCTTGATTTGCTGGGCCATCGAAACTTCAAATAACCGAACCTCGACCTCGGGGTCTTCTTCGCGGCACTGCGCAAGTAGCGCCGGCAAGCGGGATGGCGTGATGCCATCGGACAAGGCAATGCGCAATTGCCCGTGATAGCCATTGGAGGCAGACCTGACGCTATCGCGTGCTTGCTCCAGCGCAGCGAAGATGCGCGGTACGTGCTCCAACAGCAATCGACCCGCACGGGTCAATTGCGTGCTGCGGGTAGTACGAACGAACAGGCGCGCACCAAGGTCTTCCTCCAGCTCCTTGATGGTGCGAGATAGCGGCGATTGGTCGATGTGTAACCGTTCAGCAGCCCGAGCAAAATGAAGCTCTTCCGCGACTGCGGTAAAGCATCGAAGGTGGCGTAACTCCACTTCTGCCCTTCCTAGCGTTTCAGATCGTCCACGTCCCGTGGGATGCAGCCGGATGCTCCACGCATGTGAGAACACCAAGAACGCTGTCCTTCCAAACCGAAAATGCCCAAGGTGCGATGCAAGTGATTCAGCCAAGACTGCATAGTAAGTGATATATTACTTACTATGCTTCGGAAAATCAATGACTAAATTCACCGTTGGACTGGGCAGCTCCCTCCCCGGACGGAAGACGAATCAGCGGCTGTCAACCGATGCTTGGAAATATCTTCGCGCAGGATTCGCCGGATTTCGACGATGGATGCGGCGGTTTCCTGCACGCTGTGTCCGGACACGATGATTTTTTCCGACTCGGCGCCATCCAGATGCGCGCTTCGATAGGGAACCAAACCATCGTCCGATTCAGCGAGAGGACCGTTAGCCTGCCGCCTCGCAACGATCGAGTGATAAGCCACCTGATCCGAGATTGGAAGCTCGCTCGTAGCTTTGACGAAGGGGTCGTTTTCGTCGAGTTGGTCAATGCTGTTGGGGATGTTCTGCAAGATCGTGGCGTGTGCCGTGGTCTCCGCGCGCGCCGGGAAGGCGTCGCCGAGGGTTGACAGCAGCGTCAATGGCAAGCGGATCAATCCGGCAACCCAACGCCCAAGTCCTTGTCCGGCAACCACGGTTCCACGGTGCGGTGTGGCAACGAATACCACGCGATCAACACCTGGAAATGGCCGAAAGCGCAAAAGAGGGTCAAGTTGAGAGCGGGTGCTCCCAAGACGATCCAGATCGATCCTGGGGTCCGATGCGGCCCACTTCCACAGTTGCTGGTCAGCCGTGGAGACCATCAGCCGCGCCAGCATTCCTCCCATGCTGTGACCAATCAACACCAGCCCGTGGGAAGCCAAGGTTTCCTCATCAGGGTCGAAGTGATGCAAAGCGGCCGCCAGAACTTGGCGGATTGCTGCATGACTGGCTGGTACAGGCATATTCGTGGGGTAATAGACCTCCCACACTTGGAATTCGCATCGCAGCTCTTCATCGGCCAGAAGCTCATTGGCAACGTTGACCCATGCTTCGGGGCTGCTCGCCAATCCATGCATCATCACGATGATGCGCCGCCGCGGGTCGAACGGCTGCATCAGATACAGATGCGGGTGATCGATGCCACGCTCACGCCCAAACAACCCTCGCACGGATTGCTGGTTGAACCCCGAACGCGCCAACCACAAGCCGTAGCCAGCCGTAAAGTTACCAGCCAGCGGAACGCGTTGGCCGTGGAGTTGCAAATAGTCCTGGACCAGGGGGTCATACACACCGACGATGAGTTCATGCGAGGCAAGCAGCTCATCGACGGTGAGTGCATCAAAGCGAAGCACTACCGTCACGTTGGGCGTTGGCATTTCGCTCCAGGCGGGAAATGTCCTCGGGCGCTCGTTGCCGGCGGGAGACCCGTCTGAGTCGTTCAGTGATATTGGCTCTGCATCCGTTACGGCCACCAATTCGGCACCCAAGCCATCCCTGCGATAGATGCCGCGCAGGCCTTGGAATGCCAGAACGTTCGCAGGCAGCAACTCGCGTGGCGTGGTCGCATCATTGGGCAGCCGGGCGTTCAAGTCGACTCGCAAAACCCAGTCACCCAAGCGGAATACCGCTTTGGCTCCGCCAGCATGCGCACGAAGTGCTTGGTGCTGTAGGCCAAACAATTGCGTGACCGTTTTTTGCACCGCGTAGTTGTACCAATCGCGCACCTGCGTCTGCCGCTCCTCAAACGCGCGCTCGCCGGGCGAGCGCCCAGTGAAAAAGAGATACGCGTAAGCGTGCCGAGCTGTCTCGATCCAAGCGGAAGTAGAAGCGGTGCGACTGTTTGGGACTGTTGTCGAGATCGACATGGCATGCTGCAGCCATAGTTCAGCCAGTGCCGACAACCTGGTTTCTCCATCCAAGTCCTTCATCATGGTCAACGCCTCGATACAAGTGAGCGAGGCGTTCGCTGCGCAGGCCCGTTCATCGAGCCCGGTAACGCGAATCGTCTGCACGGTCAGGGCGCTGAGTTTGCCTTTGCCGAGGAGATCGCCGCGTCGTAGGGCGACGTATTCATCCGGCGTCATCGCGCGTACAGCGACAGAAGGTTTGAATTCACTGACAACCGCGCAACCACCGAGCGCAAACGCGGCAGCGATCACGATCAACCATCGCCAGAAAAATGCAAGGATCACGTGGATTACGTGGATCATGACCGGGAGCTGCGTACCAGCATCGCAGAATCAACACCTGAAGCGAGCGCGACATTACCCGTGAAATTGCATTTCATACGCGGTTCTCTTTGCCCTGAACAAGAGCACGCTGACGATGCGCCAAGATCAGCGCAATGGCGCATGAGGCTATTCGCGTGCGGCGCGAGTCCGCGCGACTGGTGAGCACAATCGGCACACGCGCGCCCATCACGATCCCCGCACTGTCGGCTTGGCCCATGTATTCCAGTTGCTTGGTCAGCATGTTGCCGCTTTCCAGGTCGGGAACGACCAAGATGTCAGCTTGCCCGGCCACGTTCGACTTGATGCCCTTGACGCGCGCGGCATCGGGAGAGACGGCGTTATCAAAGGCCAGCGGCCCGTCGAGCACACCTCCGGCAATCTGGCCGCGATCGGCCATCTTGCACAGTGCCGCTGCGTCCAGGGTCGAAAGCATGCGCGGGTTGACGGTCTCGACCGCCGCCAGGATCGCTACCTTGGGCTCGGCAATGCCGATGGCGTGCGCCAAGTCGATGGCGTTGCGCACGATGTCGGCCTTGATTTCGAGCGTTGGAGCGATGTTGATGGCGGCGTCGGTGATGATGAAGGGCCGTGGGTAGCTGGCCGTCTGCATGATGTAGCAGTGCGTCAATCGGCGCTCGGTGCGCAGGCAGGCTTCGGGCGCCAGGATGGCACCCAGGTACTCGTCGCTGTGCAAGCTGCCTTTCATCAGTGCCTGCACCTCGCCCTTGCCAGCCAGCCGGGCGGCGATGGCCGCTGCAGCGTGGCTGTGCGGCACATCGACGACCTCGCTGTCTCCCAGTTCCAACCCCGTGTCGGCCGCAACGGCACGCAGCTTGCCGAGCGGCGCCACCAATACTGGCGTGATGACGCCGGCATCGCGCGCGTCCAAGGCACCGCCCAAGCTGAGCGCGTCACAAGGGTGCACCACCGCAGTGCGAACCGGGGCCAAGGTTTTGACATGGGCGATAAGACGCTCGACACCACTTGGAGGATCGGCGCGAACGCCCTCAGGGGCTTGTTCATTCATGTGGTTTTTTTAGCTTGTTTGCGCGAGTTGGATGCCGGCGTTGCGTACCGGCGTTGTCGCTGGCCTCGACTGGCGTCCGTGCGGCTGAGCGTGTCTGGTCACCATCTCGGCTCGACTGGCGCACCAGCATTACCGGAACTGGTGCGATGCGCGCCACTTGCTCTGCATCGCTGCCCAGCAGCAGCCGGTTCATGCCGCGACGCCCATGGGTGCCCAGGATGACCAAGTCGCAATCGCTCACCTCGGCCTGCTGTGCGATCTGTTCCGACACGCGTGCGGTGCCGCTTTCAAGCAGCACCGTCTCTGTGGCAATTCCGTTCCGACGAAGCCGACTCGCAGCTTCATCCAGCAACGCCTGGCCGGCTTCGAGGAAGCGTGGGCGGACATCCTTGATGTAGACCTCGGGACGCTCGAAGCCCGTACTATGCCGGGTTGGTTCGACGACATGCAGCAAGATCACGGTGGCGCCGCTCAGGCGTGCCAGTTCTGCCGCATGATCGAGGGCCAGGAAGGATGTGGAACTACCGTCCAGCGGCACCAGAAATCGGGAATACATGGAACTCCTCCAGGAGTTGGTGACTGCCGCGTCGGAAACCGCCCGCGAGGGCCGCGGGTTCTCCCAACTCATGACATGTGCTGGCCACCGTTCATCGCCACGTTGCTGCCCGTCATGAAGGCGGCAGCCTCACTGGCGATGAAGGCCACCAGCGCCGCGATCTCGTCCGGATGACCGAGGCGGCCGACTGGAATCGCATCGATGATCTTCTGGCGCACATCCTCACGCACCGCCATCACCATCTCGGTGGCCAGGTAGCCCGGCGAGACGGTGTTGACCGTCACGCCCTTGCGCGCCACCTCCTGCGCCAGCGCCTTGGTGAAGCCGTGCACGCCGGCCTTGGCCGCCGAGTAATTGGTCTGGCCGAACTGGCCCTTGCTGCCGTTGATCGACGAGATATTGATGATGCGTCCCCAGCCAAGCTCCACCATCGGGTCGATGAACGGCTTGGTGACGTTGAACATGGAGTCCAGGTTGGTGCGCAGCACGGCGTCCCAGCCGGATTTGTCCATCTTGCGCAAGGTCGCGTCACGGGTGATGCCGGCGTTGTTCACCAGGATGTCAACGTGGTAGCCGTCCGCCTGAATCTGACGCGCCAAAGCCTGGGTCGATTCCCAGTCGCCGACATCGACGCCGTAGGCCACGAACCGGTAGCCTTTGGTGTCCTGCGCGTCGAGCCAGGCAGCGACCTTATCGTTGCCGGGCGTGTGCGTGATGATGACGCGGTGGCCCGCGTCGTCCAGGGCGCGGGCAATGGCCGCGCCAAGACCGCGATTGCCGCCAGTGACCAGGGCGGTTCGTCCGGAACTGCTCATGTGCACCTCCTTACTTTTTGGCCTTGCCCTGAGGCGCGGCGCCTGGCGCGCTCCAGGGCTGCGTCCATTGCTGACAAAACTGCGCGAAAGAGGCTGTGCCACCGCTGGCGCCGAATACTTCGGAGACGGATGCCTGCCAGGTCGTCAGCGCCTCGCGCAGGCCATCAGCGAATGCCGCCTGGCTCTTGGCAGCAGCCTGGCCGACCGCCTGTGTATCGCCCATACGGCCCTGACACAATCGCCAGAACACCTCGGATGGCAAGGTGGCAAGCGCCTGCCAGTCCGCCGCCTGTTGGAGGTTCTGGATGCGCGAGGTGGTCTCCAGCACGCCGCCAGCACTGAGCTGTTGCATGGCTTCGAACCAGTGGTGGCCGCTTTCTTGCAGCAAGCGAGTGATCTGAAGCTGCAACTCGGCATTGGCCTTGTAGAGTTGGATGGGCAGTTCGTTGTTCATTTCAATTCTCCACGGTGGTGATGTGCCCCTCTGGGGCGGGTGTGGGCCATGCCTGCGCAACGACCCGATGAAAGTTGAGTGATGTGTTCGTGGACGCGTTTTGCCATGTCATCGCATGGCCACATAGGTTCCCGGCGCATCGCCAAGCGGTGGTTGCGTCCCGCCCATGGCAGGCGGAGCGACGCGCCCGGCCGAGCGCCCGGCCAACCATTGCTGCCATGCCGGCCACCAGGAGCCTTCGTTCAGCGGGGTCTCGGCACGCCACAATTGCGGATCGATATAGCGATCGCCAGCGGCACGGGTCGCAATCTGGAAGCTGCGCCGGGGGTGCCCTGGCTCGCTGACGACGCCGGCGTTGTGCCCGCCGCTGGTCAGCACGAAGGTCAGCTCCGCATCACTGAGCAGATGCATCTTGTACACGGATGGCCAGGGAGCGACGTGATCGCGCACCGTGCCGACGATGAACATGGGCACCTCGATGTCGGCCAGCGCCACGGGTCTCCCGCCGACGCGGTAGCGCCCCTCGGCCAGGTCGTTGTCCAGATACAAGCGCCGCAGGTACTCGCTGTGCATGCGGTACGGCATGCGGGTCACGTCGGCATTCCAGGCCATCAGGTCATTGAAGGTCTGGCGCTCACCCAACAGGTATTCACGCACCCGTCGCGACCAGATCAGGTCGCGCGAGTTGAGCATCTGGAACGCGCCGGCCATCTGCCTGCCGTCGAGATAGCCCTTGTCCCACATACCGGCTTCAAGCCAGGCCAGTTGACTGTCGTCGATGAAGAGCGCGATCTCGCCCGATTCGCGGAAATCGATCTCCGACGCCAACAGCGTCAGGCTTTGCAGCCGCTCGTCGCCATCGCGCGCCATCGCGGCGGCGGCGATCGTGAGCAAGGTGCCGCCCAGGCAATAGCCCACTGCTTGCACTTTGCGCTCGGGCACGATGGCCGTGACCGCATCCAACGCGTCCATGACCCCCAGCCAGCGGTAATCCTCCAGACCGAGGTCGCGATCGGCCGCCGTCGGGTTCTTCCATGAAAGGATGAACACCGTGTGCCCCTGATCGACCAGGTACTTCACCATCGAGTTGTGCGGCGACAGGTCGAGGATGTAGTACTTCATGATCCAGGACGGCACGATCAGTACCGGCTCCGCATGCACATCCGGCGTCGTGGGTGAGTACTGAATCAACTCGATCAGGTGGTTTCGAAACACCACCTTGCCTGGAGTGATCGCCACGTCCTTGCCCACCTCGAACCCTTCGACCCCTGCTGGCGCATCGTCGAGCGCGAGGCGTCGCGCATCGTCAAGGAAGTTCACGGCGCCGCGCCACAGGTTTGCGCCACCGCTTTGCGTGATGGCGTGCAGCACCTCGGGGTTGGTCCAGATGAAATTCGAAGGCGACCACATGTCCAGCCACTGCCGCCCAGCGAACGTGACCATGTTCTCGTGATGGCGCGACACGCCACGCACGCCCGTGGTGGCGTTGTGCCACCACTGCTGCTGGAGCAAAAAACCCTGGTGAATCACGTTGAAGGGCCACTGCTGCCAAGCCGGGGCGGCAAAGCGCCGATCCTGCTCCAGGGGCTCGATGCAGGTCGGGCAATCGTGCGCGCTGGCAACACGCAAGGCATAGCGCGCAAGGCGTTGCTGTTTGTGCAAGCCCTTTTCGATCAAGCTGCGTTGCTTGCCTGGCGAAAGGCTCAGGTGCAGCGCCCAGTCGTACCAAGCCAGCAGGCCGGCCGCCGGTGACAACCCCCCCGTGCTGCGCGCCCGCCAAGCATTCGCAAGCGTATCCAGGGCGTCAGGGCGACAGGCTTCGGGCTGCGTCAGATCGGCCCTGCCATGTATTGCGACGTTGCTCATTTCCAGCCTTTCATTTAGCGAGTAACATATTACTATCTTATCGCTCGCAGGAAAAGTTGCAAGCCTTCCGCAGGGGCGCAAAGTTTTTTCAGCCTTCACAAACGCAATCACTGCCGCAGCTGAAGCTCCAGGCCCAACGATCACGCATCTTCCGATCTGCCTGATATGGGATCCAGCTTCTTGAGTTGCATCAAGTTGACCGATCCGCTCTCCGTATGAAAGGCCCGCAGTTCTGTCTCATCCGACAAGTTTCCGATCTTGCGTCATGGTCATTTTACGTGTTACGATAGTAATAGATCACTTACTACATGGAGTCTGAATCGTGAGCCAACGCCCCCAGTACCTGTCCGCCGAAGATCGGCGCGCGGCCACAGTGCAAGCCGTGGTTGATCTGGCAGCCGAGCAAAACCCGGCCGAGATCACGACCACGGCGATTGCCGACCGAATGGGCTTGACGCAGGGCGCGTTGTTTCGTCACTTCCCCAACAAGGAAGCCATCGTGGAAGCCACGATGTCCTGGGTCGGCGAACGCCTTCTGGTCAGCGTGGACAAGGCGGCCGAAGGCGCCGCATCTCCTGGCGCGGCGCTCGAAGCCATGTTCATGACGCACATCGACTTCGTGTCCAAGCACCCGGGCGTGCCACGCATGCTGTTCGGAGAGTTGCAGCGCTCTGGCGAGACGCTCGCCAAGCGCATGGTGCAAACCCTGATCCGCCAGTACGAGCAGCGCCTGCGCCGCCTGATGGAAGCGGGCAAGGCGCAGGGCGAGCTGGATGCGGATCTGGACGTGGATGCCGCCGCCGTGCTGTTCATCGGCACGATCCAGGGGCTGGTCATGCAGTCCCTGCTGGCCGGCAAGGTCAGTCGGATTCGTCGCGATGCGCCCGCCGTGTTCGCCATCTATCGCCGTGGCATCGAAAGCGGCACATGAAGCACCCGTCCAGTCCTCAAACGGCACGACGATCCAGCAAACCCTCCGAAGAACCGGGAGCAATGAACATGACAGCACACAACGGGCGCGGCATCTGGATGCGTGTGATCGCCCTGATTGCCATCGGTTTTGGCCTGATGACCATCCGGGAAGGCGGCGCCGTCCTGTTTTATGACGGTGCAGGGCGTGACGCGGCCGGAAGCTATGTGCCCTTCGTGCTTTGGTTCAACTTTCTGGCCGGGTTCGCCTACGTCATCGCTGGCGTCGGGTTGTGGATGCGTCGGCGCTGGGCCACATGGCTGGCCATGGCCATCGCAGTTGCGACGGCACTCGTATTCCTGGCCTTCGGAGTGCATGTGGCGCTCGGCGGCGCCTGGGAGCGGCGCACGGTCATTGCCATGACGCTGCGCACGCTGGTGTGGGTCGGCATCGCGGCCATTGCTTGGCGTCGATCAACGGCGAATGCACCGGCCACGCGCGAGCAGTGAGCATCTTTTTTTAGTGGAAACCCATCCATGACAACTCCGAACCTCTCTACAAAAAAAACCCGTTGGGTCGTGATCATTGTTGCCCTGCTCGTTCTTGGCGGTGCACTGGCGTTCTGGTTCACGCGCGGCCATGACAATCAAGATGCATTGCGCCTCTACGGCAACGTCGACATCCGCGAGGTTCAATTGGCTTTCCGCCAGCCCGGGCGCGTCACGCAGATGGCTTTTGACGAGGGTGATTCCGTCACTGCCGGCGCGCGCCTGGCCACGCTCGACGCGCAGCCATATCAAGACGCCCTTGCAGCCGCACAAGCCCAGGTACAGGTGGCGCAGGCGGAGCTGACCAAGCTGCGCCGCGGCCTGCGACCTCAGGAAATCACCCAGGCACGCGAGGCGCTTAAGAAAGCGCAGGCGCTCGCCCTCGATGCCGAGCGCAACTTTCAGCGCCAGAGCAGCCTGTTGGCGTCGGGTGCAAGCAGCCAGCGCACGGTCGATGCTGCCCGCACCGCAAGAGATCAGTCGGTTGCGGGCGTCGAATCAGCCAAGGCCGCCCTGTCGCAAGCATCCGAAGGCTTTCGCAAGGAAGACATTGCCGCAGCAGAGGCTCGCCTTGCAGCGGCGCAGGCAGCCGCAGCGCAAGCCACTACATCTCTGGCGGACACTGAACTCATGGCACCCAGCGATGGAACCATCATCGCGCGGGTGCGTGAACCCGGCAGCATGGTGGCCAGCCAGAGTGCGGTCTACAGCCTGAGCCTGGACAAGCCCGTGTACGTGCGCGCCTACGTGGGCGAGCGGGATCTGGGCCGCATCGCACCGGGCACGGCGGTGCACGTCAAGAGCGATTCCGGGGAAAAGATCTATCGCGGCCAGATCGGTTTCATCTCGCCGCGCGCCGAATTCACGCCCAAGACAGTGGAGACGACGGACTTGCGCACGGATCTGGTGTATCGCCTGCGCATCGTCATTGACGAGGCCGACAGCGACGCCGCCTTGCGTCAGGGTATGCCGGTGACGATCGCGGTCGATGCCAAACCAGCCTCCAGCACGCGCGTGGGAGAACGTTGAGATGCAGGCAAACGCAGCCATGACTGCCACGCCGACGAGCGCGAGCGCCGATGTCGCCGCCGTCGTTATCGAAGGCGTGGACAAGCATTTCGGCAAGGTGCAGGCCCTGCGGAACTTGAGCGCGCACATCCACTATGGGCGGCTGACGGGTCTGGTCGGCCCGGACGGAGCCGGCAAGACGACGCTGATGCGGATTCTGACCGGCCTGCTGGTGCCCAATGCCGGCCGCGTCACCCTGGCCGGCTATGACGTGGTCAAGGACAACGACGCCATTCACGTGGCCAGCGGCTACATGCCACAGCGCTTCGGCCTGTACGAAGACCTGTCGGTGATGGAGAACATGCGCCTGTATGCGCAGCTGCGCGGCATGGATGCGGATCGCAATGCCGATCTATTTGCCGAGTTGCTGGACTTCACGCGGCTGGGACCTTTTACGAAGCGCTTGGCCGGCAAGCTCTCCGGCGGCATGAAGCAGAAGCTTGGCCTGGCCTGTGCGCTCATGGCGCGGCCCAAGGTGCTGCTGCTGGACGAGCCCGGCGTGGGCGTTGACCCGGTCAGCCGCCAGGATTTGTGGCGCATGGTGCAGGCACTGACCGATGAGGGCATGGCCGTGGTCTGGTCTACCGCCTATCTGGACGAGGCCGAGCGCTGCGAGAGCGTGCTGTTGCTGAACCAGGGGCAGCTCTTGTTCGATGGCCCGCCGCAAGCACTGACCGCGCAGCTCGAAGGCCGCAGCTTCCGCCTGGAAAACGTCGGCGCCGAGCGCCGGGCGGTTCTGACCGAGGCACTCGATCTGGAGAGCGTGAGCGATGGCGTGATCCAGGGCGCCGGCGTGCGCGTGGTACTGCGCGAGGGTGCGCAGGCAAGCCAAATCCAGTCGCTGGCTGATCGTGCCCAAGTGCAGCTGGCCCGGGTGCCCGCGCGCTTCGAAGACGCCTTCATCGATCTCCTCGGTGGCGGCCCCGGCGGCACTTCGACACTGGCCGAACGCCTGTCACCGGTCGAACTGGGCTCGGACATTGCCGTCTCCTGCCGCAATCTCACCAAGCGCTTCGGCGAGTTCACCGCCACCGACCAGGTCAGCTTCGAGGTGCGCAAAGGCGAAATCTTCGGTCTGCTCGGCCCCAATGGCGCCGGCAAGTCCACCACCTTCAAGATGCTGTGCGGCCTGTTGAAACCCACTGCGGGCGAGGCGCACGTGGTGGGGCACGATCTGCGCCGCGCCACCGGCGCGGCCAAGAGCCGGCTCGGCTACATGGCGCAGAAATTCTCGCTCTACGGCCTGCTGTCGGTGCAGCAGAACCTGGAGTTCTCGGCCGGCGTCTACGGGTTGGAGGGCAACACCCGGCGCGAGCGCATCGGGGAAATGATCGAAACCTTCGATCTGGGCGACTGGTTGTCCGCCACGCCAGATTCCCTGCCGCTGGGGCACAAACAGCGCCTGGCGCTGGCCTGCTCGCTCATGCATCGGCCTCCCGTGTTGTTCCTGGATGAGCCTACTTCGGGCGTGGATCCGATCACCCGGCGCGAATTCTGGACCCACATCAACGGCCTGGCGCGCAAGGGCGTGACCATCATGGTCACCACCCACTTCATGGACGAGGCCGAATACTGCGACCGCGTCGCCATGCTCTCTCGCGCGCGCCTGATCGCGCTCGACACGCCCGATGCGCTCAAGCGTGCCGCCGCGAATGCCGAACATCCCGACCCGACCATGGAGGACGCCTTCATTCACCTGGTGGAGTCTGCCGACCGTGAGATGGAGGTTGCCGCATGAACGTCGTTGAGAAACACAAGGACGGCGCTGGCCCGATGCAGGGCGACTTGCGCCGTTTTGACCTGCGGCGCCTGGTGGCCTTGGTCACCAAGGAAAGTTATCAGGCGTTGCGTGACCCATCCACTTTGTTGATCGCCTTCGTGCTGCCGGTGGTGTTGCTGCTGCTGTTTGCCTATGCAGTGTCGCTGGATGCGAAGGATGTTCGTGTCGGTGTCGTGCTGGAGTCGCCCGGTGCGGCAGCGCAGGAACTGGCGGCGGCGTTTTCCGGGACGCGCTTCCTCGATGTGCACTTCGCCCATGATCGCCGCGAAGTGGCCGAGCAGCTCGTCTCCGGTGCGCTGCGCGGCTACGTCGTCATTCCGCAGGATTTCGAACAACGCTTGGCCCAGCGCGGCAGCGAGCCGCTGGTGCAGATCGTCACCGATGGCTCCTACCCCAACACCGCCAACTATGTCGAAAACTACGCTCGCGGCGTGGTGCAGACGTGGCGCGCCGGGCTGGATGTCGCAGCACCCGCGCAGTCCGTCGTGCTGGAGCCGCGCTACTGGTTCAACCCCGAGCTGGAAAGCCGGCGCGCGCTGATTCCGGGCGCGATTGCCATCGTCATGACCATCATCGGCACCATGTTGACCGCGCTGGTGGTGGCGCGCGAATGGGAGCGCGGCACCATGGAGGCGGTGCTCTCCACGCCGGCCTCGGTGGCGGAGATATTGATCGGCAAGCTGCTGCCGTACTTCGTGCTCGGCATGCTGTCCACACTGGGCGCGGCCGCACTGGCCGTGTTCGTGTTCGGCGTCCCGATGCGTGGCTCGCTGGCGGCGTTGCTGCTTTTGTCCGCCGTGTTCATGGTGCCGGCGCTGGGCCAGGGTCTGCTGATCTCGTCCCTGGCGCGTAACCAGTTCCTGGCGGCGCAGATTGCGCTGTTCACGGGCTTTCTGCCGGCTTTCATGCTGTCGGGCTTTTTGTACGAGATCGATGCCATGCCGGCGCCGATCCGCGCCATCACCCGAGCGGTTCCGGCGCGCTACTTCGTCGACTCGCTCAAAACCGTGTTTCTCGCCGGCGACATCTGGGCCGTATTCCTGCCCAATCTGGCAGCCATGGCGGCGATCGGGGCTGTGTTCTTCATCATCGCCAAGCGCGCCACGCGCAAGAACCTGGAGTGAAGCCATGTTGACCTCCGCCTTCTCGTTCACCCGCCTGCGCGCCCAATTCATCAAGGAAGTGCTGAGCGTGCTGCGCGACCCGCGCAGCCGCATGGTGGTGTTCGTGCCGCCCATCCTGCAATTGCTGGTATTCGCCTTTGCCGCGACGCTGGAAGTGCGCAACGTCGACATCGCCGTCTACAACCAGGACGCCGGACGCTGGTCGCACGAACTGGTGCAGCGCCTGGACAGCGCCCGCTTCGTCACCCACGTCCGGCATGTGGACAGCCAGCGGCAGTTGCACGAGATGATCGACCGGGGCGAGGTCATCGCCGCACTCGCCATTCCGGTGGACTTCTCGCGCACCATCGCCGCCGGTGGCAGTGGCAAGGCACAGGTGGTGGTCGATGGCCGCCGCAGCAACTCGGGCCAGATCACCGTGGCCTACCTGTCCACCATTGCCGCCGACGTCGGCGCCGAGGTTGTGCCCGACGCGCAGGCACCGACGCCGGTGGTCGTGCGCCACTGGTTCAACCCGAACCTGGTCTACCGCTGGTTCATCGTGCCCGGCTTGACCGGCATCCTGGCACTGTTCAGCGCGCTGCTCATCACCTCGCTGTCGATCGCGCGCGAGCGCGAGCTTGGAACCTTCGACCAGCTGCTGGTGTCGCCCACCTCCACGCCGGAAATCATTATTTCCAAGTCGTTGCCGGCACTGGCGATCGGCACGCTACTCGGCCTGTTCATGATCAGCGCAGGCGTGTTCCTGTTCGGCATTCCGTTCACCGGCTCGTTCGCACTGCTGCTCGCCAGCCTGGTGCTGTTCATCCTGTCGGTGGTCGGCATCGGCCTGATGATTTCCGCAGTCAGCATGACGCAGCAGCAGGCCATCCTGGGTGCGTTCGCCATCGGCGTGCCGGCGGTGCTGATGTCAGGCTTTGCGACGCCGGTGGAAAACATGCCCCTCGTCCTGCAATGGATGGCCCAGGCCATTCCACTGACCCACTTCCTCATCATCGTCGAAGGCAGCTTCCTCAAGGCCATGCCGCCCGGCGACATTCTCGCCAGCCTCTGGCCGTTGGCGGTCATCGCCCTCGCCACGCTGACGATGGCCACCGTATTCGTCCGAGGACGCCTGCAATGAAAACCAAAACCCGCCACCTCTCCTCGCGCACGCCAGCCGCACAGCCGACGTCCAGGCGCTTGCGCCCGCTCGCGCTGGCCCTGTCCTGCGCGCTGCTGACCGCCTGTGCGACCGTGGGCCCCGACTACCGCGAGCCGCCTCCGGTGGACATCGGCAACGGCTGGACCTTGCCTCTGGCGAGCGAATCGCAGTCCGCAGACCTGGCCCGTTGGTGGTCTGCACTCGACGATCCCATCCTTGACCGTCTGATGGGCGCGGCGCTGGCACAGAACCTGGATCTGCGCCAAGCCGCGGCACGCATCGACGAGGCGCGCGCCCTACGCGACCGTGTGGCGGGAGATCGGCTTCCCACCGTTAGCGCAGGAGCCAGCGTCAATCGGCGTCGTCAAAGCGAAAACGGCCCCTTGCCCGTGGGCTCGATTCCCGGCCTTGACGCCACCCAGACCATTTACGACGCAGGTTTCGATGCGGCCTGGGAGGCCGATCTATTCGGCGCCAAGCGCCGCGCCCTGGAAGGCGCCAGCGCCCGCCTGCAAGCCACCGAAGTCGAAGCACAGGGTGTGCGCATGCGCGTCGCGGCCGAGGTTGCGCGCACCTGGTTCACTGCCGTTGGCGCTGGATACGAGCTGCATGCGCAACAAGCCACGCTGGACACGCTGCAGCAGACCTTGGAGTTGGTGCGCCTGCGGCATGCATTGGGCGACGCATCCGCCGCCGATGTAGAGGCGGCCTACGCGCAGTGGACCGCCGTCAACGCGCTGCTGCCGGACATCCAGGCACGCCAGCGCGCCGCGGTGCTTGGCCTGGGTGTGCTGCTAGGCTCCCCGCCCGAGCGTGAACTGGCATTGCTCGACGGCCCATTGGCACCGTGCACGCTGCGTGCCTTGCCGGTGGGCGAGCGTGCCGACCTGCTGCGCCGACGCCCTGACGTGCTGGCTGCGGAACGGCGACTGGCAGCAAGTTCCGCTGACATCGGCGTGGCCACGGCCGAGCTCTTCCCCAAGCTCTCCATCGGTGTTGGAGGCGGGTTTCAGGCGCTCAGCACGGGCGATTGGTTCGATGCATCCAGCTCACGTTTTTCCATCCTGCCGCTGATTTCCTGGCGCCTGTTCGACGGCGGCCGCGTGCGCGCTGAAATCCGGGCACGTGAGGCAGCCGAGCAGCAGGCTGCGCTGGCCTATGAGCAGGCGGTGCTGGCGGCGCTGGGCGACGCCGAGCGTGCGCTTGGCGACTATCACGGCGGGCTGGACACATTGGAGCGCCGCGCCATGGCCTTGGACGCGGCACGAACCAGCTACGGCTACGCCAAGGCCCGCTACGCCGCGGGCGATGTTGCACTGGTGGAACTGCTGGCCGCCCAGCGCAGCTTGCACGACGCCGAGACCGCGGCCGCCCGCGCGCATACCAGCGCCGCGGTGCAGTTGGTGGCGCTGTACAAGGCGCTTGGTGGTGGCTGGGATGCACCTGCAATGACATCGCAAACCACGAATCCAGCCCTGAAGCCGATCGCAACTGTGCTCGCAGCACCCTCAGTTCCTTGATTCAACGAAAGGAGATCACCATGCAAATCAACGTAGGAAATCTCGACCGCATCGCGCGCGTCGTCATCGGCCTGATCCTGCTCAGCTTGCCGTTGTGGCTGGATTCACCGTGGCGCTGGCTGGGGCTCATTGGAATCATGCCGTTGATCACCGGCCTGGCGGGTCGCTGCCTAGGTTACCGCCTGCTCGGCGTGAGCACCTGCCCGATGCAAAAGAAATAACCCGAGTGAGCATCCTATGAAACTGAACTTTCTGGGCGCTGCGCGTGAAGTCACCGGATCGTGCTTCCTGGTGGAGGCGCTCAACCTGCGCTTCCTGGTGGATTGCGGCATGGTTCAGGGCGGGCGCACGGCGGCGGCGCGCAATCGCGAGCCGTTCACGTTCGATCCGGCGTTGATCGACTTCGTGCTCCTGACCCATGCCCATATCGACCATAGCGGACTGTTGCCCAAACTCACGCGCGCTGGGTTCAAAGGAGCCATCTACGCCACTCCCGCTACGGTTGATCTGCTGGGCGTGATGCTGCCCGATAGCGCACACATCCAGGAGAGCGATGCAAAACGCAGTGCCAAAAGATCCCGTGGAGAGGATGCGCTGCCGCCGCTGTACACGCTGCAGGATGCGCGCGAATGCCTGCAACAAGTACGAGGCATCGAATACGACCGGGAGTTCGCGCCCCGTGTCGGGGTGCGCGCACGCTTTCGCGATGCCGGACACATCCTCGGATCGGCCATTATCGAAGTCTGGGTCACCGAGTATGGCTACCCGACGAAACTGGTATTCAGTGGCGACCTTGGCCAGCCGGGACGCCCGATATTGCGCGACCCGACACCCATCGAGGACGCCGACATCCTCGTCATCGAGTCCACCTAT